>VXNP01000135.1 GCA_009840525.1 Gammaproteobacteria bacterium
ACGCGTAAGTACGTCGGCAGCGTCTGATTTGTATAACAGCCCGTCGAGCAGAAGCAGGTCGCCGGTGGCGTCCATCCCCGCGGCCGGGTCGATGATCCTCCCTCCGCGAATCCACAGCGGGCGCGGGCTCACGCGACCTCCTCCGCCTTGGCCGCCTCGGCCTTGTCGGGCCGCCCGCCCCTCAGCAGGTAGAGCACCGCCATGCGCACCGCCACCCCGTTGGTCACCTGCTCGAGGATCACCGAGTGGGGCCCGTCAGCCACGTCGCTGTCGATCTCCACCCCCCGGTTCATGGGACCCGGGTGCAGAATGAGGAGCGGCTCGGGCGCCGCCGCCAGCCGCGCGCGCGAGACCCCCCAGATGCGGTTGTATTCGCGCAGGCTGGGCACGAAGCCGGCTTCCATGCGCTCTAGCTGGAGGCGCAGCACGTTCAGGGCGTGGGCCCACTCGATCGCCTCCTCCACGCGATGGAAGATGCGCACCCCGAGTTCGCGCATGTGCGGCGGGATGAGCGTCGGAGGGCCGCACACGCCGACCTCGGCGCCGAGCGTCAGCAGCCCGAAGATGTTGGAGCGGGCCACCCGCGAGTGGCGTACGTCCCCCACGATGCACACCCGCCGGCCGGCGATGGCGCCCAGGTGGTCGCGCAGCGTAAGCATGTCCAGCAGCGCCTGGGTGGGGTGCTCGTGCGCGCCGTCCCCCGCGTTGATCACGCTGGACGGGATGCGCTCCGCGAGGAAGCGCGCCGCCCCCGACGCCCAGTGCCGCATCACCACCATGTCGATCTTCATGGCCTCCAGGTTGCGGGCGGTGTCCACCAGCGTCTCTCCCTTCGCCACCGACGAGCGGCTCGCGCCGATGTTGACGGTATCCGCCGCAAGGCGCTTCTCCGCAAACTCGAAGGATATGCGCGTGCGCGTGGAGGCCTCGAAGAAGAGGTTGACGATGGTGATCCCGCGCAGGGTCGGCACCTTCTTGATGCGCCGCTCGGAGATCTCCTTGAATGGCTCCGCGGTGTCGAGGACGCTGGTGATCTGCCGGGCGCTGAGATGTTCGATGCCGACGAGGTCCTTGCCCAGCGCCGGAGCAGCGGCGGCGGAACGGCTCACGCAGCCTCCGGCGATGTCGTGACGACGTCCACGCCGAGCACCCCGTCGATGTCGGGCACCAGGACGTCGACCCGCTGATGCGGGAGCACCGTCACCGCCCGGCCCACGATGTCGGGCTGGATGGGCAGTTCGCGGCCCGCGCGGTCCACGAGGGCGCAGTAGTAGATGCGGGACGCGCGCCCCCAGTCCATCAGCTCGTTCATGGCGGCCCGGGCGGTGCGCCCCGTGAAGATGACGTCGTCCACGACCACCACCGCGCGGTTGTCGATGCCTCCCGGGGGCAGCTTCGACTCACCGATCACGGGCCTGGGCCCGATCGCCATCAGGTCGTCACGGTACAGGGTGATGTCGATGGACCCGCGGGGCACGCGGACGCCGGCCGCGCGTTCGATCTCGTCCTGCAGCAGCCGCGCGATCTGGACGCCCCGGCGGTGGATCCCCATCAGCGCGAGGCGCTCCGTTCCCTCGTTGCGCTCCAGGATCTCGCGCGCCATGCGGGCGATCGCCCGTCCCACTGCGTCTTCTCGCATGATCGGGATGCGGAACTGATTGGGCATGGTCGGCTGTTGCCTTCGGTCGCGGAAACTCGGAGGCGAAGATATGGGCGCATGCTCGCCGGTGGCAACGCTCCCCGTGCCGCGATACCTTGCCAGCGGCTGTCCCCGACAGTTGCGCGCGGGTCTCCGGGCGCCCGCCCCCGGTCACTCCCAATCCCTTCCGAGGACTCCCGATGCGGCGCATACCGTTCGCTCTCCTGCTCGTCCTGTCGATCCTGACTTCCGGCGCCGGCCGTCTCGTGGCCCAGGGGGTCGAAGAGCACCCGGCCGTCGTCATGGGAGGATTGCCGTTCACGCTCACGCTGGCGGGCGCGCCCGACGAGTCGAGCTGGTTCGAGGTCCGGACCGCCGATGGCAGCCTGCTTCGCTCGGGAGCCGTTGACGCCAACCAGTCGCTGGCGGTGGCCGATCTGATCGTGGAGTCGCGGGCGGATCTGCCCCTGGAGGTGCGGGTGGGCGCGGCGACCGAGGCCGTGGAGCCGCACTACGCGCCCGCGTGGTACTCCATCGTGCCGCCGCTGGTCGCCATCCTGCTCGCGCTGATCTTCCGCGAGGTGCTGGCCGCGCTGTTCGCGGGGGTTTGGCTCGGCGCGCTGGCGGTGGCGGGCTTCAACCCGCTCGCCGCCACCTGGCGCACGGTGGACACCTTCATCGTGCCCGCGCTGGCCGACGACTCGGGCCAGACGCAGATCGTGGTGTTCTCGCTGCTGCTTGGCGGGATGGTGGGCATCATCGCCCGCAACGGGGGCACCCTCGGCATCGTGGAGGCGGTGTCGCCGGTCGCCACCACCCCGCGCCGGGGGAAGCTCGCCACCTGGCTCGCGGGGCTGACCATATTCTTCGACGACTACGCCAACACCCTCATCGTGGGCACCACCATGCGGCCCATCACCGACCGGCTCCGCATCTCCCGGGAGAAGCTGGCGTACCTGGTCGACTCGACGGCGGCGCCGGTGGCGGCCATCGTCCCGATCTCGACATGGGTCGGCTACGAGATATCGCTCATCGACCAGGGGCTGCAGCTCGCGGCGGAGCAGCACGCGTCCACGAACCCGGAGCTCGCTGCGTCGCTCACGTCGTCGAGCGCCTTCGCCGTGTTCCTCAGCACCATCCCGTACCTCTTCTATCCCCTGCTGGCGCTGGTCTTCGTGGCGCTGGTGAGCTACACCAACCGGGACCTGGGCGAGATGGCGACGGCGGAGCGGCGCGCCGCCACAGGGGGGGGATTGACCCGGCCCGGATCGACCCCGGTCACCGACACGACGGACACGCTGCTGCAACCGGTCGAGGGCGCCCCGCGGCGGTGGTGGAACGCCGCCCTTCCCGTGCTCACCGTTGTCCTCACCGTGCTGATCGGCTTGTACGTGTCCGGAAGCGCGGCTACGGGGCCGGGAGCGCCGCTGATGGACGTCCTGGGGCAGGCGGATCCCTACGCCACCCTGCTGTGGGGTTCGCTGGCGGGGTGCCTTGTGGCGATGGCGCTGTCGCTGGGGCAGCGCATCCTCACCCTCCAGGAGACCCTGTCGTCCCTGGTCGCGGGGATGAAGGCGATGATGACCGCGATGCTGGTCCTCGTCTTCGCCTGGTCGCTGGGGGCGATCACGGGGGAGATCGGGACCGCGGATTTCCTGGCCCGGACCCTCGGGGATGCAATTCCCTTCGAACTCATCCCCGTGCTGGTGTTCGCCACCGCAGCGGCCATGGCGTTCGCAACCGGCACCTCGTTTGCGACCATGGCCATCCTGATCCCGCTGGTGATCCCCCTGACCATCACCCTGGGGGGCAGCGTCGGCTTCGACGGAGGCAGCGCGGAGGTCATCCTGCTCGGGGCAACCGGATCGGTGCTGGCGGGCGCCATCTTCGGAGACCACTGCTCGCCCATCTCCGACACGACCGTCCTCTCTTCCACGGCATCCGGCTGCGATCACATCGATCACGTGCGCACGCAGCTTCCCTACGCCCTGCTGGTTGGCGTGGTGGGCATGGTGCTCGGCAACATAGGCACAGCGTACGGCCTGCCGCCGTGGCTGGCGCTGTCGCTCGGCGTGGCCGTGCTGTGGGCCGTCCTGCGCTTCCGGGGAACGTCGGTCGAGGCGGAGGCGCCGGGACAGGGGTAGCCAACGCGCCCCGAGCGCGCGCACTGCGCCGCTAGCGGCGCGCCCTGAAGAACGACCGCAGCAGCTCCCCGGAGGGCTCCGCCAGCACGCCTGCCGTCAGCTCGACCGAGTGGTTGAGACGCGGATCCTGGACCAGGTTCTCCAGGCTGCCCGCCATCCCCGCCTTGGGGTCGGAGGCCCCGAAGACCAGGCGCGTGACGCGCGCGAGGACGATGGCACCGGCGCACTGCGCGCAAGGCTCGAGGGTCACGAAGAGGGTGGCGCCCGGCAGGATCCTGAACCCGAGCCTGCGGGCGGCCGCACGCAACACCACGACTTCCGCGTGCGCGGTGGGATCCGCATCGGCGCGCGTCCGGTTGTGCCCTTCGGCCACGACCTCGCCGTCCAGCACCAGGACGGCTCCCACGGGGACCTCGGAGCGGGCTTCCGCGAGCCGGGCCATCTCCAGGGCGCGAGCCATGAAAGCCTGGTCCCCGGGCCGGGAGGTAACGGGCCCCCGTGAAGCGTTGGCAGCCCCTCGACTGCTAGCGCTGCTGCCGGCCACGCCTCCCGCGTCCCTCGCGAACATCTGCGATTCGCCGGGAACTTCGGCGCCAGCGGCGGCCCGAGGGGGTGTCGCTGGATGCGTCCGGGCCGGGGGGCTCTGCCACCTGCCGCAGACACGCCGTCACTCTGCCGGCCACGGCCACGGCCTCCAGGCGCATCGCGGGAATCGCGGCGGCCTCCGGTGAACCGGGATGCAGGAGATCTCCGGCCTGGTCGTAACGATAGAAGCCCGCCCCGTCGGCCACATGCACGGCCAGGATGTCGCCATCCCGGATCTCCGGCGCCAGGACGGGCTGCACCAGCAGGAGATCGCCATCCTCGTATCCCAGCGCGCCCGCTTCGTCGCCGGAAACCCTTACGAAAAACGATCCGGCCGCACCCGCCAGGCGGCGGTCGATGGCGTAGGACTGCGGCGGGTCCTCCTCGCGGCCATCGTCTCGCCGGTGTCCGATCCGCGGGTAACAGGGCACCGAGCGCGTCTCGGCGTTAAGGTCGAGCCCCACGATGCGCGCACCCCTCGAACGGGACGGGTCGCGCTCCAGATACCCCTTTGCAGCGAGCGCCTTGAGGTGTTCGGAGACGGTCTTGGTGCTCTTGATGCCGAATTTCGCCCCGATCTCGCGAACCGACGGCTGGTAGGTGTGGCGGCGCAGATAGGACTCCATGTAGTCCAGAATGCGGCGCTCAATCTCGTTTGGAGGTGGGAGCATGGACAGTGGTTCGGCGCGCCCGTCGATTCAGTTGGCTGGTCGGTCGACCGACTCCGCGGCAGACCGGAAAGGGAGAAATACTAGGCCGCGCAGGGGTGGAGAGCAAGCACGGAATCCCGTACTGCCATGGCCGCGCCCGCGCCTGCCCGCCACCTTGTCCGTGGCGCGTCGATGGGCAACCCTCTGATGGCATCCGATCATCGAAAATGTCCAGTTGGAAGATCGTTTCAGTGTGCCGTGGGGTACACCCTGCGGATGCCCCTGGCGCCACCTCGCACCGCGGACAACGGCCCGTAGAGCCAGCGACCTGAAGGAACACGGCCCATGAGCTTTTCGAAGACGACGCTGGGAGTCACGACCGTGGTGATCATCGCGGTCATGCTCGGTGGGGGGATCTACCTGAGGCTGCGCCCCACCCCGGAGGAAGAGGACGCCGCAACCTCTGCTGAAGCGACGACGCTCGAAGTGCCGGAGGCGTCGCTCGAGAGCTTCGCCCGGCGCGCACAGCCGGTCAGCGGGGCGCGCGTGCTGCGCGATACGCTCTGGATCCGCATCACGGCGTCGGGGGGCGCGGCCGCGTTTCGGCGCGCCACTCTCTCGGCCCGGGTTGCCGGCCAGGTGCGGGAGGTGCGGGTGCGCGAGAACGATCCGGTCGATTCCGACGCCTTCCTCATCCAGATCGATACCACCGAGTACGCGCTGGCGCTGGCGCGTGCCAACAGCACCCTCACCCAGGCGCAGGCCGACTACGAACAGATCGTGCTCTTCGACGACGAGATCGCCGATCCCGAAGTACGGGCGGAGCGGGCGCGGGTCGCTCGCTCGCGCAGCGGGCTGAACGAGGCCACGGTGAACGTTCGCCAGGCGGAGCTGGAACTCTCGTGGACGCGCATCGGCGCTCCCTTCGCCGGGCGGGTCGCCGACCTGCGGGTCGTGCCGGGCCAGTTCGTGGCTCAGGCCGAAGAGCTGGTCACCGTCGTGGAGCTGGACCCGATCAAGGTCGAGGCCCAGGTGCTCGAGGGAGAGATCGGACTCCTGGAGGAGGGCCGGCGCGCCACCATGACCTTCGCCGCGTTCCCGGGCGAGACCTTCACCGGCACGGTGGAAACGATCAACCCGGTCATCGACCTCGAAACCCGCTCGGCGCGCGTGACCGTGCTGCTCTCCAACCCCGGCGGCAGGATCAAGCCCGGGATGTACGCCAGCGTCTCGCTGGACGCGCAACACTTCACCGAGCGCATCCTGGTTCCGCGATCGGCGGTCCTGGAGCGAGACCGGCGCACCATGCTCTTCGTCTTCAATGAGGAGGAGGGGGAAATCGGCCGCACCGAGTGGCGTTACGTCACTACGGGGCTCGAGAACGACCGGGTGGTCGAGATCGTGGAAAACCCGGAAACCTCGATGGTCGGTCCCGGCGAGATCGTGCTCGTCGACGGCCACCATTTCCTTGGGCACGATGCAGCCGTCCAGCTTGCGGAGGGCGACATGCCGGCGGGGGCGGGAGCTTCCGGCGGGTCGGGACGATGAGGCGCCGGGAGGCGCTGCCGGGCGTCGTTGCGGGGTGGTTTCTCGCCGCAGTGCTCGCGGCGGTCCCACTCGAGGCGCAGGAGCCGCCCGTGCTTTCTCTGGAAGACGCCCTGGAGCTGGCGAGACAGAACAATCCCGTGCTGCGCCAAGCGATCAACAACCTGGAGCTGACGCCGGCAGGGATGCGCGCGGCGTGGGGGGCTTTCCTGCCGGATCTCAGCCTGAACTTCGGCACCGGCGTAACCCTCAACCGGCGGCTTCAGGCCGAGGATTTTTTCGGCAATCCGATCGCCAACCCCAACGTGGAGTGGGTCACCAATTCGTCGTCGAGCCAGACCATCTCCGCCGGCATCGCTCTGTTCGAGGGTGGGGGCCGGTTTCACCAGCGGGGAGCCGAGCGCGCCCGCGGCATTGCCCGGGAGCGGAGCGTCGAAGCCGAGTTGACCGACACCTATGGGCGCGTGGCGAACAGCTTCTATCAGACCATCCGGCATTCCGACCTCCTGGAGCTTGAACTCGCGATTCTGGAGGGCAAGCGGGTGGATCTGGAGAGCACGCGCAGGCTCTTTGAACTCGCCGTCGGGACACAGGTCGACGTGCTGGGTGCGGAGCTGGAGGTGCAGCGGCAGGAACGGGCGGTTCGCGAGGCGCAAAACGAACACGCCAAGGCTCTGCTCAGCTTGCGCGCGGAGGTCGCCGCGCCGGACGTGGACGAATTCACGACCCGCGGAACCCCACCGGAGCCATTTGATCCCGCATCTCTCGACGAGGCCGTGCTCATCAGCCGTGCGTCGGACCTCAGTCCCCGCCTTCGGCAGCGTCAGGCGGAGGTGGACGTCGGCCGCGCTTCGCTGAGCGCGCAACGGAGCGCGCGCTGGCCGACGCTCCGCCTGAACACCAACTTCAACCAGAGGGCCTACGCTCAGGACTATGGGGCGGCTTTCAAGCCCTTCTCGGAGGATACGCGATTCGCCTCCGCCGGGCTGAGCGTGTCCCTGCCGGTCTTCACCGGGTTTTCCACCGAGCGCAATATCGCCGAAGCTCAGGTTCAGCTGGCCAATGCCGAGGAGCAGATGCGCCAGACCCGTCTGGAAACTGAACGCGACGTGCGCTCCCGTCTCATCGACCTGCGCGGCGCTTGGGACAGCTACCGGCTGGCGGAACGGTCGAGCGAGATCGCGGAGGAGCGCCTCAGGCTGGCGCGAGAGGGGTACCGCCTGACGACGGTTACCTTCTCCGACCTGCAACTCGCGATCGAGGGTGCGGCCAACGAGCGGCGGACCGCGATCAACGCCCGCTACGACTTCGCCGTCGCCCGCATCGCCCTCGAGCAGGTCGTGGGCGGGCCCCTGGACGGCGGGACCCCGCTTCCCTGACGCATGTCGATCCCCGGTTCCTGACGCATGTCGATTCCCCGCATCTCGACGCGGCGGCCCGTCGCCGTGGCCATGCTCTTCCTGGCCATCTCCCTGCTTGGCATCATCTCCTTCCTGCGGCTGCCGATCGACCTGCTTCCCGACGTGAGCTACCCGCGCCTGGTGGTCTACACAACCTACCCGGACGTGGCGCCTGCGGAGGTCGAGCGGCTCATCACCGAGCTGGTGGAGGCGCAGGGAGCTGCGGTGCCGGGGGTCGAGAAGGTGACCTCGGTTTCGCGCGACGGAGTGAGCCTGGTGACGCTGCGCTTCGCCTGGGGCACGGACATGGATTTCGCCATGCTCAACGTGCGCGAGCGCGTCGACAACATCCGCGAGTTCCTTCCCGAGACCTCGGAGCGGCCGCGCATCCTGCGCATCGATCCCGAGTCCGAACCCATCATGGTGCTCTCCGTTGCCGGAGGCGCCGACCTGTGGGCGACCAAGGACTTCGTGGAAACGGTGTTCCGGCGCAGGCTCGAGCAGCTCGACGGGGTGGCGCAGGCTGCGGTCACGGGCGGACTGGACCGCGAGATCCAGGTGGAGGTGGACCCCGACCTGCTCCTGTCGTACGGGCTCGAGATGGAGGACGTGGCGGTCGCGCTCGACCGCGCGAACTTTTCCGCACCCGGAGGATCCATCCTGCGCGGACGCTACCGTTACCCGCTGCGCACCCTGGGCGAGTTTCAGACCGTGGGCGAGATCGGCGAGGTCGTCGTGGGACGCCAGCAGACCGAGACGGGCGGACAACAGGAGGGGGAGGGCAGCTTTCGCCTGGTGCGCATGGACGACGTGGCCCGGGTGGTCGACGGATTCGCCGACCGGGAGTCCATCGCCCGATACAACGGCACGGAGGCGGTGGGGCTGCTGGTGTACAAGGAATCCGGGGCCAACACCGTGGCGGTGGCCGACGAGATCCAGGAGGCGCTCGGGATCCTGGCGGCCGAGTTTCCCGACATCACCGTGGACATCGCCTACTCGCAGGCGGGGTTCATTTCCGATTCCATCAGCAACGTGGTGCAGGCCCTGGTGTTCGGAGGCATGCTGGCGTTCCTGGTGCTCTTTTTCTTCCTGCGCGACCCGCGCTACCCGTTCGCCATCGCGCTGGCGATTCCGATCTCCGTCGTGGGCGCCTTTGCGCTCATGGAGGCGTTCGGAGTTTCCCTCAACATCATGAGCCTGGGCGGGATGGCGCTCGGGGTGGGGATGCTGGTCGACAACTCCATCATCGTGCTCGAGAACATCTTCCGGCACCGGGAATCGGGCGTCCCGTCGGCGGAGGCGTCCGCCCTCGGGGGCGAGGAGGTCCAGGGGGCGATCACGGCTTCGACCCTCACGACCATCTCGGTGTTCGGGCCGATCATCTACATCGAGGGGGTGGCGGGCGAACTGTTCGGCGACCTGTCGCTCGCGGTGGCCTTCTCCCTGCTGGCCAGCTTGCTGGTGGCGCTGACCCTGCTGCCGGGGATGGCGGCGCGCTTCGTGGACCGGGCGCGGGCGCCCGATCGAGCCGAACGCACCCGGCCGGAGCTCCGGCGGGGGGTGCTGGCCAGGATCGGGCGGGCGCTTCTGTGGGTCGTGGTGCTCCCCTTCCGGCTGATCGCGGGAGCCTTCGCGCTGGGGCGCGCGCTGGTGGGCTTCTGGTGGGAGGGGCTCGCCGGGGTGTGCAGCCGCCTGTTCGGGCCGCTGCTCACCGCCTTCGATCGCGGGTTCCAGCGTTTCGCCGACCGTTATCACCGACTCCTCGAGATTTCACTCGACCACCGCGGGCGGGTGATGGCGGTTTCCGCCGCCGCGCTGGCCGCCACGCTGGCGCTCGCGCTGGCCCTCGATCGAGACCTGCTGCCCGACGTCGACCAGGGCGGGTTCCGCGTGCGTCTCGAGCTGCCGGAGGGTACCGCGCTGGCCGCGACCGCGCTGGCGGTGGAGGAGATCGAACGGACGCTTCGCGACGATCCCGGCGTCGAGACCGTCTTCTCTCGCGTGGGCGAGGACGTACGCTCCTACATGGAGAGCGAGGAGACCTCGGGCGCGCACACGGGCACTCTTGAGGTCCGCGTGCACCCGGGGATCGCGACGGACGACGTGCTGGAGCGGGTGCGCGCGGTCGAGGCCCGCTTCCCACCCGGGACGCTCGCCTTCGAGGCGGGACAGGCGACCGCCCTAGGCACGGTCCTGGGCGGTGCCGACGCCGACATCGCGGTGCGCATCCGCGGCGAGAACCTCGCGGAGAGCTACGCCTACGCCGAGACCGTTCGCGAAGAGCTGTCGACACTGGCGGAGGTCGGCAACGTGCGCGTGGGCACCGGCCGCGGTCAGCCGCAGGTCCAGGTCGAGATCCTGCGCGACGTGGCCGCGCGTCACAACGTGGATCCGCGCCTGATCGCGGAGGAGATCGAGCGCGCCATGCGCGGCGACCGGGCCACCGAGTTCGTCGACTTCGACCGCAAGATCGACGTGGTGGTGAGGCTGCCCGACGCGCTGCGCTTTTCCGCCGAGACGCTCGACGCCCTGCAGGTGCGCGGCGTGCCCCTGCGGGAGCTGGTCAGCGTGCGCGAGGCGGTGGGCCCGGCGGAGATCCACCGCGAGGACCAGGGGCGCGTGGTCACCGTCTACGCCGACGTGATCTCCGGCGGCCTCAACCGTGCCATAGCCACGGTGGACGACGAACTGGCTGCGCTTCCGCCGCCCTTCGACGTGCGCGTCGACGTGGGCGGGGAAAACGAGGAGATGCGCCGCTCGTTCCGCGACCTCGCCTTCGCGTTTGCACTCGCCCTGGTACTTGTCTACATGATCCTGGCGGCACAGTTCGAGTCCTTCAGACACCCGGTGATCATTCTCATTTCGGTTCCGCTCGCGCTCTCCGGCGCAGTGCTGGCGCTGGCGCTCTCGGGCCAGAGCCTGAACACCATGAGCCTGATCGGGGTCGTCATCCTGGTGGGCATCGTGGTCAACGACGCGATTGTGAAAGTGGAGTTCATCAATCAGGCACGCGCCCGGGGCGCCGCGTTGCGGGAGGCGATCCTGGAAGCCGGGAGGGTGCGCCTGCGGCCCATCGTCATGACCACGGTGACCACCGTCTGCGGGCTTACGCCGCTGGCACTGGGCATCGGGCGCGGGGCCGACCTGCGCGCGCCGCTCGCCATCGCCGTGATCGGGGGGTTGGTTGTGGCCACCGCGCTCACGCTCATCGTGGTGCCGGTGGTGTACTCGGTGGTCGAGAGCGGCCACGCCCGGTTGCGGGGGCGGGCTCGCGCGCCGCGCCCGGTCCGGGCGGCGGAGGTGCTCCCGTGAGCGCCGCCGGCGTTTCCGGGCATTCCGGCATCGTGCCCGCGCCGACGGTGGAGGTGGCGCGGTGATCGCCGGGAGCATCCGGCGGCCGGTGGCGGTGGCCATGGGCTGCCTGGCGGTCGCCCTCATGGGAGCCAGCGCCTGGCGCAACATCCCCATCGGCCTGTTGCCGGAAACCCAACTGCCGCGGCTCAACGTGGAAGCGCGCTGGCCCGGCGCCTCCCCGGAGACGGTGGAAGCGTTCCTGACCTCCCCCATAGAAGCCGCCGTCCAGCAGGTCAGGGGAGTCGAGAAGGTCATCTCCCTCTCCCGGGAATTCCAGGGAACGGGAACATCCAGCATCGAGGTCCACTTCAGCCGTGACACGGACATGGACTTCGCGCGCCTTGACCTCTCCGAGCGGCTTTCGGCCCTTGAGGAGGAGCTGCCCGCGGCCGTACAGCGGATTCTCGTGCAGCCGTACGTCCCGCCCGAGTTCGAGTCCCGCAGCCAGCGCGGGTTCCTGCGCTACACCTACACCGGCCCCTATACGCTGGAGGCGCTCCGGGCCGATCTCGACGACCGGGTGGTGCCGGATCTCTCGCAGATCGAGGGCGTGGCGCTGGTGCAGGCGAGCGGAGGACGCGAACGCCTCATCGAGATCGAGCTCAACGAGGATCGAGTCAGCTCGCTCGGGCTTTCGCCGGGTGTGGTCAACCGTCGGATCAACGACCTCGATCTTGTGCGCGAGGCGGGGGCCGTCCGGGCTGGCGATCAGGAATGGTCGGTCACCATCCAGAACCGCGTTGCGCGCGCCGACGAGATCCGGAATACGGTGCTGCTCGAGAACGGCGGAACACTGGTGCGCGTCTCCGATGTGGCGGATGTGCGCGACAGCTACGAGGAACCCCGAACCTACAACCGTATCAACGCCCAGCCCTCGGTCTCGTTCCTGGTGATCCGCGAGATCGGAGCCAACACGGTGCGCGCGGCGGACGCGGTCAAGGCCAGGGTGGCGCAACTGGAACGCGCGGGCCTCGCCGGAACCAGCCTGATCCTCGACCATGACGAGAGCGAGCAGATCAAGGAGCAGCTGACCGATTTGCGCACGAGGGCGCTCATCTCCGCATTTGTCATTTTCTCGGTGCTGCTCCTCTTCCTGCGCTCGTTCCGCTCCGCGGGGGTCGTCTTCATGACGATCGCGTTCTCGGTGCTGATCTCGCTGAACCTGATCTACTTCGGGGGCATGACCCTCAACCTGCTCACGCTCATGGGGCTGGCGATGGGGTTCGGCCTGATCGTGGACAATGCCATCGTGGTCCTGGAGAGCGTGTTCCGCCGCTGGCAGGCGGGGCGAGCCGCCGTGGATGCGGCAACCGAAGGCACCCGCCAGGTGGTGCTGCCCATCCTCACCTCTACCGCGACCACCCTCATTGTCTTCGTGCCCTTCGTGTACCTGCAGGGGGAGCTGCGGGTGTTCTACGTGCCGCTCGCGATCGTGGTGGCGCTGACGCTGGGGGCCTCGCTGCTGGTGGCGTTCACATTCATCCCCGCGCTGGCCGCGCGCGTGCTGCCCCGTGTGCGCAGGGACGAAGCGGCGGCCGGTTCAGCCCATCGAGGCCAGCCCCGCGCCGCCGGGGCCGTCCCCGAGTCCGGCGACCCGGGCGACGCGCACTCCGCAGGTGCACCCGCGGGCCGCGGACGGAGGACGCCGCTCTATACCCGGCTCTACTCGACCATCATCGGCTTCACGCTGCGCCGCGCCTGGCTGGCGGTGACGGTGGCGGTGCTGGCGTTCGGCGGATCGTGGTATCTGTTCGAGAACCACGTTACCCGGGGCGTGCTCTGGGGCGGGGGAATGGGCGGCCTGGACACCTACGTCCTCATCAATATCGAGTTGCCGCGCGGCTCCGACCTGGAGCGCACCGACAATCTGGTTCGCTCGTTCGAAGAGCGGCTGGCCGCGATTCCGGAGGTGGAACGCTTCACGTCGAGGGTAACCGGCACGTACGGGCAGATCACCGTCAACTTCCCCGATTCGCTCGAGAACACCGGCATCCCGATGGCCATCAAGGAACAGATGTTCAGCCACAGCCTGGGCTTCACCGGGGCCGAGGTGCGGGTGATCGGCCGCGGCCTGGGATTCTACGGCGGAGGCGGAGGCGCTTCGCCGAACTATTCCATGAAGGTACTTGGATACAACTACGAGCAGGTGCGCGAGATCGCCGAAGATCTGGGTGACCGGCTCGCGCGCGTGCCGCGGGTGCGCAGCATCGACACCAACTCAGCCGGGAGATTCGTCCGCGAGCGCGCGACCGAGTTCGTCGTCGAGATCGAGCGGGACCAGTTGGCGCGCCACGACATCTCGGTGCAGGAGCTGGTCGCGCGCATGAACGCGGCCGTCGCGGGCCAGACCAGCGAGGCGCAACTCAAGATCGGCGGCGACGAGGTACGCTACGAGGTAAAGCTGGAGGGATACCGCGACACCGATGTGCAGGAGTTGCTCGAGACCATCATCGCCACCTCCACCGGCACCGGCATCCGCCTGGGCGACGTAGTCTCGATCGCCCCCGTGGACGTACTCGCCTGGATCCGCCGCGAGGACCAGCAGTACGAGCGCAGGGTGGCGTACGAGTTCGCGGGTCCGCGCCGGCTGGGCGACCAGTACTACGACGGCATCATCGAGTCCACCGAACTCCCGGTTGGCTACGTGATCGAGGAGGATCAGGGATTCCGGTGGAGCGACGAAGACCGCAGGCAGATCTACGCGGTGCTGGCTGTGTCGATCCTCCTCATCTACATGGTGACCGCCGCGCTCTTCGAGTCGGTGCGTCTGCCGCTGTGCGTCCTGCTCACGGTCCCCATGGCGCTGATCGGGGTTTTCCTGATGTTCTTCTACACGGGCGCGTCGTTCACCCGGGAGGCGTACGTGGGGGTCATCATGATGGGCGGTATCGTGGTGAACAACGCGATCCTGCTGGTGGACAACATCAACCGCGTCCGGCGCGAATCCGGGGATGATCTGCACGCCGCCATTCTCGCCGGCACCCTCGAGCGGGTGCGGCCGATCCTGATGACCACTGCCACCACGGTGCTCGGGCTGCTCCCGCTGGTGCTTTTCTCCGAGACCGCCGACTCCACCATCTGGAACGCGCTCGGCTACGCGCTCATCGGCGGGCTGCTGTCGTCCACGGTCTTCGTGCTGGCCACCACCCCGGCCATCTACCTGCTCATCGAGGGGCGTGGAGCGCGAGCCCGGCAGAGGGCCGCGCGCGCGCCGGCCTGACCCGTGCGCGTTCGCTTCGCCCCGTCGCCGACGGGGTTTCTGCATGTCGGCGGCGCCCGCACCGCGCTCTTCAACTGGCTGCTTGCGCGACAGAGCGGGGGGACTTTCGTGCTGCGCATCGAGGACACCGACCGCGCCCGCTCGAGCGAAGCGATGACCGATGCGATCCTGCGCGGGCTGGAGTGGCTCGGCATCGACCGGGACGAAGGGCCGTTCTTCCAGAGCAACCGGGTGGGCGAGCACACGGCTGCCGGCCGCAAGCTGCTGGCCGGCGGGCATGCGTACCGCGACTTCTCCACCCCCGAGGAGCTCGCCCGCGACCGCGCCAACATCGCCAGCCTGGCGGGCGAGGCCACCCGGGCGGCCCGGCGGCGGGCGGAGGCGCTGGCGCCCGGCGAAGCCGAAGAGCGGGCCGAGGCGCGCGAGCCGCACGCGGTGCGCTTCCTCGTCCCGGAGGGCTCGACCGAATGGGAGGACGCCGTCCACGGCCCGATGCGCTTCCGCAACCGGGACATCGACGACCTGGTCATCCTGCGCGCCGACGGCAGCCCGACCTACAACCTCGCGGTGGTGTGCGACGATGCCCACGCGCGCATCGACATGGTGCTCCGGGGCGACGACCACCTGTCCAATACGCCCAAGCAGATCCTGCTGGCGCGGGCCCTGGGGTTTCCGGTGCCGCGCTTCGGCCACGTGCCGCTCATCCTCGGACGGGACGGCAAGCGCCTTTCGAAGCGTCACGGCGCCACCGATATCGCCGAGTATCGGCGCGACATCCTGCCGGAGGCGATGGTCAACTTCCTGGCCCTGCTCGGCTGGTCCCCCGGCGACGACCGTGAGGTGATGGAACTGGACGAGATCGTCCGGCGCTTCTCGCTCAAGCGCATCCTGCGCAAGGGCTCGGTGTTCGACGCCGACAAGCTCGCCTGGCTCAACGGCCGCCACCTGTCGCGCATGGATCTCGCCCGCCTGGGGTCGCTCGTGACCGCGCGCATGGCCCAACTCCCGCAGACAGCGGAGGCGGCGGCCCAGGACCGTCCGGGCTGGTACGATGGCCTGCTCGACCTGCTGCGGACACGCGCGCGCAGCCTGGACGCGCTGGCCCGCAACGTGTCGCTGTACCTGCCGGGCGAAATCGCATACGAGCCCAAGGCTGTGCGGAAGCACTGGAAGCGCCGTGCGCAGGTAGGGGAATATCTCGATGCACTGCGGCGGAGGCTCGAAGGCTGCGAGTGGCACCCCGAGCCGCTGGAGCGCGCGCTTCGGGATCTCGCCGAGGAGCTCGAGGTGGGCGCGGGGCGCCTGATCCATCCGCTCCGGGTGGCGCTCACCGGCCAGGCCGTGAGCCCGGGGATCTTCGACGTGCTGTACTACCTGGGCAGGGACCTCTCCCTCGACCGCATCGGGCGCGCGCTGGAGACGCTCGCCGTGGAGGAAGCGATGCCGCAAGTAGGCTCCGTCGGCCGGACGGCCCCCGCATGACGGCGCGGTTCGCCCTGCTGGCCTTAGCCGCACTGACCGCGCTTGCCGCTATCGCGCCCGAGCCCGTTTCATCGCAAAGAGCCAACCGCAAGGCCGTCGAGGTCATTTTCGACGTGCTCCCGCCGGGCGAGCAGCCCACCTTCTTCGCCGAACAGGTCGGGCGTCCTCCCGGCGCCACCGGCCGCGCCCTGCTGGACGACGAGAACCGGAGCGCGCTGGAGCAGCTCGGCTACGTCGAGGTCGCCGCGGTCGAGGACGTGCTGATCTGCCCCGACTTCCCTTCCCCCGAGGGTTGCCGTATCCGGGATGCGGGCGTGCTCTACCAACTCGTCATGCCCGAACCCATCGCCGGCGGGCGGCTGTCGATGCGCGTGGTCCGTCTGATCGACGGGGCCGGTACCAACGGTGTGATCCGGCGCGAAGTGTGGGACATCCTGATGGTGCCCGACAGCGAGATGGGATGGCGGGCCGTGCGCACGCGCCTCGACGCCACCAGCGACGGCCCCTGGGCTCCGCCCCCCGGTTCCCCCGGGCCATCGTAGAAGGTGATGGCCGTGGAATCCGGGCGCTCCATGTCGCAACGCTCCGAACCGGCTGGAGAGGGGAAGGAGCAGGCGCGGGCGCTCATCGCGAAGGCGTGGCGATCGCGTTGGGACGCGCTACAGTCGGGACCGGCCGACGAGGCGACCCGGACTGTCCTCATGGCACGGATCGAGGCCGACCTTGTCCGGGCTTGCGAAATCTCCCGGCAGGCGGGTGCGAGCAAGGAGCTTTCCGTCGCATTGGGCAAGCTCGGTCACGTCGCGCTGGACCTGGACCAGCCCGACAAGGCCCGGACTCTGTTCGAGGATTCGGTCGCGCTCGCGCGGGAGGCCGGCGATCCGCTGCGGCTCGCACACGCCGTGCGGCATCTTGGCCAGGTGAACCAGCGCCTGGGCCGGCTCGATTCCGCGGGACGGTGCTACGAGGAGGCGCTCGACCTGTACGATCGGGACGGGACGGCGCATCCCCTGAACCACGCCAACGCCCTTCGGCCCATGGCTCTGCTCAGGGAGGAACTCGGGGACGCTGAAGGGGCGCGGATCCTGTGGCACAGGGCGGCGAAGCTGTACCGAGCCGCCGGCGTCGAGGAGGGTGTCCGCGAATGCGAAACGCATCTGTCGAGCCCGTAGCCGCTGCTCCGCCTCTGGCTCAGACGCCCGCGCCCGCCGTCTCCCCCACCCCGTACCGGCGACGCACGTAGTCGTCCACGATCTCCTTGAACTCGTCCGCCAGGCCTTCGCCCTTGAGCGTGCAGTAGTGGGCTCCGTCGACGTAGACCGGGGCCTTGGGTTCCTCGAAGGTGCCGGGCAGCGAGATGCCGATATCGGCGTGCTTCGACTCCCCGGGACCGTTCACCACGCAGCCCATGACCGCGACGCGCATCTCCTCGACCCCGGGGTGCATCGACTTCCAGACCGGCATCTGCGCGCGCAGATAGCCCTGGATGTCCTCCGCCAACTCCTGGAAGAAAACGCTGGTGGTCCGTCCGCATCCCGGACATGAGGTGACCTGGGGCTCGAAGTTGCGGATCTCGAGCGACTGCAGGATCTGCTTCGCAACCTGTACCTCCTCGGTCCGGTCCCCACCCGGACGGGGCGTCAGCGAGACGCGGATGGTGTCGCCGATCCCCTCGAGCAGAAGCGGGGCCAGCCCCGCGGCACTGGCTACGATGCCCGGAATGCCCATGCCGGCTTCCGTCAGCCCCAGGTGGAGCGCGTAGTCGCTCAGGGGCGCCAGCTTGCGATAAACGGTCACCAGGTCCTGCACCTTGGAGACCTTGGCGCTGATGACGATGCGGTCGTGGCCCAGCCCGACCTCCTCGGCGAGGACGGAGGAGCGTATTCCGCTCTCCACCATCGCATCCAGGACCACCTCCCCGGCGTCGCGGGGCCGGGCGCGCTTCGCGTTCTCGTCCATGAGCTCGGTGAGCAGCCGCTTGTCCAGCGAGCCCCAGTTGACGCCGATGCGCACCGGCTTGTCGTATTCGATAGCCAGCCGGATGATGCTGCTGAAGTTCTCGTCGCGCCGCTTGGCGCCGACGTTGCCGGGGTTGATGCGGTACTTGGCGAGAGAGCGCGCGCATGCCGGATGCTCGGCGAGCAGGATGTGCCCGTTGTAGTGGAAATCGCCCACGATCGGCACCTCGACGCCCTGGTCGCGCAGGCGCGCCACGATCTCGGGGACCGCGCGGGCGGCCGGGTGGTGGTTGACCGTGATCCGCACCAGTTCGCTTCCGGCGGCGGCCAGGGCGGCGACCTGCGCGGCGGTGGCCGCGGCGTCGGCGGTGTCGGTGTTGGTCATCGACTGGACGACGACCGGGTGGTCCCCGCCGACCATGACTCCACCGATATCCACGGCCGCCGAGGGCCTGCGCTTCACGTGACTCATCGCGCTTCCATCGCTCCGGGTTGTCATTTCGAGCTCGACGGTACAAATCTAGCACCCGGACGGCGGCCATACATGCGTGGCTGAATCTCCCCCCAATCCAGCGAGGAAACGAATGTCACAAGTGACCATCCGCGTCATCAGGAACGGACCCTGCCGCATCGATGGCGAAATCGAACTCCAGAACGACGCGGGAGACCCCATCGAAACGCGCCCCGGCAAGGCGACCTTTCTGTGCCGCTGCGGCGGTTCGGCGAACAAGCCCTTCTGCGACGGAACCCATAAGCGCAACGGCTTCGAGGCGGACTGATGGACCGGGACGGGGCCGGAACCAGGATTTCGCCGGAGCGCCCGAGGTTCGCGGCACAAGCCGGGGTCGGGATCGCTGCAATGATGCATCGGGGCACGATGCCCTGCTCCCGAGCAGTGACGCTGGCCGCGTTGTCGGCGTTCGCGGTGGCTTGCGGGGATGGGTCCGCCCCCGGAGGCTCATCCGCGACGGATGGCACCGCCGGCGGAGCGGAAGCCGGCCTGTCCGCGATCGAATCCGCTCAGGCTGCTGCCGGCGACGCCTCCGGGCTCGCCGCGCGCGTAACGGCCCGGCTCGGCGCGCTCCCGGCCCGGACCTCGCTCTTCGCCCGGCATCTGCCGTCGGGCCGCGAGATCGCCATCCGCGCCGACGAGCCGATGAACGCGCTCAGCGTCATCAAGATCCCGGTCATGGTGCTCGCCTACCGCGACGCGGAAGCGGGGACGCTGGACCTGGACGAGCGTTACCGCATCCGCCCCGAGGATCTGCGCCGTGGCAGCGGCCTGCTCCAGACCTTCGCGCCCGGGCTGGAGCCGACCTACAGGGACCTGGTGACGCAGATGATCATCACCAGCGACAACACCGCCACGGACATCATGATCGCGCGCCTCGGCCAGGAGCGGGTCAACGAAATGCTGTCGGAACTCGGCTACGAGCAGACCCGCCTGCGCGCCTCCACCGGCCAACTCTTCCGCCGGGTATGGGTCATGGCCGACCCCGCCAACGAGGTGTTGTCACACCAGGAAGTCTTCGAGCGCGGCTTCCCCTCCGACCCGGAGGCCTCCGAGCGCACCTTCCGCTTCGAGGGCGACCCCGAGGAGTGGCTGGGCAGCATCACCGCCCGCGAGATCGCCGGCCTGCTCGCGCAGATCCACAACGGGGAGGTGGCATCGCGCGCGTCGAGCGACGAAATGATCCGCATCCTGGAGCGCCAGTTCTACAGCACGCGCCTCCCCCGCTACATCCGTTTCCGCGCCTCCGTGGCCCACAAGACCGGCGACTGGCCGCCCTATGCGGGCAACGACGTCGGGATCCTGTACTACGAAGGCGGGCCCACCGTGATCGCGGTTTTCACCAACCAGAACACGGGCGACTTCATTGAGCTGGAGTCGACGCTGGGCCGCATCGCCGAGGACATCGTCAACAGTTGGCGCTAGCTGGGCCGCGAACCTCCGGCGGCAGGCACACCCACTACCGGTAGTGGCATCCCACGACCGGTAGTGGGTATTCGGGGCTCATTGGCCGCCGGGGCTCGTTAACAACGGATCGACGCGCGCGTAGCTCGCCTCCATGCCGTGCTCCATCCCGGTTTCGATCATCGTCTCTCGCGTCGCCTCATCGGCGAAGATCATGCGCAATGTCAACAGAGCGCCTTCGCCGTCGGCTTCGAAGCGGGTCTCAACACGGTACTCGGCCGTTCCGTCGTCCAGCCCCATCCGCTCGCTGTGGACGATGCGCGTTCCAGACTCGATCTCGAGCATCTCACCCGTGATGCCGAACCGCTGACCATCCTCGTGCTGCCATTCGTAGTGGATACGCCCCCCGGGCCAGGCCTCGTTCACGCACACCGTCATTGACCACCCGGGCGGTCCGAGGACCCACTGCCGGATAAGCTCCGGGTCGGTGTGCGCGCGGTAGAGCGCGTCAGGCGAGGCCTTGAAACGGCGCGTTGCGATGATATCCGTCTCCCCGTCTCTGGTGAGAGTGAGGTTGTTCATTGAAATGGCCGGCTGCGAGAGGTTCATGAGATGCTAAACGGGGCCGCGAACTCCATTACGCCTGACGCCTGCCTCCCTTTGGGAAAGCCTGGCGAGGATGGCTCTGCGGGTCGGATCAGGCAGGGCGATGGAAACGGCGTCGATCCGGTCATACTGAAGACGCTACGTAACACGTAGACCATGTCAAGCACCTGATGCGGTCCCTTGACACGCCCGGTCGCCAAGCCATACTGTTGCATCTGTAGTACATGACTACAACAGTTGAGGCGCCATGAAGATTCGACTAAGCCAGGCCGACGGCCGCCCGCTGTACGTCCAGATCATGGACGCGGTGCGCAGCGGTCTCGTTCGGGGAAGTCTTCGTCCGGCAGACCCGCTCCCCTCTGTGCGCGAACTCTCGTCGAGTCTCCGGGTGAATCCCCGGACCGTATCGCAGGCGTATGCGGCGCTCGAGCGCGACGGCGTGGTCCAGGTTCGGCACGGGAAAGGCACGTTCGTGGCGCCGGGGGTGCGACCGGAGGAAAAGGAGCGGCCGCGCCTTGCGAGGGAGGTGGCGCGGCGGGCCCTGGCCGACGCCTCGCGGAACGGACTCGCGCTGGCCGATCTGATGACGGCGCTGCGGGAGGTGGAGGATGGAGATGCTCACGGTGACGGACGCAAGGAGGACGGACGATGACGGACACAGCCACGGCGGCGCTTCCCATCGACCTCGGGAACGGCCCATTCGCGGTGACGACACGGGGCCTCGCAAAGAGGTTCGGTTCTACACGCGCTCTGGACGGCCTGGATCTGCAGGTCCCGGAAGGGGCCGTATACGTGCTCGTGGGTCCCAACGGCGCGGGCAAGAGCACGCTGATTCGGACCCTCATGGGTCTCGTGCGATACCAGGCCGGAACGGTCAGCGTCCTGGGGCGGGACCCGGCCGAGCGGGGAGCCGAAGTGCGCGCGGCCATCGGCTACATCCCGGAGGACTACCGGGTCGGCTACGCCTGGATGACGGTGGGCCGGCTGCTGGAGCATCAGGCGGTCTACCATCCGTCCTGGGACGCGGAGTACGCCCGCGAATTGAGGACGAGATACGGAATCGATCCCGGACGGAAGTGCCACACGCTGTCGAAGGGCCAGAGTCGGCGTGTGCAGCTCGTTCTGGCGCTGGCGCACAGGCCGCCGCTGCTGCTGCTGGACGAACCTACCGACGGTCTGGACCACGTGGTGCGGGACGAGACCCTGAGCATCCTCAGCGAACACCTCGCCGATTCTCCGACTACCGTTGTGATCTCCACGCACAGGGTCTACGAGGTGGAGCCCCTGGTGGATCACGTCGGCGTGCTGTCGGAAGGACGGCTCCTCGGGCAACTGCCGCGCGACGAGTTGTACGGAGGCCTGTTGCGCTACTGGGCCGACGTTCCCGAAGGCTGGACCGGGCCCGGTGAGTTGGCCGGGCGGGTCGTCAGGCGCAGCGGCGCGGCGCCCGCGATCGAATGGACGGTGTGGGGTGACCGTAACGCCGTCACGCGCGGCCTGTCACAGGCCGGCGCGGCGGTTCGTGAGGTCGCCCCCTTGTCGGTGGACGAAGCAGCGCTGGCTCTACTCTCCGGAAGGGAGGCAACATGACGGACTCGACGGCGGGCCGCTTGCCCGCGATGAAGACGGTGTGGATCGAGCAGCTGCGCGTGGTCGGGCTGGCGATTCGCCGCGAAGCTGCCTTGGCAGCTCTGGCGCTGGCGCTCGGCTCGGTGGCCGTGATCGCCATCAGCAGACTGCCGGTCCTGCAGGCAATCTTCAATGAGGACATGCGCGCACTCGTCTTCGATCCCGGCGAGCCCCCCTGGGGGTTCTTCGCCGTGTTCCTTCCGCTCGTGGTGTGGAAGGGCGAGCGCCGGTTCGGCGACACCCCGCTGTGGTCGCTGCCCGTCGATCACCGGAGGCACGGGCTTCTCAAGGTCGCGGCCGGATGGGTCTGGCTCATGGCGATCCTGGGTGCGGTTCTCGTTTGGGTCACACTCACGACGCTGGCAAGCGGCGGATCCCTGGGTGTCGACGAGGTCCGCCTGCTTGTTCTCGACCCGGTGGGAGCCACTGCGGGCACGCCGGGTGCCGTGGAATCGGTGAACTGGACCACTCCGTGGTGGGAGTGGGCACTGCCGTTCACGTCGGTGACCGCCGCCTACCTCGTCGCCAGCACTCTCATGCTCGCCACGCGGCGTCCGCTGTTCTGGGCCGCAGGGCTGTGGGTCGCGGGCGCGGTCGTGCTTGGGGTCGCCGGAATCTGGGATATCGACTGGATTCAGCGGGCCATCGACTTCGTTGCCTGGTACATCGGGGGAGATGCATTCACACGGTGGATGCAGCTCCCGACCGGTGGGAGAGAGGTGTGGACGCTCCTGCCGAGCATCCAGATGTGGGCGGCATCGTCCGCGTTCTGGATCGGCCTGGGGCTGGTGGGGGTGCTCGGGGCGTCGG
>VXNP01000120.1 GCA_009840525.1 Gammaproteobacteria bacterium
GAGGGGACGCCGGCGCCCCCGGACGGGGAGCACCACGGCGACGGCGGCGGGTGCCTCATGATCCTGGCGGCCTGCGGCGCCGCCTCCGCGCGGACCGTGCAAGCGACCAATCTGGTGCGCTTCCCGGCCGTCTCCGTTCGGGCGAATCTCGACATCGCGCCCATCCCCGTCGCGGTCTCAATGGGCGTCGAAACCCCTCCTCCGCGCCACCACGCCTGACCGTCCGCGCTCCGACTCGGGGCGCAACCCGTGAAGGCTGCCTGACCATCCGGGGCGCCTCCGCATTCCGGAGGCGGCAATCCCCGCGGTCGGACGAGCCCCCGTCGTGTCCGAGTCACGTCCCCATCCACATCGGGACGGTCGTCTCGCACCCGGGCATCCCCTCACGGGACGTATCGACATCCTCACGGCGAGGTGCACATGCATATCGAGCGGATCCCGGCGGTCGCGCTGGCGATCGCACTCTCGGGTTCCCTGGGCCCGGCGGGCGCCACGGCGCAGTCGCCGGCCTATGCGAACAACGGTGACCCAACCCTGGCCGCGCTTATCGTAGAGGCGCTGGAGGGCAACCCCCGCGTACGCGGCGCGCTGTCGGAAGTACAGGCCGCGCGCGCCCGCATTCCGCAGGCGGCGACCCTGCCGAACCCCATGGTTGCCTTCACACAGCACCTGCGGGGTCCCCAGACCCGGGTCGGGCCGCAGACGTCCGGCGTGTCGCTCAGCCAGGCCTTCCCCTGGTTCGGGACGCTGTCGGACCGAAGAGGTATCGCCGAGGCCGAGGCCGAGAGTCGCGGGGAGACCTACAGGGAGCAGGCGGCCGAAGCAGTGCGGCAGGTCAAGCTGGCCTACTACGACCTCGCCTATCTCGATGAAGCGCTCCGAATCACCGGAGAGGAAGAACAGCTCCTCCTCCACTACGAGGCGCTCGCCCAGGCGCGCTACTCGCAGGGCTTCGGGCAGCAGCAGGCCGTCCTCAAGCTCCAGGCGGAGGTCACGCGCGTCCTGAGCCGCCAACAGGAACTCCTGCGGCAGCGGACCGACTTCGAGGCTGCGCTCAACATCCTCGCGAATCGGTCCGTGGACGCCCCCATCCCGATCATCGAAATCGGTGAACGCCCGCTTGCCAGCGTTGACGACGAGCAGTTGCAGGCGGCCGGGCTCGACGCCAGGCCCGAAGTGAGGTCGGCCCGGCTGCGGATCGAGAGGCACGAGCGAGCCGTCCGCCTTGCAGGTCGCCGCTACCGGCCCGACTTCTCCATCGGCCTCGCCTGGGGGAGCGTTCTCGACCGGCGCGACGATCCGGGCCGCAGCGATCCGCCGCCGGACAACGGGCGCGACACCTACAGCCTGACCCTGGGGGCGAGCATTCCCGTCTTCAGGTCCAGCTACGACGCAGGCACGCGCGAGGCCGCCGCGAGTCTCGCCGCGGCCGAGGAAGCCTACCGGGACGCGGTAAACGGGGTGGCGCTCGCCGTCCGGTCGACCGCGTTCCGCCTGACCACTATCGAGGGACAGCTGGCCCTCTTCGAGCGCGCGCTGCTCCCGCAGGCGGAGCAGGCCCTGCGCGCCACCGAGGAGGCGTACTCGGCCGGCGTCTCGGGAGTGCTCGAGCTGCTGGACAGCGAGGCGGTCCTGCTGGATGTCCGCCTGGGCCTCGCGCGCATGCGCGCCGACTACATGAAGGCCCTGGCCGACATGGAACGAGCCATCGGCTCGGCTTTTCCGGAGGAGGAATCGTCATCTCCGGGGGAGGAGGGATCATGAGGAACACGAAGAGGTTTCAGTTTGCGGCGGTCGTGGCGCTGGGTGTCGTCATCGGCGCCGGAGGGGCGCTGTTGCTGATGCGCATCCTGCCAGGGGAGTCCACGAACGAGATGTCGGCCGGAGGCGGCGAAAGCGGAGCCGTCGCACCCGGCGGACAGGCCGCGGGCGCGGGCGAACGCAGGATCCTCTACTGGCGGGCGCCCATGGATCCGAACTACACCTCCGACCGCCCGGGCAAGTCCCCGATGGGGATGGATCTGGTTCCGGTCTATGCGGCCGAGGGTCCGGCGGACGGCCAGGTCCGGGTGAGTCCGAGCTTTCTGCAGAACTTCGCGGTGCGCACGGCCGAGGTGCATCGCGGTTCCCTCCCCGTCTTGATCCGCACGGTCGGCACCCTGGCGCACAACGAGGAGCGGGTGGTCTCGGTCCAGACCAAGTACGAAGGCTGGATCGAGCAGGCCAGCGTGAACAACGTGGGCGAGACGGTCGACAGGGGCGATGTGCTCTTCGAGATCTACAGCCCGGAGCTGGTCTCGACACAGCGCGAATTCACAGGGGCGATGGAGTACGTCGGCAGGCTGCGGGAGGGCGGAGCCTATCCGGAAGCCATCGAGCGCGCGCAGTCGCTCCTCGAGGCGACCCGGGAACGCCTGCTCTACTGGGACATGACCGAAGCGCAGATCGAGGCACTCGCGGAATCGGGGGCGGTGGCGCGCACGGTCCGGGTCTTCTCGCCCGCCACCGGCTTCATCGTCGAGAAGATGGGCGACTCGATGGAAGGGTTGCGGATCGCGCCGGGGATGACGGTCCTGAAGATCGCCGATCACTCCACGCTCTGGGCCGAGACCGAGTTCTACGAGGACGATCTGAGGCATGTGGTCGCGGGCGAGGCCGTGGAAATCGAGGCGGACGCGTTCCCGGGCCGGCGCTGGGACGGGCGCATCCTCTTCTTTCGTCCCGCGGTGAATACCCAGACGCGGACGCTCACGGCGTTCGTGGAGGTTGCCAACGCCGACCTGCGGCTCCGGCCCGGGATGTACGTCGACGTGACGGCGCGGGCCAGCGGCGCGTCCGATGCCGTAATGGTGGCGGCCGAAGCGGTGCTGCACAGCGGAACCCGCGCGGTGGTGATCGTGGCCAGGGGCGAGGGCGTGTTCGAGCCGCGCGAGGTCGTGCTCGGAACCGAGAGCGAGGGGATGCAGGAGGTGACATCCGGGCTGACCCCGGGAGAGCAGGTCCTCGTCTCGTCCCAGTTCCTCATCGACGCCGACGCCAACCTCAAGGCCGCCATCTCGCAGCTGTTGAGCGGCGCGGAATCCGGGGAGCCTGGTGCGGAGGCGGAGATGCAGCACGGGGACATGCCGGGCCCGCCAGGGGCGATGCAGGGTGGGGCCTCCGGCATGCCGCCCGGCCGCTGACGGAGGCCGGTCATGTTCGCGCGCATCATCGACGGCTCCATCAGGAACCGGCCCCTGATCCTTGTCGGCGCCCTCGCCGTCGTGGTCGCGGGCGTTTTCTCGCTCTCCCGCACGCCCATCGACGCGATTCCGGATCTCTCCGACGTCCAGGTCATCATCCAGACCGAGTATCCCGGCCAGGCTCCGCGCATCGTCGAGGATCAGGTCACCTACCCCGTCGCCACCCAGATGCTCGCGGCGCCGTTCGCCCAGGTGGTGCGCGGCTATTCGTTCTTCGGGGTGTCGTTCGTGTACGTCATCTTCGCGGAGGGAACCGACCTCTATTGGGCCAGAAGCCGGGTCCTGGAGTACCTGAACTCTCTCTCCGAGCAGCTGCCGCCGGGTATCACGCCCAGGCTCGGACCCGACGCCACCGGGGTCGGCTGGGCTTTCGTGTACGCGCTCCGGTCGGACCGCCACGACCTCGGGGAGCTGCGCTCGATCCAGGACTGGTTCCTCAGGTATGAGCTGACTGCGGTGCCCGGGGTCTCGGAAGTGGCCAGCGTGGGCGGGTTCGTGCGCCAGTACCAGATCACGGTCGACCCGAACCGGCTGCGCGCCTACGACCTGTCCATCTCCGCCATCCGCTCCGCCATCCAGGCGAGCAACAGCGATGTCGGGGGCGGCCTCATCGAAGTCGCCGAGCGGGAGTTCATGATCCGGGGCCTGGGCTACATCCGGTCGGTGGACGACATTCGGCGGATCGGTCTCGGCGTGAGCGCGGACGGGACGCCGATCCTGCTCGAGGACGTGGCGCGCGTGAGCGTTGGGCCGGAGGGCCGCCGCGGCCTTGCCGAGTGGAACGGGGAAGGGGAGACGGTCGGCGGAATCGTCGTGGTGCGGTCCGGCGCGGACACGCGGCAGGTGATCCGGGACGTGAAGGACAAGCTGGCGGAGATCACGCCCGGGCTGCCGGAGGGCGTCGAGATCGAAGTCGCCTACGACCGAAGCGCACTGATCGACCGGGCGGTCGGAAGCATCCGCATGAGCCTCGCGCAGCAACTCGTCATCGTGGGCCTGGTGTGCCTGGTCTTCCTCTTCCATCTGCGCAGCGGGCTCGTGGCCGTCATCTCCCTGCCGGTGGGGATCCTGATGGCGCTGATCGTGGTGCGGATGCAGGGGCTGACGCTCAACATCATGTCCCTGGGCGGGATCGCGGTCGCAATCGGAACGATGGTCGACGCGGGGATCGTGATGGTCGAGAACGCCCACCGGCACCTCGCCCGCGACGGGGGCCGCAGGCCGCACTGGGCGATCGTCGCCTCGGCGGCGCGCGAGGTGGGTCCGTCGCTGTTCGTGGCGCTCCTTGTGATAACCGTGTCGTTCATGCCGGTGTTCACCCTCGAAGCGCAGGAGGGGCGGCTGTTCAAGCCGCTCGCCTTCACCAAGACCTACGCGATGGCGTCCGCGGCACTCCTGTCGGTCACGCTTGTTCCGGTGCTGGTGGGCTATTGGGTGCGCGGGAGGATCCGCCGCCCGTCGAGCACCCCGCTGGGCCGGCAACTGGGCCGAACGTACTGGCCGGTTCTCGGACTCGTGCTGCGTTTCCGCGGCTGGGTCCTCGGGGCCGCCGTGCTGGGACTGACTGCCACCATCGTGCCGCTGTCGCGCCTGGGGTCGGAGTTCATGCCTCCGCTGTGGGAGGGCGACCTGCTGTACATGCCCACCACGCTTCCCGGGGTCTCGATCACCGAGGCGCGCGAGATCCTGCAGCAGACGGACCGGATCATCTACACCTTCCCCGAAGTCCAACACGTCTTCGGCAAGGTCGGGCGGGCGGAAACGGCAACCGATCCCGCGCCTCTTTCCATGCTCGAGACCACCATCGCGCTGAAGCCCCGCGACCAGTGGCGGCAGGGGATGACGCCCGAGAGACTCATCGAGGAGCTCGACGCGGCCCTCCGCATTCCGGGGCTCACCAACGCCTGGACCATGCCCATCCGGAGCCGGATCGACATGCTGTCGACCGGAATCCGCACGCCCGTCGGCATCAAGATCGCCGGTCCCGATCTGACCGAGCTTGAGAGGCTGGGACGCGAGATCGAGGAGGTGCTGCGCGACGTTCCCGGGACCGCCAGCGTGTACGCGGACCGGGTGATGGGCGGCAACTACCTCGACTTCTCCATCGACCGCGAGGCGATCGCCCGCCACGGACTCACCGTGAGGGACGTGCAGGAGGTGATCCGGACGGCCATCGGCGGAATGAACGTCACGACGACGGTCGAGGGCCTCACCCGCTATCCGGTCAACCTTCGCTACAGCCGTGAACTGCGGGACGATCTGCCCGCGCTGCGCGCCGTCCTGGTCACGACGCCCCAGGGACACCAGGTGCCGCTGGGACAGCTGGCCGGCATGGAGTACGTGGTCGGTCCCCCGAGCATCAAGAGCGAGGGCGCCAAGCCCAACGCCTGGGTGTACGTCGACCTGCGCGACGTCGATATCGGCGGCTACGTGGAGACGGCGCGCGAGACGGTTGCTGCCGGGGTCGCTCTGCCGTCCGGGTACACCATCGCGTGGAGCGGGCAATACGAGTATCTGGAGCGCGCCGAGCGACGTCTCATGTACGTGATTCCGCTGACGCTCCTGCTGATCTTCGTCCTGATCTACCTGGCGAACCGGTCCGCGGCGGAGACCTGTTTCGTGCTGCTCGGCGTTCCGTTCGCGGTCGCCGGGTCGTTCTGGCTGCTCTACATCCTCGGCTACGACCTCAGCATAGCGGTCTGGATCGGGATCATCGCGCTGGCCGGCCTCTATGCCGAAACCGCGATCGTCTTTCTGCTCTACCTGAACATCTCGCTGCGCGACCACCGCGACCGCGGACTGCTGAAGGACCGCGCCGCGCTGGCGCATGCGATTCGAAGCGCCTCCATCAAGCGGGTCCGGCCGATCATGATGACCATCGCCACCGATGTGCTCGGGCTGATGCCGATCATGTGGAGCGCGGGCGCGGGCGCCGATGTCATGAAGCGGATCGCGGCGCCCCTGGTCGGAGGGGTCGTGACGTCGGGCGCCGTGGTGCTGCTGCTCTTCCCGGTGGTTTATTACCTGTGGAAGGCACGCGAGCTGCCCGAGGGGCCGGGATCAACTCTGTCGCTGTCCGGCTGAGTGATAATCATCGGGGTTCGCCAGGTGATACTACGGCGCAAGCGAGGGTATCGGCGGGGGGGTTGAACGCCGGGGGTAGGCGCGCGACGGGCGCTCGGGTAGTGTAGTATTGTCGAATCCCTGCCGAAGGACCCGCCCATGCCAGAACGAGACACGAAAAGCGACGCCGCTAGCGTTCTCTCTCGTGTCGCCTGCTGGATCATGCTCCCGTTGCTGGTGGCGGCGTGTGGGGATGCGCCGCCAGACTCGGGGTCCGGCACCGTGGTGATCACGGGGACGGAGCAGGCTGCCGTCCCTGCCGCAGACGCGGGCGCGGCACCCGGGCAACAGGCGGGACCGGGCGCCGAACTCGACGCGGACCCCGGAGCCGAAGCCGACGCGGCAGCCGGGACGAGCGCCGCCGGTACCCAGCCGCAGGCCGGCCTTCAACAGCAGACTCCCCCATCCCAGGCGACCTTCGACTCGCTCGCCGCCCAACTGAGTGATATCACTGCGGCACAGCAGTTGATACTAACCCGGCTGGACGCGATGGAGCAGGGCGGGACAGTGGCCGCCGCTGAGCCCGACACCGCCGGTGCCGCCCTCGATCTGGGGGAGGCGACGGAGGAAGTTCGGAGTCTCGGGGTGGGCATCTTCTGGTCGCTGGTCATCATTGTCGTTTTTCACTTCCTGATCCGGGCGCTGGCATGGATTCTCGAGACGCTGGCCGAACGGAGCGTCAGGCGCCGCCTCACATTCAAGTGGCTCATCCCCATCACGCGCATGGCGCTCTGGGGCATCGCGGCGTACCTGATCCTGCGTACCGTCTTCCGGGTCGACGCCCAGGGGCTTCTCGCGGCAAGCGCGGCGCTGGGCCTGGCGCTCGGCATCGCCGCGCAGGACCTGCTCAAGAACGTGTTCGGGGGCCTGATCGTCGTCTTCGACCAGCCCTTCCAGGTGGGCGACAAGATCTCGGTCGGGGGGACCTACGGAGAGGTCGTGTCGATCGGCCTCAGGTCGACGCGCATCGTGACCGCCGACGACAACCTGGTGACCGTGCCCAACTCCCAGGTCGTGGAGGAACAGGTCGCCAACGCCAACGCCGGCCAACTGAACTGCCAGGTCGTAACCGATCTCTACCTGCCGGGACGGGTGGACGAGCGCAAGGCGAGGGAGATCGCCTTCGAGGCGGCGGTGACCTGCCGGTACGTCTTCCTGAACAAGCCGATCGTGGTGCTCGTCGGCGACGAGTTCCGCACCACCTTCGTCACCCGCGTGAGGGTGAAGGCCTATGTGCTGGATCCCCGCTTCGAGTTCCTGATGCAGAGCGACATCACCGAGCGCGCGCGCGACGGCTTCCGCGCCGCGGGGCTCATGCCGGAGCATGACTGGTATCCGATGGTCGAAGCGCCGGAAGCAACTGACTCCGGTGAGAGTGTGGCGCGGTGAACGACGTTGCCCCCCGGACATCGGAAGCCGGCCCGCACGGGCCGGGCGCGATCAAGCCTCCACGCGTCACCATGGCCGATGCCGACATCGTCGCCTCCATCTCCGCTGCGGTCCACGAGCCCTTCGCGGACGTCTGGCGGCGCTACGAGACAGAGGTGTGGGTGCCCACCCGCCGGGTACTGGAGGAAGCTGCTGCCGCGCACAAGCGTGCGCTGGCCGCAATGGCCGTTGACGGAGGGCAGGAGGCGTCGCAAGCTCTGGCCCAATATCGCGATGCCGTCTCGGATGATGTAATCGAGCCCCTGCGGGCCGCTTTGTCCGGACGCGCCGCGGCCACCTCACTGGAAGAATCCCTCGCTGCGGCCGCGGCTGGTGCGCGGGTGTCGGCGGCCGAGCTGCCAGCCATGCTGCAGGTGCGGGCTTCCCGGCCGCCCGTCGCGCGGGTGTCCGGTGCCGGTACCATCCGCGCCATCAAACGAGCTGCCGCGCGCGTGCTCGGCCCATTGGTTTCGCGGGGCCGGGTGCGCCGCGTCCCGATTGCCCGGCTGGCCCGACAGCACCTCGACCAGGTGGTGCTCCGCGCCCAGGCGACCGCCTTCCGGCGGAGCCAGCACGACCGGGCCGAATGGCTCGGGCGCGTCGAGCGCGCATGGGCCGACTGGGCGGCCGCCGTGCTGCAGCCGGCCCCCTCGGCCGAGGTGTCCCCGCGCGGTCATGACCGGGATGCGCGCTCAGTGGCGTCCGCCGACTCCGCCGCGGAAGGGCGGCTCCCGGATGGCACCTCGGCCCACCGGGCGACCGGCGCGGCGCTTCAAGCCGAACTGCAGGCGCTCATCGACGAGGTCGAACGGGCTGCCGGGGCCGGGTGGAGCGTCGACTTCGGGCAGTTGGAGGAATCCCTGGCCGCCTCGGTGGCGGTAGCCGGCACCTTCGCGGCCGATCCGCCCTCGAGTCGTCCGGGCCCCGGACGCCAGCGGGAGTTGGCCGCACAATGGGATGCCTGGGCGGAGGGAGTGGCGGCCCGGCTGGAGCTGTACCGGGGTCTGGTCGCGATGCGCCATGATGTCGAAGGGATTCTCGGCGAGCTGCGTGGAGATTGGTCGCGTACCGTCCGCAAGGCGGATGCCGTGCTGGCCGAGGTCGCGGCCGAACTGGGCCGAGGCAGGGAGCGGGCCGCGGGTTTGGCCGCCTCCGAAGACGACCCGGCCACCGGCGAGGAGGACCTGGCTGGCAACGAGGGGGACCTGGCATCGATTCTGGAGGCCGAGCGGCAACGCACAGATGCGGCGCTTGAACAACTCCAGGGCGCGCTGCCGGAGCCCGACGCCGTGTTCGAGGCGCTGACGGCCGCGGTAGAGGAGACGATCCATGGTCTGGACGAGGTTCGGGAGCGGATGCCCGGCGCCCTGGCCCTCCACGACATCCCGGCGCCCGGAGATCCCCCGAGGAAACCCGGGGCGGACCCCCGCACCGTGCGTCTGCGCGAGACCTTCCTCCACGCGTTCGATCTATTGCGCCGCGAACGCATGCGCGCCGCGCCTTCGGCAATCCGTGAAGCCATGTACCGGATTGGCTCGGAGGTCGCCGAGCTCCGGGAGGTGTCGGGATACGGCTACGAGGCCGCCGTCGCGGAGGCGGGGGATCGGCGCGATCCCGACGCGCCACATCCCGCGGTGCTGGTCGTCAACGGCCTTGCCCGCGCCGGCAACAAGGCCGCGGATGCGCGCGAACTCCTGCGCGAGGCGCTGCTAACGGCGGAGAGCAGGGTCGCTGCCGAAGTCGGCGGCGGTTCGCGCCAACTGATCGAACAGGCGACCGCCGACCGGATGACCGCGGGCTATCTCGAAGCGCGCACAGTTCTGTCGGCCACGCTCGTCCGGGCATGGAACCGGACGCGGCGGCTGTCCGCCCAGGCTGCAGCCGCCACGACCGCGGCCGTGTCGTGGGCCCTCGGATTCCTGCGGCCGCTCGGCGCGAGGATGGGCCTCGCTCCATCTGCCGCGGACATCATCGATCGCCGCGAACATTCTCTCGCATACGCAGATGAGTACCCGGCTGCGCTTCCGGTCGTTTACCGGCGCCTCTTCTCGCTGGAACCGCTGGTCGACGCGCGGCTGCTCGCGGGGCGCGAGGACGCCCTGGCCGCAGTGGGGGCGGCCTGGGCCCGGCGAGCGATCGGGGAGGCCAGGTCCCTCGTGGTCATCGCACCGCCCGGCGTCGGCGTGACCAGCTTCCTGAATGTCGTCACAAGCCGCCTGTCCGAAGAGGCACCGGGCGGGGTCCGGCAGAGGTTCACCACCCGCGTGCAGGAAGAGGCGCATCTCGCGAGATCCCTGGCCGGTTGGCTGGGGCTTGGGGAGGCGCGTGACCTCGACTCGCTCGCCGACCGGGTACTGGAGGCGCCACCGGGGTCGGTTCCGGACTTCGCCATCCTGGAGGCGACGGAACATCTGCACATGCGCGCGCCCGGAGGAGCCAGGTTGTTCGAGCGGCTTCTGACCTTCATGTCGCGCACCGAATCGAGGGTCTTCTGGATCGCGGCCATGACGTCGACGGCCTGGCAGCTCCTCGAGAAGCGCGCCCCCGCCTTCGTGCACGACATCGAGCGGGTCACTCTGGGGGAGCTTTCCCCCGAAGCGTTGCGTCAGGCGGTTCTGGCGCGGCACCGGCTGAGCGGGCTCCCCCTGCGCTTCGCGGAACCACACGACGGGAGGGCGCTGCTGCGGCGCCGGGCGCGACGGCTGCGGGGTTCCGGCAAGCAGGAGGGCCTGATCGAATCCGACTATTTCCAGCGACTGCACCGCGTTTCCCGGGGATCCCCCCGCCTGGCGCTGTTCTATTGGTTGCGCTCGGCGGACTTCGCCTCGACCGCCGGAAGTCTCCTCGTGCAGCCGCTGAGCACGCTGGAGTCGGGCATCGACAACCTGGATCGAGAGCAGAGCTTCGCCCTCAAGGCCATCCTCGACCACGGGACCCTGACTTGGGACGAGTACTGCGAAACCTCAAGGATGTCCGGCCCCGAGAGCCTGCACATCCTCCGGTCGCTAGAGGAGTGCCGGGTGATCGAGACGGTCCCGGCCGCGACCGGGGAGAAGCTCTCCGTGGAGAAGGGAGCGGGAGACAACGCAGCCCGGCCCCGCTATCGCATCCGCCCCCTCATGATCGGCGCCGTGACCGCGCATCTCAGGTCAGGCAATCTCCTGCATTAGAGAATAGGGCGGGGCCGGCCCCTGCCGGCTTGCCGTGGGCTCAGGTGTAGGCTTGGCTGGTGCGTCCTCCTTCCCTCCCGCCATTACTCCCATCTCCCCAGAGACACAGCATCGCATAGCCCCAGTCGATGCGTTCGCCCGTCCACAGCGAGTCCCCGGTCCACGCATCGATTCCGTCCTGGCCGTGCCAGCGGCCCAGACCGAAGTCCTGCGCCGAAGACACCGGGAACGCGCGCGAAGACATCGGACGGGCCGCCGCGGCACCGCGGGGCACCACGCCGCCGATGTCCGGGGACGCGGGCACCACGGGTACTGGAACGCGCACCGGGTTAAGGAAGCGCGGGGTTCCCCACTCGTCCATCTCCACCCGCCAGCCCCCTTCGTGGACCGCACGGTGGTGGAAGGGACACAGGAGAACAAGGTTGTTCATCGCCGTCTCTCCGCCCTCGGCCCACGGTTTGATGTGATGGGCGTGGGTGCGCGCGCGCGACTCGCATCCCGGGAAGCGGCACCCTCCGTCGCGGGCCTCGAGGGCCTTGCGCAGCCTCCAGCCCACCGTCCTCCGGCGGCGCCCGACATCCAGCACGGAGCCGTCGGCTGCCCGCGCGATGGGGACGACTTCGGCATCGCATGCGAGCCGCGAAGACGTTTCAGTTGAAACGCTCGATCCCTCCTCGGTAACCAGAACGGTCGACACTTCCTGGTCGTGCTCCCGGTCCTTCTGCTTCTGATGGTCCTCCTGCTTCCGGCGCTCCTCCCCCTTGAACGAGTGCACCACGAGCTGCACCTGAGGCTGCACGCGCTCCTCGAGCCACAGCCCGAGGGCGTCGGCCCGGCGCTGTACCGGCGTGGTCAGGTGCTCGGTCTCGGCGCGGCGCTCCGCGCGGTAGAGCCGGTCTTCAGCTACCTCGAGCGCCTTGAGGAGCAGTGCGCCAACCTCGGGGTTGAGCCGGCCCCGCACTTCGTAGCTGCCGTCGTCGGTGAGCCACACCGAGAGGCCGCGGCGCTCCGCACGGACGACCTCGCAGGCGTCGCCCCGGTCCAGGCGGCGCCAATGCCGGACCATGCGTTCCACGTGCGCGGTGGTGCCGTGGCACGCGAAGTCGAGGAGTTTCTCTTCGTTTTCCGGGTTGGCGATGCGGGTCAGGGCCCGCACCTTCGAGTAAGAGAGCTCTCCCCTGGCGAAGGCTTCGGGGATCAGGGACAGGGAGGGGAGGCAGCGGGCCACGCGCATCTTCTCGCGGGCGGGGCCGAGCGAGATGCCGGTGCGCCAGGAGAGCCAGTGGGCGCAGGAGCGGAATCCCTGCCACCGTTCCTCGGCGTCATAGACCCTCAGCAGGCAGAGGAGCCGGTAGGTGGCGGCGGTGATGTGGGCGGAGAGAAGGGCGATCTCGTCGCTGAGTGGATCAAGGTCGGGCCTGAGCCCTTTGGAGATGGGCGTGATCGAAGCGGGCGCGGCTGGGACGAGCGTGTTCGCAGCGGGCTGGTCTGCGGTGGGAGGAGTGGGCGAAAGAGGAGCTGGGGCGAGTGCGACTGGAGCGGCGGCGGCAGTGGACATGATCGTCTGATCTCGGGGGCTGGGATGATCGGCTTCTGGCTCATCTCCTCATACCCCGATATTCGGGATTTGTTCGGTTTTCCAGGCAACACGAGTTTTCGGACGTTGGTGCCCACGCCACGGCGTTGGTCGGAAGATGTGGCGCCCGACGGGCGTTGCGGCATCCCCCCTGCGGTCGCTTCCCAGTAGTCCTCGCCCGAACGACTCAGATCCTCGCGAAGGAGCGAGAAGGCGGGGTTGGCGTAGCTGCGGGACTGGCGCGCCCGCCCCGCGATCCCCGCCGTCTCGGCCCGGGCGATGCGCAGCGCGGGACTGTTCTCGCCGAAGGCTTCCAGCGCTTCCGCGCGCGTGACCCGCGGCCCGCCGCCCGGACCTCGGCAAGGATCATTTGGCCTCGGAGCGGATCGGGCGAAACAGCGCAAGCGCAGGACGAACGGCGGCGCGTCAGAGCTCCGGAGTGTGCCTGCCCAACTCGGGAAATACGTCCTGTAGAACCCGCGGTCCCGGGTGAGGAAGATGTCGGCCGTGCTCAGCGCATGCGCTCCGATGAGAAAATCGGTGATGATGCGTTTTCTGGGCCCGCCCGCCCGCCGGTACCGGAGCCATCGTCGCCCCGCATCGTACGCAATGTCGGTTGTGATCGGAGAAACGGTGGCGCCGAGCATCCGCAGCGCGTGATCGAGAGAAGGCCGGTCGGGGAATGGGGGAGCGAGTTCGGGGGTTTGCCATGCACGAATGGGACGGCTTCCGGCACGCGCTGGCCAACGACACCATCCGCCGGCAACCGGTCGCCCTATCCTCCCAGGGCCGCCCTGGCTGCGGCTGCCGCGGACGCCGCGTAGCCGCCCCCGAAGAGCCGCGCGTGCACCAGCAGCGGGTAGAGCTGATAGGCGGGCCGCCGGCGCAGATGGCCCGACTGGAGGGGCCAGGCATCGTCGTAGGCCTCGCGGAAGGCCCCGGAGAAGCCGCCGAACAGGTCGGCCATGGCCAGGTCCACCTCGCGGTGACCGACGTACACCGCCGGATCGATGAGCACGGGCGCCCCACTGCGGGCGAAGAGCACGTTGCCGGACCAGAGGTCGCCGTGCAGGAGGGAAGGGCCGTCGGCCGTCGCTGCCGGACCGAGGAGTTGGCCGGCGCGCTCGGCAGCCGCTTCCACGATGTTCGCCTGGGCCGCAGAGAGGGCGCCCCGATCGCGCAACTCCCGCACCAGCGGACGGACGCGGCGCTCCGCCCAGAAGCCGGCCCAGTCGTCGCTCCACCCGTTGGGCTGCGGCAGCGATCCGATCAGGTTGTCGCCGCTCCACCCGAAGCGGGCATCCGGCCCTCCCGGGCCCGGGTCCCGGTGCAGCTTGGCCAGCTCCCGGCCCAGCCGCATCCAGCCAGTTCTGCCGGGCCGGCCCTCCTCGATCCACTCCAGGAGCAGCCAGGCGACCTCGTCACCGGGCCCGCTCGCGGCGATGACGGACGGCACCCGTACCGAGCCCGATGCCGCCAGCGCCGCCAGGCCTTCGGACTCGACGCCGAAGAAGCGATGATCCGCCTGCCGGTTCCACTTGAGAAAGAAGTCGCCCCGGGTGGTGCGCAGGGCGGTGCCCTGGTTGATGCATCCTCCTCCGATGGGGCGCGCACCCAGGACGTCGGCGGAATCCAGGCCGATCGCGCGGCAGGCGCTCTGCACCGCGATCGCGGTCGGACCGCGGCTCGGCTCCACGGCCTCGAGGCCCCGCTCTCCGCCGGTCCGGCGCCTACTCGTCGGGTTCGCCCGAGCTTCGCTCGACCCGCTGACTGCGGCTCTCCAGCACCTGCCGCAGCAGGCGCCCGGCGACGCGCAGGAGGAACGCGTCCTCATCCGCCATCCCCCGGATCGAGAGCCGGATGTCGGAACTGACTTCGACCTGCGACCAGGTGTCGATGGCGTCCGGAGCGAGTTCGCGGCGGCGCCGGGCCTGGGACCGCAGCTCATTCAGCACCCACGACAACTGATTCGCGATGGTATCGGCTTCCTCGTCCGGATCGCCCGTGCTCCGATGCCGGCCAGCGGAGTCGGTCGCCACGTCGTCCTCGAACAGGGATGCCGGAGGCCGAGGAGCGGCCAGGTACATCGCGCCGGGGTCCTCGATCTCCCGGTGCATCGCCACCCTGAGTTCATCCATGTCCCCCGGGGGTTCGAATTCTTCCATGGCCCGCACGTCGGGCGTCCGGTCTTCGTCGAACGGGCGCCTGGGAGTCGGCGCGGGCCCCTGGGCCAGGAGCCGCTTCCTGAGCGCGGTCACCCGGTCGACCATGGAACGCTGCTCGACGGACGCGAGGGAAACGACGTCGGCGGTCATCGGGGTGTCGCCGGCGGCGACGCTCGCGACCAGCCCGGGGGGCAGGGCCTCGAACAGTTCGCGCAGGTCGCGGAGGGGCACCGGCCGGATCTCGCTCTCCGCCTCCGCCTCGCGTACGCGCCGTATGAAGAGGAGTCGATCCCGCACCAGCTCGGGATAGCGGGTGCGGGGCCCTCGCCGGCCGACCCGAGGCAGCAGGCCCTCCTGCACGTAGTACGCGATCGTCCTCCGGCCGAACCCGGTGTCGCGCTCCAGCTCGCTCGTCGTGTAGCTGCCCATTCTCTGCCTCTCAGGACCGCCGGCGTCTGCTCGCCTGCTTCAGGTGTCGTTTACTGGTATAAGCTGACAACTACTGTTGACATGGGCCAACCGAGTCTGTATACTGATGACAACTGGTGATTACTGACAATATATAAGGAGAGACGATCATGCGCCATCGATCCCCCGCCGAACCCACCGCCGGCACCAACGAATCCAGCGCCGGCACCAACGCAACCCCCATCTCCAGCGCCAGGACCGCGCTGTCCAGCCTCTCGATCGGAAAGCCCACGCATTTCGCCGGATTGACCGTTTTCCCGCTGTCCTCGGATTTCCGGAGTTCCGTCCGCTATCTGCTTCTGGAGGAGGGGCTCAGCTCCGGGCTGGTCTCCGTGCGCGAAGTGCAGAAGGAGGGCAGCGTCCCCAATCTCGCAGTGGAGAACCGGTCCGATGCCGACGTGCTCATCGTCGACGGCGAGGAGCTGGTGGGCGCCAAGCAGAACCGCATCGCGAACCTCACACTGCTGGTGCCGGCCGAGCGCACCACGATCATTCCGGTGTCGTGCGTGGAGGCCGGGCGCTGGAGCTACAGCCGGCCCGATTTCGGTGTGACCGAGCGGGTGCAGTACAGCCGGGGGCGCGCGGAGCGACTCCACGGCGTACACGCGTCGATGCGCACCACGGGGACGCGCGTCTCCGACCAGGGCGCGGTGTGGGATGCCCTGCGTGAGAAGGCGGCCCGCATGGAGACGCACTCGCCGACCGAGGCGATGAGCGCGATCTTCGAGCGTCACGGGGCCACGCTGGACGACTACGTCGAGAAGCTCTCCCTGGAGGCGGATCAGGTCGGGGCCATCTTCGTCACCGGTCTGCGGCAGTTGGGCATGGATCTCTTCGACAAGCACGAGACGTTCGCGGCCTTCTTTCCCAAGCTGGTGCGCAGCTACGCCATCGACGCCATGGAGCAGCCACCGACTCGTGACGGGGCTGCGAAGCCGGAGCAAGCTCAAGCCTTCGTCGACCGTCTGCGCAAAGGGGCGTTCGATGTCCATCCTGCCGTCGCGCTGGGGCATGACGTCGGGGTGGTGGCGAGGGGCGCGATCGCAGGGGCACTGGTCCACCAGGAGACGGCCCTGCACCTGACCGCCTTCTCCGATCCCACGCGCGCCACCACCGAGGACCAGCCGGGGGCGTACGCGAGCTACCGGCAGCGGCGGGCGTCGCTTCGGCGCCGGCGCGGGCGGGAGTAGGCTTCGCGCCTTGCTCGGGTAGCTGCCCGCGCTCTATCTCCAGGGGTGCCATCAGGAGCACCACCGGAACAACAGCGCGGAAGCGGAAACCGATGACCAGGACACCTCAACCTCGGACGGTTCCTCCAGCCGGCGCCCTCGCGGCGTCCGTCGTCACGCTCGTCCTGGCCTGCGCGGCCGACAACGGCATCGGACCCGACCTTCCTCAGGTTCCGGAGTGGATCCGGCTGCCGACGGAGTCGGGGTCCGGCGTGAGCATCGCCGTCGTGCGCCCGGAGACCCCGCCCATGGGCGTCGTGGTGGCGTTCCCGTGGGGCGCGGGGGATGCGAGCCTCCTCCTGGGGCTGATCGACTCGTACTGGGATCAGGCGGCGCCGGCGGCCGGATACGCGGTCGTGGGCGTGGAGACCTACGGGCCGGGCCTGGACGAGGACGCCGCTAGCGTCATGTCCGCCGTGATGGACTGGATCGACGAGAACTTTGGGGGTGCCTCGGGCGACATCGTCATGACCGGCGCGTCCGCGGGCGGGATCGGGGTCTTCCACGCGGCGCTCGCGGTACCGGACCGGGTCGGAGGCATCATCGCCATGCCGGGCCGCTACGCGGGCGAAGGCTCGCTGGAATCGCTGGCCGGGGTGCCCGTCTGGATGATGGTGGGCGAGGGCGACGCCCGCTGGGTCGAAGGCTCGGAGACCACGGCGGAGCGCCTGCAGGACGCGGGAGCGGAGGTCACGCTCGACATCCTCGCGGGGCAGGGCCATGTGCTGATCGTCCCCCAGGATGCGCTCGTGCAGTGGATGGAGGGGAGATAGGCGATGAAGCTTCGCGTCCCCCATCCCCTGGTGCTGCTGACGGCCGGCGTCATTCTGGCTGCCGCCGCGAGCTACGTGCTCCCCGCCGGCGAGTACGAGCGCCGCGACGACCAGGCCACCGGGCGCGTCGTGGTGGTCGCGGGAACGTACGAGGAGGTCGAGCCCAATCCGGTGAACCTCTTCGAGGCGATGGTCGCGCTGCCGCGCGGAATGATCGACGCGGCCGACATCATCTTCCTCGTTTTCCTGATCGGCGGCGCCTTCACGGTCGTGGACGCGACCGGCGCGCTCCGGCGGGGCGTGACGTCGCTGACCAGGGCGCTCCAGGGGCGGGATCTGCTCATCATACCGGTGGTGGCCGTGCCCTTTGCCATCGGAGGGGTTGTCCAGAACCTGCAGGAGGAGATCATCCCGCTGATCCCGGTGCTGTTGATCCTCACGCGGCGGCTGGGCTTCAACGCGATGGTGGCGGTGGCCATGAGCGCGGGCGCGGCGTTCGTGGGCTCTGCCTTCAGCCCCATCAACCCCTTCCAGGTGGCGATCGCGCAACAGCTCGCCGAGCTGCCGCTGGCCTCGGGCGCGCTGTTCCGGATCGTCTTCCTGTTGATCGCGCTCGGGTTCTGGGTCGCGATGACCATGCGCTACGCGCACCGCACGCGGGATCGAAGCCGGGCCGGGAGCGAGGAGCCGGCGGAGGGAGCGGACAGCTCGGAAGGCGTGCGCGTCTCGGACCTGGGGATCTTCGGGTTGGTGGGAGCGGCCTTCCTCCTTGCGGTCATCGGCATGCTCCTGTGGGGCTGGGGGTTCAACGAGCTATCGGCGGCCTTCTTCATCATGGGGGTGATCGTGGGCCTGCTGGCGGGGCTCGGCGTGGGCGGTACCACCGAGGCCTACCTGCGCGGCTTCCGCGAGATGACCTTCGCCGCGCTGCTGATCGGGTTCGCGCGCGCGATCTACGTGGTGCTGCAGGACGGCCGGGTGGTGGACACCATCGTGCACGGGCTGTTCACCCCCCTGGAGGGGCTGCCGGTGCTGGCGTCCGCCTTCGGGATGGTGGCGGCCCAGGCGGCGATCCACGTGCCCGTCCCCAGCGTGAGCGGACAGGCGGTGCTGACGATGCCCGTACTCGTGCCACTCTCCGACCTGCTCGGCATGTCGCGCCAGGTCACCGTGCTCGCCTACCAGTACGGCGCCGGGCTGTGCGAACTGCTGACCCCCACCAACGGCGCGCTCATGGCGATCCTGGCATCCGCGAAGATCCGCTACGAGGACTGGATCCGCTACGTCGGGCCGCTCTACCTGGGGCTGGTGGCGATCGGGATGGTGGCGATATGGGTTGCGCTGGGGATCGGGCTGCAGTGAGGGGGGGCGTGGTTGCTTCGCCGAAGCCGTACGAGACCCTCGCAGTTGACAATGTTATGACCAGTCATCCAGACTGGTCATATGGAAACCATCAACGCCTCGGACTTCAAGGCCCGCTGTCTGGCCATCCTCGACCGCGTGCAAGCGACAGGCGAGCGGATCGTGATTCTCAAGCGAGGCCGTCCCGTGGCCGAGTTGGGGCCATCGACTCGCGCCGAAACACGATATCCGCAGTCTGAACTCAGGGGCACGGTCACGATCCTGGGTGATGTGATCGCACCGGCGGTTCCCCCCGAGCACTGGGAGAGCGTCGGCGAGTGATCGCCCTGCTCGACACCCATGTCCTGATCTGGTGGCTTCAGGATCCCGCGCTCCTGTCGCCAGCCCAGAAACGCGTAACGGATGAAGCTGGTAAGGAGTCGCCGCTACGGGTATCTGACATCTCGCTATGGGAGATCGCGACGCTCCATAGCCTTGGCCGCATCCGTCTTGCGATCCCCGTGAGGGAATGGCTTGAGAAGGCGGTTGCCCCACCGCTTGTCCGACGGCATGGCATCTCGCCGGCCATTGCCGCGGAGGTGGCCCGCCTTCCGGATTCCTTTCACCGAGACCCCGCCGATCGCATTCTCGTGGCGACCGCGCGCATTTTGGGCGCAACGCTCTTGACGCACGATCGTCGCATTCAGGAGTCGGGGCTGGCAGAGACGGTCTGCTAGCCTCCGGTCACTGCCGCTCATCGCGAACGCCCCATAGCTCCGCGACGGCTGTCAGGTCACCCACCCTCGCATTGCGACCCCGCCTGAGGGAGCAAGCGCCTCCACGATGCGTTGCTCTTGTAGAGCGGATCCGTCCGGGCCGGCTGGGGGCCCGTGGCCCGCAAGTGCGATCGGCTGGTCTACGAAGAGCGGCGCCAGCGCCCGGTAGCGGAACTGCCTTACTGGACGTGGGCTGTGGCGCTGGGTGGCATCCAGGAGGAGGAGCGCGGTCAGCGGTCCATGCACCAGGAGCCCGGGATAGCCTTCGTGCTTCGTGACGTAGGGGTGGTCGTAGTGGATGCGGTGGCCGTTGTAGGTCAGGGCCGAGAACTGGAAGAGGGTGACGGTGGTGGGAAGGAAGGTTTCGGTCCATTCGTGAGTGGGATCGGCATGCCCACCGTTGTCGCTCGCCACATCGTCCGCGTCCGGTGCAGCGGATGTACCGTCGCCTCTGCCGGGCGCGGCCGCCTTCTGGCGGGCGGCCTGAGGCTGGACTGTCGCAGTGGACGAGCGCGGCGCGGACTCCCGGTAGACGATCACCTGCTCCTCCTCCACGCACCGGCGATCCCCCTGCAGGACCTTGTGGCCCACGGTCACGAATACGAGCCGGCCGCTCCGCCCCCGCTTCTCGGTGACGCTCAGGATCTCCGACCTGAGGTCGGCCGCCTCACCGAGCGATACGTGATGGAGCGACCGGAGCGTCCCGCCGGCCCACATGCGCCGGGGCAGATTCACGTCGGGCATGAAGTCGCCCCGCACCTCGTGTCCGTCGCGCGCCAGACGGGAAGCGCGGCGAGGCTGCCTGAAATAGAGCCAGTGCCACCCCAGCGGGAGGGGGTCGCCCTCGGAGATGGCGCGCGGATCGCGGTCGAGCAGGCCGAGCATGGCCTGGGCCGGTCCGGGCGCGAGAATGTCGGTGTGCACCCGCGTGCGCCTCTCGCCTTCGGCCGGCACCCCTGATTCCTTCACTTGCGTGCCTCTCGGCTGGCGGCCGCGCGCGCACGGGCCAGCACGCGGCGAGCCACCTCGGCGACCGGACGGTCCACCATGCTGCCCTCAAGCGCGATCGCGCCTCCGCCCGCCTCCCTGTCCGCGTCCAGAATGCGGAGAGCTCGCTCGACCTCGAGTTCCGAAGGGGTGAACACCTCGTGGATGACCGGAAGCTGCGTCGGATGGATGGCCATCTTTCCCGCGAATCCCAGGAGACGAACCCTGCCGGCCTCCTCGCGCAGGCGCCTCATCTCACCGAAATCGACCGACGGCATGTCGATGGCATCCAGGCCGCTCAGGGCGGCCGCGTGGACCACGCGCGATCGCGCGTAGAGAAGCGGCTCCCAGCTTGGGTCGGCGCGCAGTTCGAGGGCCAAATCGAAGCCGCCGAAAACCAGCCCGGCGACGGCCGGTGACGCCTGCCCGATGTCCGCCGCGTTCTCGAGTCCGAGCGCCGTCTCGATGAGCGCAAAGAGCGGCGCACCATTGCGGAGAAGCCCGGCCGCGCGGCGCAGACCGGCGGCGGTCCTCACTTTGGGGATCATGAATGCGTCGGGTTGACGAATGTCTCGGAGCGCTTCGGCGTCCGCCCGCCCCAGCTCCGTGTCGGGGTCGTTGATGCGAATGATAAGGTGGGGGGAGCGCGCGTCTTTCCGGGGCCCTTCGGCTGGCTGCTCCGCCAGGAAGCGCGTCGCCGCTTCACGCGCAACCGCCTTCCGCTGAGGCGGCACCGCGTCCTCCAGGTCGATGCACACGGCGTCCGCCCCGGCCGCCAGCGCCTTGCCGAAGCGGTCCGGACGGTATCCAGGAACGAACAGGATCGAGCGGCAGCCCAGCCGCGCATGGGAAGGCCCGCCCGCCCCTGCTCCTTGAGTTGCACGTGCCCCGTCGTTCATCGCTCGCGGCCCCTAGAATGACCTCGGCATCCCCAGCACGTGGGTCGCCACGTGGCTGAGGACGAGGTTGTTCGCGACCGGGGCGATCAGGTACAGGCGGGCCTCGCGAAACTTGCGCTCGATTCCGTATTCGGCGGCCATCCCCCAGCCGCCGAAGGCGTCCATGGCCGCGTTGGCCGCCTTCCATGCCGCGCGCGAGGCCAAATACTTGGCCATGTTGGGACCGTCCCCGCGCGTCTCGCCCGCGTCGAAGTCATTGGCCGCCTGGTCCCGGACCGCGGCTGCCGCGCGCACGTCCATGTACGCGTCGGCGATCGGGAACTGCACGCCCTGGTTTGCCCCGATGGGCCGGTCGAAGACGTGCCGGGAGCGGGCATACTCCGACGCCCGGTCCACGAAGTAGAGCCCGTCCCCCACCGACTCCGAAGCCAGCAGAATGCGCTCCGCGTTCATCCCCGACATGATGTAGCGGAAGCCCCGGCCCTCGTCGCCGATTCGGTTTGCAGCCGGAACCTCGACGCCATCGAAAAAGACCTCGCAGCTCTCATGATTGATCATGGTGTCGATGGGCTTCACCCGGAGCGCGTCCCCGGCGCCCCGCAGGTCCACGATGAACACCGAGAGGCCGCCGGTGCGCTTCTCCACCTCGTCAAGCGGCGTCGTGCGCGCCAGCAGGATCATGAGGTCGGACTGGCGCACCCGCGAGATGAAGACCTTCTGTCCCGTGACGACATACCGGTGCCCCCGTCTCTCGGCGAAGGTGCGGATGCGGGTAGTGTCGGAGCCGGCGTCCGGCTCGGTTACGGCGAAAGCCTGCAACCGCAGTTCCCCGGATGCGATACCCGGAAGAAACCGTCGTTTTTGCTCTTCCGAGCCGTGCCGCAGGACGGTGCCCATCGTGTACATCTGCGCGTGGCAGGCGGCGGAGTTTGCGCCGGAGCGGTTGATTTCCTCCAGGATGACGCTCGCCTCCCGGATGCCCAGCCCCATTCCTCCGTACTCCTCGGGGATGAGGCACGCCAGGTATCCGGCCTGGGTCAGCGCGTCGACGAACTCGTGCGGGTAGGCGCGGGCTTCGTCCGAGGCGCGCCAGTAGTCGTTGTCGAAGCGGGCGCAGAGCGACCGCACGCCGGCGCGAAGCTCATCGTGGAGGGAGGCCATCACTCACCGGCTCATCGTC
>VXNP01000062.1 GCA_009840525.1 Gammaproteobacteria bacterium
GGCGTAAAGCCTGGGGATGCGGTCGCGATGCTGGCGTCGGCCGGCCCCGGGGCGGGGGCGGCCATGTCCGCGGCGCCGCGGGCGGGCGCGGCGCTCGCCCCGCTCGGCCCGGCGCTGGGGCGCCGGGAGATGGCGGATGCCTTCGCGGTCGGGCGGCCGGCGGTCGTGTTGTGCGATTCGGCTCATCTGGAGTTGGCGCGCGATGTGGTCGGGGCGGCGGGCAGGGGAGGGGAGTCCCGGGTGTTCTGCCTGGGGAGCCGCGATTCTGCGGCGGGCGACCGGTGGCCCGGTGCCGGCCATCCCGCGACGGACGATATCCGCAGGGTGATCCCCTGCGACGAGCCCCTCCCCGGGCCGGCCCCGGACGACGTGGTCGCCATCCTGCGAACCTCGGGGACCGGGGGGCGGTCGCGCGCGGTGGCGCTCACGCGGCGCAACTTCGACGCCAGCGCGCGCGCCGTGCGGGCCCGCCTGGAGCTGGGACCCCAGGATGCCTGGCACGCCTCCCTGTCGCTCGCCCACATCGGCGGGATGGCGCTGGTGGACCGGGCGCTGGCGGCCGGCAGCCGGGTGGTGACGCGTGGCGAATGGCGGCTGGAGGCGCTGGCCGAGCTGCTCGAGGCGGGCGCCGTCAGCCATGTCTCCCTGGTTCCCACCATGCTCGGCCGCCTGCTGGACGCCGGCCTCCCCCACCCGCTCCCCGCCTCTCTGCGGTGCGTGCTGGTGGGCGGCGCGGGCGCCCCACCCGACCTGGTGGAACGCGCGCTGTCCGCCGGGCTGCCGCTGGCGCTCACCTACGGGATGACGGAGGCCTGCTCGCAGGTGGCGACCGCCCCGCCCGCCCTGGTGCGCGCCAAGCCCGGCACGACGGGGGCCCCCCTCGACGGCGTCGAGGTCCGCATCGCGGGCGATGGCGAGATCGAGGTGCGCGGCGACATGGTGGCGAGCGCGTACCACCGGGGTGGTCCCATCGCCGGTCCGCACGGCTGGCACCGCACCGGCGACCTGGGCCGCCTGGACCAGGACGGCCACCTGTGGGTCACCGGCCGCAAGGCGCGCCGCATCGTGAGCGGGGGGGTCAACGTCCACCCCGCCGAGGTCGAGCGGGTGCTCGCCGCGCACCCCGCGGTGGCGGAGGCGGCGGTTGTGGGGCTGCCCGACCCGGAGTGGGGAGAACGGGTGGCAGCCGCGATCATCCCCGCCGATGCGTGCGAGCTGCGCGTTCAGGCGATCCACCGGCACTGCCGGGAACTGCTCGGCCCCGCCGCCCGCCCGCGCGCCCTCGTGGTGCTCGCCCGACTTCCACGCAACCCGAACGGCAAGATCGACCGAGACCGCCTCGCCGCCCGCCTTACCGGCACGACGCCGCCGTGACCATGGTAGAACGCTGCTCGACCCTGTAGCTTTGGCCGTTCCGACAGCCAGCGCGCACCGACCCGTCCGCCATCGTTCATCCGCTGCCCCGGCCCCGGCCCCGCCATCCCCGACCCATGAACCTGCTCGACGAATACACGTGGCGCGGCCTGCTCTACGACGCCACCGACGGCTCCGCGCAGGCGTTCGCTTCCGAGTCCCAGGTCGCGTACATCGGCTTCGACCCGACCGCCTCCAGCCTGCACGTCGGCAGCCTGCTGCCCATCATGGGGCTGGTGCACCTGCAGCGCGCGGGACACACCCCGGTCGCGCTGGTCGGCGGAGGGACAGGCCTGATCGGCGACCCCTCCGAGAAAGCCGCGGAGCGCGCGCTGCTGTCGAAGGAAGAGGCGGAAGCCAACGCCGCCGGCATCCACGCCCAGCTCGCGCATTTCCTCGACTTCGAGGTGAAGGGCAATTCCGCGCGCATGGCCAACAACCTGGACTGGCTGGGCCGGGTGGGGATGGTCGACTTCCTGCGCGACGTAGGCAAGCACTTCTCCATCAACGCTCTCCTCGGCAAGGACTCGATCCGCAGGCGCGTACAGGACCCGGAGGCGAGCATCTCGTTCACCGAGTTCAGCTACGTGCTGCTGCAGGCCTACGACTTCCTCGAACTGCACGACCGCATGGGGTGCACCGTGCAGATGGGCGGCAGCGATCAATGGGGAAACATCACCGCCGGCATCGAGTTGATCCGGCGCGTGCGCGGCGCCCGCGCGTACGGGGTCACCTTCCCGCTCCTGACCACCTCCTCGGGCACCAAGTTCGGCAAGACCGAGAGCGGTACCGTGTGGCTGGACCCCGCGCGCACAAGCCCCTACCGGTTCTACCAGTTCTGGATGAACACCCCGGACGCGGACGCGGCGTCCTATCTGCGCCTCTTCACCCTCTTCCCGCGGGAGGAGGTCCAGGAACTGGAGGCGTCCATCGAGACGGAACCGCATCGACGCCTCGCGCAGAAGGCGCTGGCCGCCGACGTCACCCGCCGTCTCCACGGCGAGGACGGGCTGGGCCGCGCGCGCAAGGCGAGCCAAGTGCTTTTCGGCGGCGAAGTCGAAGGGCTGGAGGCCGGCGAGATCGCGGACATCTTCGCGGACGTGCCCTCCAGCCGGGTCACGCGCGGCGACCTGCAGGACGGAGGTCTCCCGCTCGTGGATCTGTTACACGGTTCCGGCCTGGCGGCTTCGAAGAGCGATGCCCGGCGCGCCATCGCAGGCGGGGGCGTCTATCTCAACAACCGAAGGGTCGCGGAAGCCTCTGCACGGGTGGCGCCGGGCGACACGTTGCAAGGGGAGTTCGTGGTGCTGCGGCGCGGCAAGAAGCGGTACCACCTGGTCCGTGTGGGGGACCGGTGAGCTGCTGTCATGACGGCCTCCTGGCTCCCGCTAGACGGCCTCCACATCGTAGCAGATGCGCCAGTCGCTCATCGCCTCGGGATCGGGCGGCCCCTCATCGCCGGGCTGATGGCGACCAACCCAGGACGCGGCCGGTCCCGAAAACTCCCGCGAGTAGCGCTCGAGTTCGTCGTCGCTCGAGAACCTGTCCGTCTCGACCCCGCGCACCTCGATGGAGAGGGAGTGTCCGGCCTCGCCTTCGTACATCACCTTGTTCAGATGATCGAGCCTGTTCCAGCGGGGATGGTCCGAGATGGGGTAGTGGCCTTCTTCGGGAAACCGGCGCTCCACGCTGTGCTCTCCGCTCGTGACCCTGGTCCAGAAAACGAACTCGCCCTTGCTCTTATACCAGGGTTCGAGCTTGTCGAGTACCTGCAGCCAGCGAAGCGTGACCCTGATGTTCATTCGGTTTCCCCTGTTGATCCTGCGGTGATGGTCGGGACGGGCGCGGAGGCGACAGACGACAGTAACTCCGGGTTCGGCTCCAATTCAACCCTTGACCCCTTCGCGGGGGTTCTGCATCGTGGGCTTTCCCTTCCGACTTCTTCCCATCAGGATCGGTCTCGTAACGCATGGATTCCAAGGACAATCCCAAAGTCGGCGTGATCATGGGCTCGAAGAGCGACTGGCCCGTGATGACGCACGCCGCGGCCACCCTCGAGTCGCTCGGTGTTCCCCACGAAGTGCGCGTTATGTCCGCCCACCGGACTCCGGAGGTGGTGCTCGACTACTCGCGCACGGCCGAGGAGCGCGGCCTGGGGGTGATCATCGCGGCGGCCGGGGGTGCCGCGCACCTTGCGGGCGTGGTGGCGTCGAGCACTGCGCTGCCGGTGCTGGGCGTACCCATGAGTTCGGCGCTGGACGGCCTCGATTCGCTCCTCTCAACGGTCCAGATGCCCGGGGGTGTGCCGGTGGCCACGCTGGCCATCGGCAAGGCGGGGGCCGTGAACGCCGCGATTCTGGCCGCCCAGATCCTCGGGGTCGCGGACGCCGGGTTTCGCGCCGCGGTCAAGGCCGACCGGCGGGCCCGCCGCGAGGTGGTGCTGGCCACCTCCGACCCGCGTGCCTGAGGGCGCCTCGCTCCGCATTCCCGCGTCGTCCGGAGGGGCCGCATGCTGAACGAGATCAGGCAACGGATCGAAGAAGAAATCGAGGCGCTTTCCCGGGAACTGCAGTTCGAACTTCCCGTGCGCATTCGCAAGGCCGTCGAGCTCGGCGACCTGCGCGAGAACTCGGAGTACAAGTCGGCGCTGGAGCGGCAGCAGTTCGTGAACGCGCGCATCGGCCATCTGACCGGGCGCGTGGCCGAGCTTTCACAGATCGACGTCGAGGGCATGCCCGCGGACAGAGTTGGCTTTGGCTCGCGGGTTACGGTTCGTGATTGTGTACGGAACAAGGAGATAACGTATACGATTGCGGCTGGTGACTACATCGACATCGAGGCGGGCCATGTATCGATGGCCTCCGCAATCGGCCGCGGCCTGATGGGCGCGCGCCCGGGAGAGGAGGTCGAGGTGAAGCTGCCCAGCGGGATACGGCGGTTCGAGATCGTCGAATTGGAGACGTTACCACAGCAGATGGGGTTGGAATAATGGTATTGACGCCTTCCACTATGGTGGCGCTGGGCGCGCGCGCGCCCGATTTCCGCCTCCCGGATCCCTCCGGCCGGGAATGGACGCTCTCCGCTGTGGAGGGGCCGGGCGGGCTGCTGGTCGCCTTCATCTGCAACCACTGTCCGTTCGTGAAGCACCTCCGCCGCGAACTGGCCGAATTCGGGCGCGAATACCAGGCGCGGGGGCTGGGGGTGGTGGCCATCAACTCCAACGACGTGACCACGCATCCGGCCGACTCGCCGGAGCGCATGGCGGAGGAGATCGACGAGGTCGGCTACACCTTCCCGTACCTCTTTGACGAGTTCCAGACGGTGGCCCGGGCCTACGGCGCCGCCTGCACGCCCGACTTCTTCCTCTACGACGGCGGCGGCAGGCTCGCGTATCGGGGCCAGTTCGACGGTTCCCGTCCGGGCAGCGGAGCGCCTGTGACCGGTGAGGATCTGCGCGCGGCGGCCGACGCGGTGCTCGATGGGCGGGCGCCGCCGGCCGATCAGCACGCCAGCGTGGGCTGCAACATCAAGTGGAGGCCGGGGAACGAGCCCGCGTGGTTCGGGACGTGAGAGCGCGGGGCATAGCCCTTCGACGCGATGGCGCCACGGCTCGGGGGACGGTCGTGCTGACCGGTGGACCGGGTGGCGAACCGCGCGTGGCCGGTTTCGCTCGTCCTGCAAGCCGAGTCCTCCCGGCCGCGCTTTTCGTGCTCGCGGTCGGCGGGTGTGCCGAGGGCCCCGCAGCGGAAGCGAGCCTCCCGCCCCTCCACTACGTTGCCTCCGCGGAACAGGTGGGACCGGTGGCGTACCGGGACCCGCTCGGCGTGGTGTCGCCCGATGGCCACTGGCTCGCCTACACCGAGCGCGACCGCCTGCATGTGGTCCCGGCCCGGGGCGGGGCGGAACGCGTCATGGGGTCGGGCGCCTCGTCGATGCGCTTCCTCGCCTGGCTTCCCGACAGCCGTCATGTCGCGGTGCGGGAGCGCGTCTTCGACCGCAGCCGGCAGGAGTGGTGGCTCTACGACCGGGCGGACGGCGGCCGGGAACCGCTGTGGCCGGGCCGCGACGCGTCCCCCGACCTGCTCGCGCTGGACATGCTCGCGTGGTCGCCGGACGGGACCACCGTGGCCGGCGTGTCGTCGGCGGGGGGTCAGTCCACGATGTGGCTCCTGGACGCGGACGGCGGCAACGCGCGGGCGACCGCGACCGGAACCCGCCTTTCCTTCCCCGCCTGGTCGCCGGACGGGCGGCTCGCCTGCCTGTCCTTCGAGGACGGCCATCAGCGGCTGCATCTGCCCTGCGACGCGCCCGCGCCGTTCTTCACCGACCAGGAGGTGTATGGGCCGCTCGCCTTCTCACCGGACGGCGGCCAGGTCTACTACGCCGCGCCCGGAGAGGGCGGGTTTCTGGATCTCTGGGCCAGACCCGCCGCGGGCGGGGTGCCCACCCGCCTCACCGGTTTCGTCCGCGACGCCTATGCCCCCTCGGTTGGGGCCGATGGCCGCATCCTCTTCAAGTCGCAGGACTACCGCGTGTTCGTCGCGACAGCGCCGGCCGGAGGGGGGCCGTCCGCCCCGCTGACCACGTTCCAGTCGGAAACGCCGACCTGGAGCTGGGACGGATCTGAAGTCGCCTTCACCTTCGGGAGCTGGCGCCACGTCACAGACGACTTCCACTACCCCGACATCGCACAGCACATCGGCATCGTCGGAGGCGACGCGAGCCAACCGCACGACGCCCCCGAGCGCGTGGTGCGCCAGTCCTACTCCGAGGACCAGGGCATGCACACCTCGCCCAACGGGCGCTGGATCGCGTTCCATACCCACGTGGAATCCGACGACATCTGGCTCATGGCCGCCGACGGAAGCGGCGAGGCACGCATGATCAGCGAAGACGGCCACGAGACGGGATGGGCGCGCTGGTCGGCCGACGGGCGCTGGATCCTCTTTCCCAGCTATCGCGTGGACGACGCGGGGGCGCGCCGGGCGCACCTGTTCGTCATCGGCATCGACCAGGAGACGGGGCAGGTGACGCAGCCCCAGACCCGCATCGAACTGGAGGGCTTCGAGCAGGACGTGATCCAGGGCGAGTGGGCCGACGCGGGCGAGACGGTCATCTTCGAGGCGGCCGAGGCGGTCGGGCGCAAGAGCCTGTGGCGCGTGCCCCGCACGGGCGGGACGCCGGAGCGCATGCACAGCTACGGCTCCGACCAGATGCATTCGGGGATAGGGATGTCGGCCGACGGACGCTGGGTCGCGTACGTGGACCGGGCCGGGGACGAGTTCTTCCAGATCTTCCGGGTTCCTGCGGGAGGCGGAGCCGCCGAGCAGCTCACCTTCGACCCCTCCCACAAGACCCAGCCCGCCTATTCGCCCGCCGGGGACCGCATCGCCTTTACCGTGTTCGACTACAGGGTGCTATTCTGGCAGATCGAAACCGGGTCGTGACGGAACGCGTCTTGCGCGGGAGTGAGCCCGTGGCTTGACATGACCGTGGCTTGGTTAAAGAATCGACCGGCAGCGCCTTCACCGATTACCCACTACCCAAGGATCCGACACAGAATGTCTACGACTGAAGCACGCCTCCGCGCCCTCATCGACGAGCACCTGGATCTGGACCACGAGCCGGACTTTGATTTGGCGTTCGGCGAAGCCGGTGTCTCCTCTCTGGACTGCGTCGCCTTCGTGAAGCTGGTGGCCAGCGAATTCGGCGTCGAGATTCCCCCCGAGGAGTGGATGGGCATCGGATCTCTGCGCGGCCTGGCCGCTCGCATCGACGCCAGCTGATCGGGGCGCATCCCGTCTCATCGCGCACCCGTCCGGCCGGGCGGGTGCCGGTTTCGACATAGCGCATCGGGGGTGTGGCGGCCGCCAGCATGAACCGGGCAGCCAGATGGGAGATCCCCGAGCCGCGCTCCGTGCACGAGGTTCGTCAGGACGACGGCAGCGTCACGATTCTGCGCAGGCATGGGAACCCGGCCGGCCCGCGCCTTCTGCTGGGCCACGGCAACGGGCTGGCCATGGATTTCTACTACCCGTTCTGGTCTCTCCTGACGGGTGAGTTCGATGTGCTGCTCTACGATCTGCGCAACCATGGCTGGAATGCCGTCGGGGCAGGCCCGGAGCACAACATGCCCAACCTGGTCCGGGACCAGGAGCGCGTCATCGAAGCAGCGGCGCGCCGGTACGGCGAACGGCCCACGACCGGGGTGTTTCATTCGCTTTCCGCCCTGACGGCGCTCCTCTCATCCACGCTGGGGACGGGTGGGTGCGACAGGTTGTCCGCGTGGGTCCTCTTCGATCCACCGCTCTACCGGCCCGGTCCCAAGGACCCGGATTACGACGCGATCGCCGAGGCGGCGGCCGGGATGGCGAGCCGCCGCGCCGACCAGTTCCGGAAGAGGGAGGACTTCACGGAGCTCCTCAGCTTTCTGCCGCTGCTCACCAGGGCGGTTCCGGGAGCCGCAGATCTGATGGCTCGAACGATCCTGCGGGAGTCCTCCGGTGAAGGGGGCTACGAACTTCGTTGTCCTCGCGAGTACGAGGCGCAGATCATCGCCTACGTGAGGACCTTCGCCTTCCTCGTGGACTTCGGGAATCTTCCGTGTCCGACGAAGGTGATCGGTTCCGATCCCACGTTGCCGTACGCGTATCTGCCCACCTTCGACCTCAGCCACATCGAGACGGTGGACTACGACTTCATTCCGGAGACGACGCACTTCCTCCAGGTGGAGAATCCGGCGGATTGCGTCGCGGTGATGCGGGGCTTCCTGGAGGAGAGCGGGCTGCTCCAGTAGGCTACACGCCCCACGCGGCAATGACCATCGCCTGCCCGATGAGCGCCACCCCGTTGTAGCCGACGTTCAGCCACGCAAGCCCGGCTTTCCGGCCCTCGAACGTGACTCCCTGGTGCGCGACCGGGAGAACGAATGCGACCAGCGCCATGAGCCCTACATGAACGCCGACCATCGCGGATGCGCCGCCACCAAGCGAGGAGACGTCTCCGGGAGCGATATCGGCGATCAGTTGGGCCAGAATGAAGGCGGTGACCAGCGACAGCAGGAAACTCATGCCGTAGGTCTTCAGCGGATTGAAGCCCTCCTGGATTTCCTCGGGCGTGGTCTCCATCAGCGCCAGCCAGCGCTTGCCGAAGAGTGGGCCGTACCAGAGCATGCCGACGATCATCGGGACGATCCCGGCGACCAGGACTGCGAGCAGGTTGACATCGTGCATGGGGTGGCTCTCCCGTGAGCTGAGGTTGACGGTGTTGCTGTGATCCGGTCCCGGGCAAGATTCCGCGCGGCACTCCGGTGGCGACCCGTCAGCCGGAGTCGCGCGGGGCCTCCACGCGAACCGTGATGATGTCCGTGTCGTGGTATTGCTGATGGCGAACCGAAGACGCCAGGTGGCGGAGCAGGCGCAGCGACACCTCGCGCTCCATTGAGGCTTCGTCAGAGGGCTCTTCGAGCAAGGCGATCCGGTCCTGCAGGTTTCCGGTCCCGGGGCCGACAACGAACTCGAGCACGGCGCCGCCCTGCTCCCTGCTGGCCGACAGCAGGAGACGCCGGCGGCCGCTGGCCCCGTCTCGTCCGGAATCCTCGTCGCGCGCGAGGGTGAGCAGCGCCTCCTCGGCGGCGGCCCCGAGCCGGCCGGCCATCTCCTCGCCCCACCCGCCGCGGGACGCGAAATCGCCCAGGAACCGGCGGATCGCCGGTAGGTCCGCGCTGCCGGGTCTCGTTTCGATGCGGCTCGGGCGGGGCTCCGTCAGGCGGAGGAAGAGGGTCATGAGGATGGCGCTGAATCCGCCCGCGTTCATGCCGTTCTCGAGCAAGCCGCCCGCGAACCGGGACGCCTGCTCGGGGAAGATCAGGCCGTACTGAAAGCCCGTTCCGGCCAGGAAGGCGATGCCGACGACGAGGCCTTCACGGTATCCCAATCCGCCTTGCAGCACGATCTTCATGCCGATCGCGAACAGCATGGCGAGCAGGATGACGAGGTAGCCGGCGAAGACCGGGTCGGGAATGGCGAGCACGGCGGCGAATGGTTTCGGCAGGAAGGCGAACGCGACGAAGGCCGCGCCGGCTACGACCCCGACGGCGCGCGCAGCCACGCCGGTGAGCTGGGTCAGGGGGACGCTGGTGGTGGTTGCGCTGCCGGAGACGGTCCCGGAGAGCCCCGCGAGCAGGTTGCCCACGCCGTCCACCGCCATGGCGCCCTGCACGGCGCGGAAGTCGACCGCGCGGCTCCGGCGGCGCCACGAGACGCGCTGGACGGCCACGGCGCTGCTCATCGTGCGGATGGCGGCGATCACGGCCACCAGCAGGAACGAGGGCAGGAGGGTCCAGAACGCGGCGCCAAAGCCGAGATCGAGACCGGGCGCCTGAATGCGCGGAAGATCGACCCAGGGAGCCGCGGCGACGCGCTCCAGGTCGTAAAGGCCGTACCCCGCGGCGATCAGCGAGCCCAGGACCACGCCGATCACCGGGGCCCAGAGCCGCAACGCTCCGCTCGCCTTCAGCGCGAGGCCTCCGATGACGAGCACGGTCACCAGGAAGCTGAGCGGCGCGCCGGGGGGAGGCTCCGCGCCGGCCGAGCCGGACAGAAGGCTTGAGATGAAGGGCATGACCGTCACCGGGATGAGCATGATGACGGTGCCCGACACGGCGGGTGTCAGGACGCGCTGAAACAGGGAAAGCCGCCACGAGAGGAGGAACGGGACCAGCGCGGAGATCGCGACGAGGGTGGCGAGCAGGGCGGGGCCGCCCTGCTCGAGCGCCATGATGGACGCCGGGATGAACGCCCCGGAAGTGCCCATGACCATCACGTGCCCCATCCCGATGCGCCCCCCGCGCCGCGCCTGCAGGATGGTCGCCACGCCGCAGATGGTGACCGACGCGAGCACGGCCCAGGAGAGGTATGCGTCCGGCACGCCGGCGGCCCGCATCACCACCATGGGGATCAGCATCACGGCGGCGATGTTGAGCACCGCGAGCTGCAGGCCGACCCCGAGCGAGAGCCGGAGCGGGGGCTTCTCGTCGGGCTGGTAGCGAAGCGAGGGTTCGCCGCCGGAACCGCGGGGGCTCACCGGGCCGGACCGACCCAGTGGCGCCTGCGCTGGAACGGATAGCCCGGGAGGGAGATCCGGCGGCGCGCCTCCCCGGCGAACAGGCCGGCAAAGGCAACGGACAGTCCCGCCTCGTAGGCGCATGCGACCGACTCCGCGAAGGTGCGGTCGGGCCGGTCGGCCGCATCCGACCATTCGCGCAGCGGGGTGGGCCCCGGTCCCGGACGCGGACCGATTTCAACGACAAGTTCGGTGTCCAGCCCCGCGAGTGCCCCCGCCAGGGCCCGGTAGGCCGGTGCGCTCGCCTGCCGGCGCCAGTAAGCGCCGTCGAGCGCCTCGTCCGCCGCCAGGGTGGTGCCGGTCGCCTGGCTGACCATGACGACCTCGGGGCGGGAGAACGACATCCCGGCGCTCGCCGTTTCCAGTTCAGACAGCGGATCCCGGTCCCGAGCGCGGGGATCGTCGACCGGCGCGGAGGCCGCCATCCGCACTTTCGGCCGGGCCATTGCGGTGCCTCGAGCCGCGGCGAGGCGCACCCCGTCTTCCAGGGTGAATACGCCCCCTGCCCAGGCGGCCGCCAGCTCGCCGACGCCGTGGCCCGCCACCACCCCGGGGCGCACGCCCACGCTCGCCCAGAGGGCCGTGCGCGCGCACGCAAGCGAATAGATGGCCGGCTGTGCCCATTCCGGGTCGTCCAGCCTGCCGGTTGCGCCCGCCCGCCCGAACATGACGTCGATCAGGGAGGCTCCGCCGCGCTCGGCCGCGAAGACGGCGTCGCATCGATCCAGCAGCGCGCGCACGACGGGTTCGGCCTCGTACAGATCCTGGCCCATGCCGATCTGCTCGCTCCCCTCGCCGGCGTACACGAACGCGGTCCTGGGGGGTGCGGGGGGCCTGGGCATTCCCCTGGGCTCGGGCCCCAGGTCGGCGTCGAGCACGCCGTTCAGCCCTTCCCGTAGCGACGGGGCGTCGCGGAAGACCAGACCGGCCCGGCGCGCGAAGTGGCTGCGCCCCTCGCCGGCCGTCCAGGCCATGTCGGCGAGCAGCGACCGCGCCGTGCCGTCTTGCGCGGAGAGAACTTCCTCCTGCTCGTCAAGCCATGTCAGATACCGGTGTGCAACATCCCGCAGCGCCGCCGGGGATTTCCCGGAGAGAGGCAGGACGCGCGTCTCCCGGGGAGCGAAGTCCCCGCGGGGGGAGGGTAGCTCGACCGCCCTCCCGGGCGACTCGGCCGGCACGGTGCACGCGGGACCCGCGGCGGCCCAAGGCGCGTCCGCAAACGCCGAAGCATCGCCGTCCGCGGCGCCCGCTTCGACAACCACGTGCGCGTTCGTCCCCGAAAGGCCGAAGGAGCTGACGCCCGCGCGGGCTGGCCGATCCGGACGGGAAGGCCAGTCCGTGGGCTCCGAAATGACCCGCACCGGAAGCTGGTCCCATTCCAGGTGTGGGGTCGGATTGTCGAAATGGAGCTGTTTCGGGATGCTGCCCCGGTTCATGGCCAGCACGGCCTTGATCAGGCTGGCGACGCCCGCCGCGCATTCCAGGTGGCCGATGTTGGTTTTCACCGAACCGATCAGCAGAGGCCGCTCCGGGCTGCGCTGCCGGCCGTAGACGGCGGCGGCCGCCTGCACCTCGATCGGGTCGCCCAGGTCGGATCCGGCTCCATGCGCCTCCAGATAGTCCACTTCTCCTGGCTCGATGCCTGCGCGCGCAAGGGCTTCCTCGATGACCCGCTCCTGAGCCGGCCCGTTCGGGACCGTCAGACCCGCGCTGAAGCCGTTCTGATTGACGGCGGATCCGCGGATCACACCCCAGATCCGGTCGCCGTCCGCCCGCGCCTCGCTCAGGCGCTTCAGCACGACGACCCCGCAGCCCTCGCCGCGCACGAAGCCGTCGGCCTCGGCGTCGAAGGTGCTGCAGCGGCCCTTCGTGGACAGCATGCCGACTTCCTTCATGAAGGTCGTGATGTCCGGGGAGAGGATTGCGTTGACCCCGCCGACCAGGGCCATCTCCACCTCCCCCTGCCGCAGGGCGGAAGCGGCCTGGTGCACGGCCGCCAGGGAGGACGCGCAGGCCATGTCCAGCGGCACCGCCGGGCCGGTGAGACCCAGCGCGAAGGAGATGCGCCCGGCCGTCACGCTCATGGTGGTGCCCAGGTATCCGTGGGCCTCCCCGCTGATGGCGGCCACATCCCGATAATCGCCGTTGCCGACCCCGGCATAGACGCCGGTGTTGCTTCCCGTGAGTCGCCCGGGATCCATCCCCGCGTCCTCGAGTGCGTGCCAGGTCGTCTCGAGCAGCAGGCGCTGCCGCGGATCCATCATCCGCGCCTCGATCGGCGTGATGCGGAAGAACCTGGCGTCGAACTTGTCGATGTCCTCGAGGAAGGCGCCCCGGCGGGCGGGGCCGTCGGCGCCGTGCGGATCCCCGGCGACCCCGTTCCAGGGGCCGGAGTCGCGGCGTCCGTCCGTTACGAGGTCGGCGCCGGCCTCGAGCAGGCGCCAGAACGATTCAAGGTCGGGCGCTCCCGGGAATCGACACGCCATCCCCACGATCGCGATCGCGTCAGCCTCGTCCTGCACGCGGGACTCGCGCGCAGGTTCGGGTGCTGCCTCGGAGACTGACACTCCTCCGTCTTCGACCAGTTCGCCGGCCAGATGGTCTGCAAGCGAGGCGATGTCCGGATAGTCGAAGACCAGCGTGTTCGGCGCCGTGTAGTTTCCCGCCAGGGCGCGGTTGAGCCGATTGCGCAGCTCGACCGCCATCAGCGAATCCATCCCCAGATCGAAGAACCCGACCGTCGCCGCGGGGGCCGACGGCAGCCGCAGCACGGCCTGCACCTCGCCCTGGAGGAAGGACACCAGCACGTTCTCCCGTTCGGCAGCGGGGGCTTCGCTCACCTGCGTAAGGACGTCCTTCGGGGCAGCCGCGGAGTCCGCTTCGGCATCCGATGCCGCGGAGAGGAGCTCCTCCAGCAGGGGAGGACGCTCGTCAACAGCCTCCTCGAAAACCGACCAGTCCATCGCCATCACCACGGACGTCGTCACATCCTGACGCACCAGGCGATCGAATGCCCTGAGTCCCTGCTGCGGCGTGAACCAGCGCCCCCCGAGCGCCGACCGGCGCCGGTCGATCCGCTCGCGCTGCTCCGCCGCCTCGCCGATCTCCGACCACGCCCCCCAGGCGATCGCCTGTCCCGCGAGCCCCAGCGCGCGCCGGTGTCCGGCCAGCTGGTCCAGGAAGGCGTTGGCGGCGGCATGGTTCGCCTGGCCGGGATTGCCCATGACCCCGACCCGGCTCGAGAAGAGGACGAACATGTCCAGGTCGCGATTCATCGTCGCGCGGTGCAGATGCCACGCACCCAGAATCTTGGGCCGCAGCACCTGTTCGAACCTCTCCCAGGTCTGGTTGGTGAGGGCGCCGTCGGAGAGCACGCCCACGCTGTGGATCACGCCCGCGAGCGGGGGCAGCCGCCGGTCCATGTCGGCCAGCATGCGGTCCAGCGCAGCTGCATCGGCCACGTCCGCCAGCCCGATCTCGACCGTCACCCCGCGTTCCCTGAGCGCGCGGATGGTCTCCTCGGCGGCGGCGTCCGGCGCGCGGCGCCCGTTGAGCACGATCGCCCCCGCGCCCCGGTCCGCGAGCCATTCGGCCACGGCGCACCCGATCCCGCCCAGGCCGCCCGTCACCAGGTAGGTGCCGTCCTGGCGCAGCCGCCCGCCGGAGAGCGGGGGCGCTGTCACGACGATCTTCCCGAGGTGCCGGGCCGAGCGCATGAAGCTCAACGCGGCGCCCGCCTCCGCAAGCGGCCATCGGCTGTGGACGATCGGTTCGAGTTCTTCGGCGGCAATGCGCGCCATCACATCGCGCAACACCCTCCCGACCCACTCCGGATCGGTCTTCTTCAGGACGTCCAGCTCGAGGATGTCGTAGGAGACGTCCGGACGGGCCGCCGCCATCTCGTCCTCGGTCAGAATGTCGCGCCGGGCCATCTCCACAAAGCGGCCCCCGTGCCTCAGACAGGACAGGCTGGCGTCGATGAAGCCCTCCCCGGTGAGGCTGTTCACCACGACGTCCACGCCGCCGCCGCCGGTCGCCTCGAGGATCTCTTCGCCGAACGCCGTGGTGCGGCTGTCGAACACGTGCTCGACGCCGAGCGAGCGGAGGTACGCCTGCTTGGGGGCGCTTGCGGTGGCGTAGACCTCAGCGCCCGCCGCCTGCACCCACTGGATGGCGGCCAGACCCACGCCGCCCGCGCCCGCGTGAATCAGAACCCGCTCGCCGGGCTCCAGTCCGGAGTACTCGAAGGACAGGGCAGCCGACACGAAGGCGCTGGGGATGGTCGCAAGTCCCGTCTGAGAGATATCCGTCGGAGCCGAGGCCACGAGCTCCTCGTGGGTGATCATCATCGGCCCGAACGCGCCGAATCCCATCCCGACCACGTGGTCGCCCACCGAGACGCGGGACACCTCGGCCCCGACCTCGACGATGCGGCCACACATCTCCCTGCCCAGCAGCCCTTCCTCGATGAACCCCAGGGAGCGGAACACGTCCCAGAAGTTGAGCCCGGCCGCGCCCACGGCGACGCGGACTTCCCTGGGCTCCAGGGGACGGGCCGGCAGCGGCTGCACGTACGGCCGGTCGAACACCCCGCCCGCATCCGGCGCCAGCACCCAGTCGGGTTCTTCCGGCAGCGCCAGCCGTTCGGCCTCCGACTCCGCCCGGATCAGGCGAGCGACCCGCCGGCGGCCGAAGCGGTGGACGACGTGGTTCTCGGAGTCGGTATAGAGGAGTTCGTTCACGAGGTCGGGCTCGGGCGCCATCTCCCCGGGATCCAGATCGATCATCCGGGGCTGCAGGTGCGCCGCTTCGCGCGCCACGCCCTTGCCGAAGCCCCACAGGACCGCGCCGGCGAGCTCCCCTCCGCGCTCACGCTCGAGCACCTGCGCTCCACGGGTCACGAACCAGATGCCCTTTTCAGGGGTGAGGCCGGAATCCGCCACGCCCTGCGCCATGGCCAGGGCGCTCGCGCCCATTCGTTCGAGGTCGTCGGCCACGTCGCCGGTCGTCGCGTCCTGCCCGGCACCGTCGAGCGCCATCAGGTGCGCGACCCCGCTGAAGGGTACGTCACCCGGAAGGCTGTCGATCAGGGATCGCCAGGACTCGCGCTCGGTCATCTCCACCGTCGCGGCAAAGACGCCGGGGCCGTTCGGCTTCGGCCACTGGCCCTCCGGTTCGCCGCCGACGGCCAGCACGACCGTCTGGTTGCGCGCCGCCAGGTCGTTTGCCAGTTGCGCCGCCGCGCCCCCCCCGTCCGCCGCCAGGATCCACGCGCCGGGCGGCTCCCGCACCTCGGCGGGCCCCTGCGCCACGATCACGCCCTTGTCGGGGGTCCGGTCCGTGTCGGCTTCGTCCACCCCGAGCACCTCGACCCCCTCGAAACCGGCGTCGCCGAGCGCGCGTCGCCACACGGCCGGGCTCGCCAGGGCATGATGCGGACGGTAGTCGTCGGCGAACCGCCACCAGCCGTCCAACTGCCCGAACGTGAGGTCCATCCACCCCAGCCCACTAAGGTTCTCGAGCGCGATCAACTGTCCCGAGGGCGCGAGCAACCGGCGGCAATGCGCGAGCGTCTCCTCCAGGTATCGCGTCGCATGCAGGACGTTGGACGCGAGCAGGAGGTCGTAGCCGTGGGCGGCAAACCCCTGCTCGACGGGATCCTTTTCGATGTCCAGCGGACGGTACTCGATGCATCCGCCCCCATCTCCGAAACGGGCCTCCGCTTCCGAGAAAAAGCCCGCCGAGATGTCGGTGTACATATAGTCGAATCGTCCCTCGGGCAGCAGCGGCAGCACGGAGGCCGTGGCCGAACCCGTGCCCGCCCCGACCTCGACCACCCTCAGGCGGCGTCCTTCGGGCAGGGCGTCGACGAGTTGCCGGACCGCCTCTTCGAGCAGGCGGTTCGCCGCGCGCGCGACGGGTGCCTTGAGATACAGGTCGGCAGCGGTAGGCTCTCCGCTGCTGAACAGCAGGGTGAGCGGATCCTCGCGGCCGCGCAGCACCTCGGGGAGGGCTCCGCCCGATCGCCTGAAGAGCCCCACCTCGGTCAAGCCGTGGGAATATCGCCGAGCCATCACGGCGGCGTGTGCGTCCGGTTTGGGCGGAAGGACTTCCGGCCACGGATCTTCCGATTCGAGTGCCACGACGAAGCCGGAACCGTCTTCGACGAGCACCCCCGATTTGGCGAGCATCTCAAGCATTCGCCGAAACACGCGGCTGTGCTCCGGCATGACGCCCAGTTGCTCCCGCAGAGCTTCCGGATCCACGGTCGCGTCCCGGCTTCGCCGCCATCCCAGCGCGTCCAGGGTCGCGAGCGCGTACGACCACGACCAGTGCTCGAGATCGGTCAGCAGCCCATCCCGGTCATCCGGATCGACTCCCGCCTCGATGAGATGCTCAGAGAAGAGGCGGGAGGCCGATTTCACGGCTGCGGGGCTGGGGAAGAAGTCCGCCGGGGGCATGCCCGGTGGAAGGGCGCGTTCCCGCCACACGACCTCGTAGAGCAGGTCGTTGACGCCCTCGACCGTCGAGAGCAGCGCGGCGCGTGTCGCCCGCTTCACCGTGTAGCCGCTCAGCCCGCCCAGCAGCCTCCCCTGCTGGTCGTAGATGCGCAGCTCACCGGTCAGGACCTCGGGCGTTTCGTCCGCATTCGCTTCCGCCGCGACGGACCCCTCGTTCAAGCGCACATGGCATACCACCTGGTCGGGCAGGCGTCCCGTCGTCAGCCAGCACCGTTCCCAGCCGAACGGCAGATAGGTGACCGAGCCGTGCGGTCCGGTCAGGTCGCGGGCGGCTCCCACGACCTGAAAGCAGCCGTCCAGGACCAGCGGATGAACGTCCAGCGCGTTGCTCAGGCCTTCCGGGAGGGACACCTCGCCCAACGCCTCGCCCGGACCGGACCACGCCCTGCGCAGCGTGCGGAAGGAAGGGCCGAGCTCGACCCCGGTCCCTGCCCGGGCGCGGTAGTAGTCCGCGACGTCCATGGGCGAGAGGCGGGTTTTCAGGCTGTCCAGGTCGATCCGCCCGGGGGCCTCCGGCGGAGACCCGTCGGGTGACACGCGCCCCTCGACGTGCATCGTCCAATCGTCGTCACCGCCCCTGCTGAAGAGCTGGAATCGGCGCGATGCCAGCGGATCGCCGGCGTCCAGCACCAGTTGCGTCCGGCGCGCGGCCTCGCCGTTGCCGTCCCCGGAGTGCTCCTCCGTGAACACCAGCGCGTTGTGCAGTTGCACGTCCTCCACGGCCGCCGCCCCGCGCCCCTCGGCGCGCGAGGCCGCCACGGCCATCGCCCCGTACAGCGCGCCCGGCGCCACGACCCGTCCGAAGACCCGGTGATCGTCCAGCCACTCCGGATCCGATGGGAACAACTCCGTCTCGAACGTGACCTCGCCGCGCGCCGTCTCGTGCCGCGACCCCAGAAGGGGATGGCCGGCTCCGAGTACCCGCCGTCTGGGGGCCTCGAGCCAGTGGCGCCTTCGCTGGAACGGATAGCCGGGGACCGCGATCCGCCGCCGGGCCTCCCCCGCGAACAGTCCCTCGAACCGGACCGGAAGCCCGGCCTCGTAGGCACCCGCGACCGCCTCCGCGAAGTCGCCGCCACCTCGGGTCGATGCCGGGTCGTCGGAGGGAGGGCTCAGCGTCGAGACCACCGCGGGGGCCGGGGTGCCGGCCGACTCCGGCCAGGCCGACAGCGCCATCGGGGCCAGCACCGAGCGTGGCCCGATCTCGACCACCAGATCCACGCCCAGCTCCGCGAGCGATTCCACGCCGCGCGCGAACGCCACGGCCTCGCGCGCGTGGCGCGTCCAGTAGGGGCCGTCGAGGGTCTGGCCGGACTCGACCGGCTGGCCGGTCAGGTTGCTCACCACGGTCAGGGAAGGGGAGGCGACCGCCATGCCCTCCAGGGACTCTTCCAGGGCGGGCAGGATGGGCTCCACCAGGGCGCTGTGAAACGCTTTCCTGGTGTTCAGCCGCCGGACCCGGATCCCCTCCGCATCGAAGTTCCCGGAGATGGTTTCGATCTCTTCCACCGGGCCGCTGACCACCTGGTGGGTGCCGTTGTCGCCCGAGATGCTGAGTCCAACGCCACCGGACACGGCGTTGTGCGCCTGGACGGCCGCCGCCACGGGAGCGGAGGGCGCGAACACCGCGGCCATGGCCCCGTCGGCCATCCCCGACATGAGTGCGCCGCGCGCACAGGCGAAACGCATGCCGTCCTCCAGGCTGAACACGCCTGCCGCCTGCGCCGCCGCCAGTTCGCCGACGCTGTGACCCACCACCACGGCCGGGCGCACGCCAACGCTCGACCAAAGGGCGGTCAGCGCGCATCCCAGCGCGTAGAGCGCCGGCTGCTCCCAGGCGGTGTCGCCCAGTTCTCCGTCCGCGCTGCCACGCCCGAACATGACATCCAGGAGAGAGGCGCCCCTTTCCGCGCGGACAACCGATTCACAGCGGTCGAGGACGGCCCGCGCCACGGGCTCCGTCTCGTACAGTCGCCGGCCCATCCCGACCCACTGGCTTCCCTGCCCGGTGTAGGCGAACGCGACCTTGCCGGCGGCGCCCGGTCCTGGAACGTCCCCGCCTTCCGCCAGTGACTCCAGGTGTCGGCGGAGTGAGGCGGCGTCCCGGAATACCACCCCGGCGCGATAATCGAAATGGCTGCGCCCCACGCCCGCTGTCCACGCCATGTCCGACAGCAGTGGCTCCGCGGCCGCTTCTTCCATGGCCGGCTTGTCAGCGCGTTCTTCGAGCCACGACAGATATCGTCCCGCCGATTCACTCAGCGCGGTCTCCGACTTGCCCGAGAGAGGCAGCAAACGCGCCTGGCGCCGCTGCAGGGCCCGGTCCGGCAGCGGCAGATCCCCCAGAGTCGCGGGAAGCGACACCTGGACCGTTTGCCGCGACCCCGCCGCCAGCCGACGCCCTTCATCCGCAGCCCCGTTCGCGCCGCGATACTCCTGAACTACGAGGTGAGCGTTCGTCCCGGAGATGCCGAAGCAGTTGACCCCGGCCACCCGCGGGCGGCCCGGGCGGTGCGGCCAGTCCATCGTCTCGGAAGTGACGCGCAGCGGCATGCGATCCCAGTCCACCGCCGGGTTGGGATCGTGGAAATGCAGGTGCTTCGGGATGATGCCCCGCCGGACCACCAGCGCCGCCTTGATGAGCCCGACGACGCCGGCCGCCGACTCCAGATGGCCCACGTTCGTCTTCACGGAACCGATCAGCAGCGGGTCGCGGGCGTCGCGGCCCCTGCCGTAGATGCTGGATACGGCGTTCAGCTCGATCGGATCGCCGACCGCGGTTCCCGTTCCATGCGCCTCGACGTAATCCACCTCCAGCGGATCCACGCCCGCCTGGAACAATGCGTCCTCCATGACCTGTTCCAGCGCGGGCGTGTTCGGCACGGTCAGCCCGACGCCGGTCCCCCCGTGGTTCACAACCGAGCCCCGGATCACCGCCCAGATCCGGTCCCCGTCCGCCTCGGCATCGCTCAGGCGCTTGAGGACGACGACGCCGCAGCCCTCGGCGCGAACGTAGCCGTTCGCGGAGGCATCGAAGGTCTTGCACTGTCCATCGGGGGACAGCATCATCGCGTCCGCGCGCAGCTCGTAGATGCGCCCGTTGAGGATTGCCTGCACGCCGCCCGCAAGGGCGAGGTTCGCCTTGCCCTGCTGCAGATCGGCGACCGCGTCGTTGATCGCCACCATCGCCGAGGCGCAGGCGGCGTCCACCGCCTTGGCCGGGCCGGTCAGCCCGAGCACGAACGAGACGCGGCCGGCCGTCCCGTTCAGGTTCGTGCCGCTCAGCGCGTACAGGCACGCCGCGGCCTCGGCGGGCTTGGCCGAATCCACCACCAGCATGCGGTATTCGTCGTTGCTGATCCCGGAGTACACGCCGGTGCGGCTCTCCTTCAGGCGATCCGGGTCGATGCCCGCGTCTTCAAGCGCCTGCCAGCTCACCTCCAGCATCATGCGCTGCTGTGGATCGAGCAGCTCGGCCTCTACAGGGGAGATCCGGAAAAAGGCGTCGTCGAACCGGTCGATGTCGTCGACGAAGGCGCCGAAACGACAGCCCTCGCTCTGGACCGCATTGTCGCCGAAGATCTGGCCCCAGCGTCCTTCCCCGGAACCCGGAACCCCCTCGACCACCGCGTTCCCTCCGGTCTCCAGCAGGCGCCAGAAGGCTTCGATGTCGTTTGCGCCCGGGAACCGGCACGCCATGCCGATGATGGCGATCGGCTCTGCGGATGCTGATGCAGGCTTGGAGGATGAATCAGGCATGGAAGCTGACATGTGTCGTTTCCTCCGCTTCCCTCGAAGCGGATGTGGGAACTCCGTTCATGTGAAGAGTGAGAGCGACCTGGGTTTTCGCACGGTCCCGCTACAAGGATAGCCGCACTCCGATGGAGTGGCAGCACCGCACCGCACGACGAAGGCGCCGCCGGACCGATCCGACGGCGCCTTCTTCCAGTGTTTTCTGCTCAGCCCGGCACGATGGCCGCTGGCCCGAACAGATACGATCACTCGGCTAACGGCGATCGCTTGCCCATGCCAGGCTGAACAGGGTACTTGGACTAGACAATTGATCACCTCCTTTTCATGGGTCGACATCGGGCCGAACACCGGCGGGCCCAGGCCCGCGGTCCGTCGGAGAACGCCATCTGAGCGATTCCCCAGCGGCCCGCCACCCCCCAAACGGGAGCAGTTGCGGGAAATTACAAGGCCATGACTCGCGCGGCAACCAGCGCGGCTTCAGATGTTTCCGAGTCGGATTGACGCGCCGGAGGCTAAGCCTCCCGGAACGCCTTGCGGAAGAGCATGAGGGCGACCGCGATCGCGATGCCGATCCACAGGAATCCCCAGGCCATGGTGGGGATGCCGGTCATCTCGGCGAGCATGCGCGCGTCGGACCGGAGTTCCGGGCGGTCGATGATGTCGCTCTTGATGTCGAGGATGGCGTACAGGCAGCTGGTGAGCCCGAGCGTGGTGAGCAGTACCCGGTTCGCCCGCGCCGGGAGCTTCGCCGCCGAGGCGAAGAGGGCCAGCCCGAACAGGAGGCCGAAGCCGAAGCCGAACCCGTTGCGCACGTACAGCAGCGTCAGCACGACCACCATCACGCCCACCGCGCCGACGATCCACCGTGAACGCGTGGCGCCGGCGCGCGCGCCCATGACCATCAGGGCGCCCCAGCCCAGACTGCCCAGATATCCCGCGGACAGTGTCAGGAACGCGTTACCGCCGGGACAGTAGCACGCGCCGCCCTGGGCCGGGTCGAGTTCGATGGCCTGGATAGTGCCCCCGGTGGCGAGCGCAGCGATGCCGTGGCTGATCTCGTGGAGGAGCACCACGAAAACCTTCAGCGGGTAGACGATGGGTGTGTCCCATGCAAACCAGATCGCTCCGAAATAGAGGGCGAAGCCGGCGAGGAAGACGAGGCGTCGTTTGGTCTGGGAGCTCATGCGGGGTAGGTACGTCCGCAGCAGGCGACGGGTTCCGGGGACTTCCGGTCCCTGGGGAATGACCAGCGGTGTCGCCGCAGGCGCACGAGGAGCGTCAGGGCGCTCGGTCGTCGAGGATGGCCGCGAGGACGCGCGCGTCGATGTTGCCGCCCGACACCACCGCGACGACCGGGCCGTCGCCGACGCCGGGGAGCCCCGCCAGCCC
>VXNP01000087.1 GCA_009840525.1 Gammaproteobacteria bacterium
GGCTAGCCCCGCCCCCCCCCGGACACCCCACCCGCTTTTTTCTGGGAGCTCGTTTTCCAGACCGATTTCAGGGGGAGAGTTCGTCCCCATGAGGCTCTTTATGGGCAGCCGCCGGGCAGCTAGGATGAGCGCGCGTTCACAACCAACCCCCCTCCCCGAGGCGACCGACCGAACCGTCTTGTTCCGGCGCAGCTTTAGCGGCCAATACCTGGAGGCACTTAGGCGGGTAACGTGCGAACCCCCTTCGCCCGCTGGCCACCCGGTGGAGGCAATCGAAGCCGTGGCCAAGCTGGTCGACGATCTAGGGATGCAATGGAGTTAGCCCCGGCGGGCCCCTTTTGCCCAACGCTAGGCCCGGGTGGGTCTGAGCAGAACATATAGAAACGCATAACGCTAATATAGCCCCTGACATCACCGACCACCGGGTAAGTATCTAAATCGCTGGTAATCAACGCTTTCGGTACGCAAAAGGCCACACATGAAAGTAGTCTTTCATGTTGTCCCACAGTTTGGACAGTCCCCGGGGTTCGAAGATGAGGAAGAGGATGATCACGATCCCGAACACCGCCTGCTGCGCGTACGGGAGAAGGGACGCTGCCTGCGGAGCCGTATCCTGGATGGCGCGTCCCAGGTTGGTGATGAGCGCCGGGAGCAACGTGATCAGTGCCGCTCCCAGAAACGATCCGCGGATCGAACCGAGGCCGCCGACGATGATCATCGCCAGGTAGACGATGCTGGTGTTGAGCGTGAAGCGCTCCCAGGTGACGATGTTGCGGTAGAACGCGATCATCGCCCCCGCGAGCCCTACAAAGAACGACGAAGTCGCGAAGGCCAGCAGCTTGGTGCGGAAGACGTCCACCCCGATGACGCTTGCCGCGACATCCTGGTCCCGCACCGCTTCGAAGGCGCGGCCGATGCGGCTGCGGAAGAGGTTGGCCGCGAAGAGCGCGGTTCCGGCCGCCGTGAGTACCGCCAGCCAGTAGAAGTTGAAGGTGGTGTTCAGGCGGAGGCCGAACAGGCGCGGGGCGGGCACGACGATGGCCTCGGTTCCGCCCGTGACCGCCGTCCAGTGGGTCATCGCCCACTCCACGATCTCCTGTGCGGCCAGGGTGGCGATGGCCAGGTAGAGGCCTTTGAGACGCAGGGAAGGGAGCCCGAAGAAGGTGCCCGCCACTGCGGTGATAATGCAGGCGCAGAACACGCTCGCGCCCCAGGGGACCCCGAAGTTGAGGGTCAGTAGTCCGGCGGTGTAGGCCCCGATCGCCATGAAAGCGCCCTGGCCCAGCGAGATCTGGCCCGTGTAGCCCACGAGGATGTTGAGGCCGATGGCGCCCACGGTGGCGATGGCCACCTGGTTGGCCAGATCCAGCCAGTAGGTGCTGGCCACGAACGGGAAGGCGAGCACGAAGAGGGCAAGTATCGCCAGCCGGATGCGCTGGGCGGGCCGCGGGCGGAGTCCCATGTCGGACTCGTAGCGGGTGTGGAAGACCCCGCACTCCATGCTCATGGGGAGAGTCTCATACGCGCTCGATGATCTCCTTCCCGAAGAGCCCGTAGGGCCGGACCATCAGCACCATGATGAGCACCAGGTACGGGACCACCAGGTTGAGCCCGTGCCCCACGTAGAAACCGACGTATACCTCCAGCAGCCCGATGATGGCGCCCCCGATCACGGCCCCCTTGATCGAATCCAGCCCGCCCAGGATCACCACCGGGAAGACGCGCAGCCCGATGGCCGCCACGTTCGGGCTCACGCCCACGATGTTGCCCAGCATGATGCCCCCGATTGCAGCCGAGGCGGCCGCCAGCCCCCACGCCACCCCGAACACGCGCGGAATGCTGATCCCCATGCTGAGCGCGGCCTGCTGGTCGTCGGCGATGGCGCGCATGGCGATGCCGTCGCGGGCGTAGCGGAAGAAGAGCCCGAGCGCCGCCAGCACCGCGAGCGCGATGGGGATGGAGAGCACCCGTGCCGCCGAGAGCACCGCCGGCCCGATGACGAGGTCGCCCGCGGGCAGGAAGGACTCGAACGCGCGCGGGTTCGGACCCCAGATGGCGTTGATCGCGCCCCTGAGTACTGACGAAAGCCCGATCGTCACCATGATCATCGAGATGATGGGCTCGCCCACCAGGGGCCGCAGTACCAGGCGCTCCACCGCGAGGGCTACCGCGACCGCCAGCAGCAGCGTCACCAGCACCCCCAGGCTCCAGGGCAGCCCGGTCTGCGCCACGCCGAAGAAGATCAGGTAGGTCCCCATCAGGAGCAGGTCCCCCTGGGCGAAGTTGATGACGTCGCTGGCCTTGTAGATGACCACGAAGCCCGCCGCCGCCAGGGCGTAGATCATCCCCGTGCTGAGTCCGGAGACCGTCAGTTGCAGGAAGATGTCCATGGACTCAGCGCTCACCGGTCCGTGAGCGCGGTCGCGCGCATGCGACGGCGGGTCGGGTCATGGCCTGCTCACTCCATTGTCTCGATGCGGAGATCGTGTTCCACTGCCGCCGTGCGACCGTCCTGATAGGTGATCTCGGTCGCCACGGTGATTGAATCGGCCTCCCCCTGCAGCGCCGCGATGATCTCCGCGAAGCGATCGGCGATATGGCGCCGCCGGACCTTGCGGGTGCGGGTCAGCTCGGCGTCGTCGGCGTGCAGCTCCTTGTGCAGCAGCAGGAAGCGGCGGATGCGGGCGGCCTCGGGCAGTTCCCCGTTCACCTCGGCGACGTGCTCCCGGACCAGGGCATACACCTCGCTACGCCGCGCCAGGTCGGTGAAGGTGGTGTAGGGAATGCGGTGGCGCTCTGCCCACTGCCCGGCGTTCTCCATGTCGATGGCGATCATCGCGGTCACAAACGGGGCCCCGCCGCCCCCGAAGACCACCGCCTCGGCGACGTAGGGACTGAACTTGAGCTTGTTCTCGACGAACTGCGGGGAGAAGTGGGTCCCGTCCGGCAGCCTCATCACGTCGGCGAGGCGATCGATCACGACCAGGTGCCCGTTGTCGTCGAAGTAGCCGGCGTCGCCCGAGCGCAGCCAACCGTTTTCGAGCGTCTCCGCGGTGGCTGCCGGGTTGCGGAAGTAGCCCTGGAACACCGCGGGACTCCTGCAGAGGATCTCGCCCTCATCCGAAATCCGGATCTCGGTCCGCGGCAGCGGCACCCCCACGGTCTGGAAGCGGATGTCGTCGTCCCGGTGCACCACCGAGATTCCCGACACCTCGGTCTGGCCGTAGAGCTGCTTCAGGTTGACGCCGATGGCGTGATAGAAGTGGAAGACGTCCGGTCCGAGTGCCGCGCCTCCCGTATAGGCGCGCCGGACCCGGCTGAGGCCCAACTGGTCGCGGATCGGGTGAAAGACCGTCCAGTCCGCGAGGCGGTGGGCGAGGCGCCGAACCGGATCGAGGCGCCGTCCGCGAAACCGCGCTTCGGCGGTCGCCGCGCCCTGCTTCATGGCCCAGCCGTAGAACCACTGCTTGAGCCGGGTGGTGTCCTCGGCCATCACCTGCACGTCCGAGACCATGTTCTCCCAGATGCGCGGGGGCGACATGAGAAAAGCGGGCCCGATCTCGCGCATGTCCTTGCGCGCGGTCGCCGTCTCCTCGGGGAAGTTGACCGTGAACCCCGCCAGAAGCCCGCTCGCCACCGCCACCATCTGTTCACCGATCCAGGCGAGCGGGAGGAACGACACGAATTCGTCGCCCCGGTGCATAGCGTCCACGCTCCGCAACTGGGAAGCCATGGCGATCAGGTTCTCGTGCGAGAGCATCGCCAGCTTGGGGATGCTGGTCGTACCGGAAGTCGTGCACAACAGCGCGATGTCGGCGGACTGGACCGCCGCGAGTCGCCGGCTGAATTCGTGCGGCGATCCCTCGTGCCGCCGCTCCCCCAGCGCTTCGATCTCCTCGAAGGACATCAGCCCGGGCGCCTCGTACCCGTACATGCCGCGCGAGTCGTAATACACGATGTACTCCAGGCCAGGCAGCTGGTCCCGCACCTCCAGCACCTTGTCGACCTGCTCCTGGTCTTCGGCCACCACGATGCGAGCCTCGGCGGCTTCCAGCATGCGAGCAAGTTCGTCCGCGATGGCGTCCTGATAGAGCCCCAGAGGGAGGATGCCCGCCGCCTGTGCCGCGAGTTCGGCGATCATCCACTCGGGCCGGTTGTCGCCGATGATCGCGACCCGGTTCCCCTCTTCCGCACCCAACTCCGCCAGCCCCAGCGCGAAGGCCCGCACCCGACGGAGGTATTCCGCCCAGGTGATCTCCTGCCAGATCCCGAACTCCTTCTCGCGCAGCGCGACCTCGTCGGGGCGGCTCGCGGCTCGTCGGGCGAGAAGGCCCGGAAGGGTATCGGGGAAGTGTTGTGGGGGCACGCTCAACCCTGACGTAACGTTAGTGTTTCGCTCGCACGGGTTCGTCCTCTCCCCGCGCGTGCCCCAGATAGGCGTCGATCACCGCGGGGTCGTTCCGCACCTGCTCCGGCGTTCCCTGCGCGATCCGCCGTCCGAAATCGAGGACCACCACCCGGTCCGAGATGTCCATGATGACGTCGATATCGTGGTCGATGACCACCACGGTGATGCCGCGCTCCTCGTGCACGTCGAGGATGAAGCGCGCCATCGACTCCTTTTCCTCGGCGTTCATGCCGGCCGTGGGCTCGTCCAGCAGCAGCAGGTGCGGGTCGAGCGCCAGCGCGCGCGCCATCTCCACCAGCCGCTGGTTCCCGTACGCGAGACTCCCCACCACCGCGCTCCGCAGCGGCTCCAGGTTCATGAAGTCGATGACCTCCTCCACGTAGCGCCGATGCTCGATTTCCCGGCGGCGCTGGCGACCCAGATAGATCCCGCCGCCGAGCACACCGCCCTTCATATGCACGTGGCGGCCCAGCATGAGGTTGTCGAGCACCGTCATGTGCTTGAAGAGTTCGATGTTCTGGAAGGTGCGCGCCACGCCCAGCGCGGCGATGCGGTGGGGCGCGAGACGGTGCAGCGCGTGCGGGGCCCCGTCGCGGCCGGTCAGGGTGATACTCCCCTCCTGCGCGCGGTAGAGTCCGGAGATGCAGTTCAGGACGCTGGTCTTGCCCGCCCCGTTGGGCCCGATCAGCGCGAGCAGTTCGGCCTCGCGCACCTCCATGCTGAGCCCCGAGAGCGCGGTCACGCCCCCGAAGCGGAGGGAGAGCTCGGTGAGTTCCAGGATTGACGAGGGTTGGCGCACGGCGCGACTTTCGCTCGGGAGGTATGGAGACGAACAGGACCAGGATAGGTCCGCCGGACCATCTTGCGAAACGGGAACCCGGCCAGAGGGAGGTGTTCGCGGCAATGAGCGGTGTCCGCACTCGCGCCGTCCCCATCCTGCGGTTCGGTGCAGTTCTGCTGGCCGCGGCCTCGGCGTTGCGTGCACAGGACCCGGCCGACACGCTGTCCGCTCCCGATACGCTCCCCAGGGTGGTGGCTCTCGACGAGATCGTCGCCGTAGGCACGCGGCGCGGCGGGAGAACCGCCATCGAGTCCTATTCCCCGGTCCATGTGGTGAGCGCAGACAACGTCCGCACGCAGGGCGCCGCCGACCTGCTGGACATGCTGCGTACCGTCGTTCCGGCGTTCAGCGTCAACGCGCAGCCGATCGCGGACGGCGCCACCATCGTGCGGCCTCCAAACGTCCGCAACCTGGCCGCGGACCATACGCTCGTGCTCGTGAACGGCAAACGCCGCCACCGCGGGGCCGTAATCGCATGGCTGGTTCCCAAGGCTTCCGAAGGCGCCCAGGGACCGGACCTGTCGGTGATTCCCTCCATCGCGCTCCGTCAGGTGGAGGTTCTGCGGGATGGAGCGGCGGCTCAATACGGCTCGGACGCCATCGCCGGCGTCATGAACTTCGTTCTCAGGGATGACCGCGAAGGATACCAGGTCGACGCCGGGTACGGCGTATCGGCAGAGGGCGACGGCACGCAGGCGCATGTTGCGGCCAACGTCGGGCTGCCGCTCTTCGAGGAGGGCTTTCTCAATCTGAGCCTGGAGCTTGCCGATGCGAGCGAGACGGTTCGCAGCGTCCAGCGGGACGACGCTGCGGCGCTGGAGGCCGCCGGCAACGTCCATGTCCCCAATCCGGCGCAGATCTGGGGAAGTCCGAACGTGAACGGGGACCTCAAGACCTTCGTCAACCTCGGCATTCCGGTGGGTGACGGCGCGCGCCTCTACGCATTCGGGAATTACGCGCGCAAGGAGACCGACGGCGGCTTCTACTATCGCAACCCCGACAGTCGTGAAGGCGTGTATACGCGTGGCGCCCATCGGCTGGTGGGAGACCTGACCGGCAACGGTAGCGGCGGATGCCCGTCGATGCTCCGCCCCGAGGGCGCCTATTACCTGAACGGGACCTTCCAGACCGACTCGTTCCAGCGGGACCATCCGGACTGCTTCGTCATGAACCAGTTCTTTCCCGGTGGCTTTACGCCACGGTTCGGGGGGAACACCCGGGACTACTCGGCGGTGGCCGGGATACGCCGCCAGTCCGACCCGGGCTTCACCTGGGACCTGAGCGCCGCGACGGGGACGAGCGACGTGACCTTCTTTATTCGCAACACCGTCAACGCGGCACTGGGCCCGGCCAATCCCTCCGACTTCGAGTTCGATCCCGGAGCCTACCGCCAGGACGAGGCGAACCTCAACGCGGACTTCTCCTACCCGCTGGCGGTTGAGGCCCTCGCGTCCGACCTCAACCTCGCCTTCGGCGCCGAATGGCGGCGGGAGGCCTTCCAGATCCGGGGCGGGGAGTCGAACTCGTGGGCACGCACCTTCGAGTGGACCGGCAGGACGGTGGACCTGCAGAGTCAGGGCTTCACGGCGGGCACAAACGGGTTTCCCGGTTTCAGCGAGGACACCGCGGGACGGTGGTCGCGGAGCAGCGCGGGAGCCTACCTGGAGATGGAGGCCGATGTCCGGGAGAGCTGGACCGTCGGCGCGGCGTCGCGTTTCGAGCACTACGACGGATTCGGGGCAACGGCGAACGGGAAACTCTCGAGCCGCGCGCAACTGACTCGGGATCTGGCGCTCCGGGGAAGCTGGAGCACGGGCTTCCGGGCGCCGTCGCCGGGACAGGCGAACGCGATCAACGCGACTTCCAAGAACGCCGGTTCCGGGGATGAGCGCCAGGTGTCGATCGTAGCGACGATCGCGCCGGCCAGCCCCGTCGGCATTGCCCTTGGCGGAAGCCCGCTCAGGCCGGAACGGTCGCGCAACGCATCGCTGGGACTCGTCTGGGACCGGGCACCGGTCGCGGCTACGCTCGATTGCTTCAGCATCCGGGTCGAGGATCGCCTCGCCCTCTCGAAGGACATCGAATTCAACCGGCCGGACCTCGGCTCGCACCGGGTTCGGGGCGACCTGATCGCGATGCTCGAGTCCGCGGGCCTCACCTCGGCCCGCAGTTGGAACTACATCAACTACTTCAACAACGACTTCACCACGTCGACGCGGGGCTGCGAGGCCGTAGGAAGCTACGTTTTCGAGGTGGGGCGCGGCGTCACCGTCCTCGATGCCGCCATCAGCCGGACCCTCACCACCGTGGAGGAGTTCACGCCCGGCGGACCCCTCGCGGACGAAAAGGAGATCAAGGATTACGAACTGGGCCTGCCCCGCGAACGGGCCATCGTTTCCGTTCGGCACAACGCGGGCGCACTGAGCGGCGTGGCCCGCTTCAACTACTTCGGCGGCTGGTACGATTCCGAGGAGGACGAGGATTTCGGCGGATACGGCATGGTCGACGTATCCGTGAGCTACCGGTTCAGCGGCGGCGTCCGCGCGACCGTGGGCGCGGACAACATTCTCGACACCTATCCGGAGCTGAACCCGAACCGCTTCACCGGACTCGGCAACAAGTACAGCCAGTACTCTCCCGGCGGATTCAACGGCCGTTTCGCATATGTGCGAATCGCCGTCGAGCGGGCAGGGGCTGGCTGACAACCCCGGGGCGTCCGCCTGTCAGACTCACCCCGCCCCCAGTTGCTGCAGCAGAAACGCCAGCTCCATGGCAGCGTTGCGCACATTCCGGCTGAACGCGCGTCCGCCGGCGTGCCCTGTGCGCGCGTCGTAGTCGAGAATCACCGGAAGCCCTGAACCGGTCGCTGCCTGGAGCCGCGCCGCCATCTTGCGGGCCTGCAGCGGAGGCACGCGTGTGTCCAGGTCGCCCTGGGTGAGCATTACCGCAGGGTAGTCCACCCCGTCGCGCACGTTCTGGTAGGGCGAGAAGGTCCGGAGCACCTCGAACTCCTCGCGGATGGCGCCGTTCCCGTACTCGAGCAGCGCCGGCATGTTGTTGGTCTCGGTGAACTGGTAGAAACGCACCAGATCGAGTTCGGGAAGGCCGGCGAACACGGCGCGGAAGAGATCCGGCCGCTTCGTCAACGCACTCCCGACCAGCAGTCCGCCGTTGCTCGCGCCCCGGATGGCCAGCTTGTCCGGGCTGGTGTAGCCGTTGTTCACCAGCCACTCCGCAGCGGCGATGAAGTCGGCGAAGACGTTGGGCTTGTTCTCGAGCATGCCGTCCCGGTGCCACTCCTCGCCGAACTCGCCCCCCCCGCGCAGCGTCGCGATGGCGTAGACGCCGCCTTGCTCCATCCAGACCGCCGCGCGTGCGTCGAAGCGGGGCAGCAGGTTCACGTTGAAACCGCCATAGCCGTAGAGCAGGGTGGGGGTCGAGCCCTCGAGTTCCAGTCCCCGGCGATGCGCGACGTACATCGGCGCCTCGGTCCCGTCCGGGGAGGTGTACCACACCTGCTTCATCTCGTAGGCGCTGCCGTCAAACGGGACGGCGGTGGGCGGCCATTCCTCAGTCTCCATGGTCTCGAGGTCCAGCTCGACCACGGTCTGGGGCGTGAGCAGGGACGTGAGGGAGAGCAGGGCACGGCCCGCACCGTGTCCGCGGAACGAGGCCACGTGATGTTCGGGGACTGGGATCTCGTCCTTCACGGTACCGTCGCGCGCATAGCGCACGATGCGGCTGCTCACGTCGCGCAGATAGTCGGCGACGAAGTCGCCATCGAACCGCTGATAGCCGGTCAGCAGGTCCTCGGCCTCGGGGATGACCTCACGCCACTGGCTCGGGTCGGGAGCCTCCGGTCGGATCGCCACCACCCGGTTGCGGGGTGCGTCGAGATTGGTGAGCAGGTAGATCTCGCCGTCCACCCAGCGGGCCCGGAAGCGGGCGGGTGCGCCGACCACGAGAGGCATCGGGTCAGCTCCGGAGCTCAGGTCATGCAGGTAGACATCGGTACGCGCCCAGCCGTGCTGCACCGTGTAGATGAGGTAGCGGCCTTCGTCCACCTCGGAGGCGTTGACGAAAGCGGTCGGCCCGATACCCTCCCCGAACAGCTCGACATCCTCCGACAGGTCGGTGCCCAGTACATGCCGGCGAACGCGGGGACCCGTCTGCCGGGAGCGATGCGTGTAGTAGAAGCCGGTGCCGTCGGAGGTAAAGGCGACGCCGCTGTAGAGTGCCGTCGGCAGCCGGTCGGGAAGATCCTCGCCCGACTCGAGGTCGCGCACCCGCACTTCGATCTCGTCGGGGCCCCCGTCCCGGATCGAATAGAGCATCAGGCGGCCATCGCGCGAGAAGTCCTGGATCCCGACGCTCGTGGTTCCGTCGGCGCGCAGGTCCAGCGGATCGACAACGACCTCGTAGTCAGCGGTGACGTCCAAGGGGACATCATCCGGCTCGTCGGGCGCCATCCGCCGGTAGATTGCCCCCACCTCCCGCCCAGGCTTGCGGTAGGCGAAGTACTCGTAGTCTCCGTGACGCTGGGGATACACCACGCCGGGAACATCCATCAGCTCCCGCAGGCGCGCCTCCAGCCCGGCACGCAACTCCGACTCGCCGACGATCTGCTCCGCATAGGCGTTCTGCTCGGCGATCCAGGCCCGCGTCTCGGGGCTGTTCTGGTGCTCCAGCCAGCGGTAGGGATCGGTGAAGACGACGCCGTGCAGGGTGTCGACCACGGGGTCCTGCGCCGTCTCCGGCGGCGGGGGATAGGGGCTCCCGCACGCAACTGCCAGCATCGCCGGCAGAATGCTCCACAGGCAGTGCCGTCGTTGACTGTGCGTGGGATCGATCGGGAAGCGGGGGACCCGACCGGCGCCGGATTCACGATGTCCAGATGCAGCCATCAGGGTTCCTCCAGAAGATACCCGTTACGAGCTTCCGGATCTGAGCGTCGGCCGCGCGGGTGCTCGCGACCCGCTTGAAGACTACTCCTGGCAGGATCTGCGCGACATCATCTACGACGACCGGAAGCAGCGGTGACGAACGACGACCTCCGGCGCAACCGTTGATCGCCGTAGACACCAACGTGCTGGTCTACGCGCACCGCCGCGAATCCCGTGTCCACGCCGCCGCTCGGGAGATCATGCGAAGGCTGGCGGAGGGACGCCACCCATGGGCCATTCCCTGGCCCTGCTGCTTCGAGTTCCTGAGCGTGGTCACCAGCCGCCGGATCTGGAAGGATGGGGCGAGCTCATCGGAACAGGCGTGGTAGCAACTGGAAGCCTGGGCCGCATCGCCATCGAATCGCTTGATCGGAGAGACCGACGACTTTCCGCATACGCTGGCACGGTTCATCCGGCGCCCGCGCGTGCACGGGGGCGTGGTGCACGATGCGCGGGTCGCCGCGATCTGCCTCGCGCACGGGGTAGAGGTGCTTCTGTCCCGGGACAGGGACTTCATGCTCTTCCCGGAGTTGCGGATCCGGGATCCGTTCCGGAAGAGCGAGGCGTTGCTGGCCTGAACCTACGGCTGTCCCCCGGGCCGGGCAGGCTTTCCCTCAGCCCCGCTTCTTCCCGCGCTTCCTCTTCTTCCTCCCCCGCCCCTTCGCCTTCCGCGCCTCCTGCGCCATCTGCTGCTTGCGGATCTTCACCCACGAGTCGCGCAGGCCGACGGTGCGGTTGAAGACCAGGCGGTCCGGCCGCGAGTCCTCTTCGTCGCTGATGAAATAGCCCACCCGCTCGAACTGGTAGCGGGTGCCGGGAGGATCGTCGGCGATGCTCGGCTCGACGCGCGCGTCCGCGTGCACCACCAGGGAATCGGGATTCAGTTGTGCCAGGAAGTCGCCGCGGTCGGGGTCGCGCGTGCGGAAGAGGCGGTCGTAGAGGCGCACCTCGCACGGGCGCGCGTGTTCCGCCGACACCCAGTGGATGGTGCCGCGCACTTTGCGGCCGTCGGGAGCCGAGCCGCCCCGGGTCGCCGGGTCGTAGGTGCAGCGCAGCTCCACCACCTCGCCCGCCTCGTCCTTGACCACCTCCTCGCAGCGGATGAAGTAGCCGTAACGAAGACGCACCTCCCGCCCGGGGGCCAGCCGGAAGAAGCGGCGTGGCGGGTCTTCCATGAAGTCGTGGCGCTCGATGTAGAGCTCGCGCGTGAAGGGCACCGGACGGGTCCCTTCCAGCGGCACGTCGTGGGGGTAGAGGGGCGCGTCCAGCCAGTCGGTTTCGCCTTCCGGGAAGTTGGTGATGACCACCCTGAGCGGCCGCTGCACGCACATGACGCGGGGCACGCGCATGTTCAGATCGTCCCGGATGGCGTATTCGAGCTTGGCCGCGTCCACCCGGTTGTCGGCCTTGGCGACACCCACCAGGCCGCAGAAGTTGCGGATGGCGGCCGGCGTCACCCCCCGGCGCCGCAGCCCGGAGAGGGTGGGCATGCGGGGGTCGTCCCATCCGCTGACGTGCCCGTCCTGCACCAGGCGCAGCAGCTTGCGCTTGGAGACGATGGTGTACTCGAGGTTCAGGCGCGCGAACTCGTACTGCCGCGGCACGGGCTCGGGCGCCTCCACTTCCTCGAGCAGCCAGTCGTAGATCGCCCGGTTGTTCACGAACTCGAGCGTGCACAGCGAGTGGGTGATGCCCTCTATGGAGTCGGAGAGGCAGTGCGCGAAGTCGTACATGGGGTAGATGCACCACTCCGATCCGGTGCGGTAGTGGTGCGCGCGGCGGATCCGGAAGAGCACCGGATCCCGCATGATCATGTTGGGCGATGCCATGTCGATGCGGGCGCGCAGCACGTGTGCTCCGTCCTCGAACTCGCCGGCGCGCATGCGCCGGAAGAAGTCGAGGCTCTCTTCCAGGGGACGATCCCGCCAGGGGCTGGGGCGCCCGGGCTCGGTCACCGTGCCCCGGTGGGCGCGGATCTCCTCCTCGCTCAGGCTGTCGACGTACGCCGAGCCCTTCTCGATGAGGTGGACGCCGTAGTCGTAGAGCTGCTCGAAATAGTCCGAGGCGTGGCGCAGCTCGCTCCACTCGAAGCCCAGCCAGCGGATGTCGCGCTTGATGGCCTCGACGTAGCCGGCCTCTTCGGTCTCCGGGTTGGTGTCGTCGAAGCGCAGGTTGCAGGTGCCCCCGTTCTCGGCGGCAACCCCGAAATCGAGGCAGATGGCCTTGGCGTGGCCGATGTGCAGCAGCCCGTTGGGTTCGGGCGGGAAGCGGGTGGCGACCCGCCCTCCGTGCTTCCCGCTGGCCAGGTCCGCAGCCACGATCTCGCGCACGAAGTCGCGTCCCGGCGTGCGCCCGTCGCTTCCCCCTCCCTTGTCCCCGCTCATGTATCCCCAGCTCCCGGGCGATTCGCCAGCACGTCCAGCACGTAGTCGATGTCGGCCTCGGTGTGGTCGGCGTTGATCTGGGCGCGAATCTCCTCGTCTCCGCGCGGCACCACGGGAAAGGCCAGACCGGTGGCCAGGATACCATGGTCGCGGAGGTGGCGCACGAGCTCATGCGTGCGCGCGGTATCGCGGATCATCAAGGGAACCACCGGATGCTCCCCCTTCAGCACTTCGATGCCGAGCCGCACCAGGCCGTCCTCAAAGCGCCGGGTGAGCGCGCGCAAGCGCTCGAGCAGCTGCCGTCCCTCCCCGCTGTCGAGAATCTCGAGCGCCTTCAGCGCGGCCCTCGCCTCCCCGGGCGTGATCGGGTTCGAGTAGATGTAGAACGGAGCACTCTCGCGCAGATAGCGGACGAGCGCCGAGCTGGTCGCGACGTAGCCGCCGTTGACCCCGAGCGCCTTTCCCAGGGTAGCCACCAGGATGTCCACGGGAGGGGCGCCGGTGTATTCCTCCGTGCCCCGCCCCGTGGCTCCGATGGCGCCCACGCCGTGGGAGTCGTCGAGCACCACCACCACGTTCTCGGGGAAGTTGCGGTCGTGGCGGCGGGCGATCTCCATGATGTCGTCGACGGGCGCGTGCACGCCGCGCATGCTGAAGATGCCGTCGGTCACCACGACGGCGCGGCGGGCCTTGCCGGCGGCCTGCGCGAGGGCCCGGTCCAGCGCGCGCATGTCGAGGTGCGGGTACACCACCTTCGACAGGGGGCGTGCCAGGCGCACGGCGTTGATGATGGAGTTGTGGTTCAGTTCGTCGGAGATGAGCGCGGTCCCCGGATCGATAAGCGGGACAAGGCAGCCCACCACCGCCGCGTAGGCGGAGGAGAACAGCATGGCCTCCTCGCGTCCGTGGAAGCGCGCCAGCCCGCGCTCCAGCTCCACGTGCGCCGCATAGGTGCCGCTGATGAAGCGCACCGCCCCCGGACCCGCCCCCGACGCCCGCGCCTCGGCCTCCTCCGCCGCGATGACGTCGGGACGCAGGCCCATCCCCAGGTAGGAGTTGGAGTTGAGGCGAATGAAGGGGCGCTCGCCCTCGCCCTCCAGCCTGATCCTGGGACCGCGCTCCCCGCGTGGCATCTCCACGGCCGTGACCACAGCTTCCGCGCCCTTGGCGGTGCCCCTGCGTTCGAGTTCGCGGACGTGGCCGTCCAGCACGTCGGTCAGGCGGTCGAGCGGCATGGGGGGTCTCCGGGATCAGCGGGGGACGGTCGGATGCGGGTTCGGAGCATCGGAGGAAGCGGATTCCCGGCGCCGCAGGTTTGCGACCATCTCCGCAGTCATTGCGGCAAGATCGTACTCCGGCTTCCAGCCCCACTCCTCCCGCGCGACGGAGTCGTCAATGCGCCGCGGCCAGGAGTCGGCGATGCCCTGACGCAAGGGGTCCACGCGGTAGTCCATGCGAAAGTGCGGCAGGTGATGCCGTATCTCCGCGGCGAGCATCCGGGGGGTGAACTGCATGGCGGCGATGTTGCAGGCGTTGCGGTGCGTCAGGCGAGACGGGTCGGCCTCCATCAGTTCGGTCGCGGCGCGGATGGCGTCCGGCATGTACATCATGTCCAGTTGGGTATCCGGCCGCAGCGGGCAGGTGTAGGCGCTGCGCGCGACCGCGCCCCGGAGGGCTTCGACGGCGTAGTCGGTAGTGCCACCTCCGGGCTCGGCCATGTGGGAGATCAGCCCCGGAAAGCGAACTCCGCGGGTGTCGACGCCGAAGCGCAGGTGGTAGTAGTCGCAGATCATCTCCCCGGCGGCCTTGGTGATGCCGTACATGGTGGTGGGCCGCTGGGCCGCGTCCTGCGGCACCAGATCGAGCGGGATCGAGGGGCCGAAGCTGGCGATCGTGCTCGCGAAGAACACGGCCGAGCCCTCTGCGCGCGCAGCCTCGAGCACGTTGAGCAGCCCGCCCAGGTTCACCCGGTAGGCCAGGCGCGGGCGCTGCTCCCCGGTCACCGACAACAGGGCCGCCAGGTGGAACAACGTATGCGGGCGGAAGCGGCGCACGGCAGCCAGCACGGCCTCGCCGTCCGTGCAGTCGAGGGGGGCGAAGGGGCCGCCCAGCGCTGCCGCCGCATCCGTGCTCAGGTCGGTCGCGAGCACGGTTTCCTGCCCGTAAAGGGCGCGCAGCGCCACAACCAGTTCGGTGCCCACCTGGCCGCCGGCGCCGATCACCAGAGTCCGTTTCATGCGGAGATGCGCTCGCGGGTCGTCCGGGTTCGGGTGGTCAGGTTCGCTTTCGAGTCGGCCGGCTGGGCCTCAACTCGATCCTGCTGGGCAGGGCGCGCCCGGGAAAGGCCAGCAGGTCCACCACGGCCCGTGCCACGTCGCGCGGATCCAGTTTCCAGTCGTGGACGGCGGACTGGCCGCGAAACCCGGTGTTGACGCTGCCGGGCATGATGAGACTCACGCGGATGTTCCGGTGGCGCAGGTCGAGCATCATCGCCTCGGTCATGCCGAGCAGGCCGAACTTGCTGGCGTTGTACCCGGTGCCTCCGGCGAAGGCGTGCCGGCCCGCGAGCGAGCCGATGTTGATGATCCAGCCGCCGCCCCCGGCCGTCAGGTGGGGCACTGCAGCCCGGGAGCAGTGGAAGACGCCGCCCAGGTTGGTGTCGATCTGCTCGCGCCAGTCCTCTAAGGAGAGTTCGTCGATGGGGGCGAAGCGGCCCCAGCCGGCGTTGTTCACCAGGACGTCCAGCCGCCCGAAGCGTGCCACCGCGGAGTCGATCAGGCGCCGGCACGCCTCCGGATCGCGCACGTCACACGCGATCCCGGCCGCGCGTCCGCTACCCAGCGCAGCCAGCTCGGCCGCCACCCGGCGGACATCGCCGTCCGTCCGGGCGCTGACGACGACATCGGCATCGCGGCGCGCGAGCGCCTTCGCGATCGCAAGCCCGATGCCACGCGTGCTTCCCGTGACCACGCACGCCGTGCCGGCGAGACTCCCGGTTCCACTCATCTCGTGTGCCACCGTCCGCTCATCTTTGTTTGCCGCCCCTGATGGGCTCCGGTAGCTTTTTGGGGCTTACTCACGCGATGCCTCGCAGGCGCGATCAGACTCGAAGGTGGCCACACGCGGCCCGCTGGAAAGAGGGATCCGACACCCGTGATCCAACACCCTTCCACAAGCGACGATCCCTGCGCGTGACGGACCGCCCGCGCACCGGAAACGAGGCGCCGCCACCGGGCCGCCGGGTGGCTCTGGTCACGGGTGGGGCGGTGCGCGTCGGGCGTGCCATCACCCTGGCTCTGGCCGACGCGGGCTTCGACGTGGTCGTGGGGTACCACGGCTCGGCGGATGCTGCGCGGGAGGTGGTCGCGGAGGTGGAGGGCAGGGGCCGGCACGCGCACTCCGTCCGGGCCGACCTTGCCACCGGCGCCGGCGCGCGGTCGCTGGCCCAGGCCGCGACAAACGCCTGGGGGCGCCTCGATCTGCTTGTCAACAATGCCTCCACCTTCCTTGCCACGCCGTTCGAAGAGGTCGGCGAGGAGGAATGGGACCAGGTGATGGCGGTCAACCTGAAGGCGCCCTTCCTGCTCATCCAGGCCACCGCGGCAGCGCTCGCCGCAAACGGGGGCAGCGTGGTCAACATCGTCGACCTGTCGGCGCTCAGGCCGTGGGCGCGCTATCCCCACCACTCGGTCTCGAAGGCCGGGCTCGCCCACCTCACCCGGGTGGCCGCGCGGTCGCTGGCGCCCCGGGTGCGGGTCAACGCGGTCGCGCCCGGCTCGGTGCTCCCCGAGGAAGACGCCACCCCGGAAGCCGTGCGGGCCGCCGCGGCGCGCATCCCCCTCGGCGGCTGGGGATCGCCCGACGACGTGGCGCGCGCGGTGCTGTTCCTCGATCGGTCGCCCTTCATGACGGGCGAGGTGATCGTGGTGGACGGGGGCGCGCACGGCGCCTCCTGACGGCTCCCGGGGCATTCGGTCTCGGGGAGCACGGGCGCTCATGCCGCCGCCAGTCCCGGGCACGGCCGCCCGCTACGAGGCGCCGTTCTCCGCCGGGCCCCCGTGCGCAAGCCAGCGCTCGGCGTCCAGCGCGGCCATGCAGCCCGTCCCCGCGGCGCTCACCGCCTGGCGGTAGTAGTCGTCCATCACGTCCCCGGCGGCGAACACTCCGGGCAGGGAAGTCTCCGTCCGCCAAGGGGTGGGCAGCTCGATGTAGCCGTTCGCCTTGAGTTCAACCTGGCCGTTCAGGAACCCCGTGTTGGGGATGTGACCGATGGCGACGAACATCCCCCCCGCCTCGAGCGTGCTCTCCTCCCCCGTGACCGTGTCCCTCAGCCACAGCCCGGTGATTACCTCGTCGCCCAGCACTTCGGTCACCACCTTGTTCCACAGAAACTCGATCTTGCCGTTGTCGAAGGCGCGCTGCTGCATGATCGCCGAGGCGCGCAGCTGGTCGCGCCGATGAATCACGATCACCCGGCCCGCGAACTTCGCCATGTAGGTGGCGTCCTCGATGGCGCTGTCGCCGCCGCCGACCACGGCCACCACCTGACCGCGGAAGTACGGAAGCGCCCCGTCGCACACGGCGCACGCCGACACGCCACCCCCGCTCTGGGCCAGGCGCTCTTCTCCGGGTACGCCCAGCCAGCGGGCATTGGCTCCCGTGGCCACGATTACTGAATCGGCGAGAATCTCCTGGCCGCGTCCGGTGACGAGGCGCTTGGGCTGCCCCTCGAGTTCCACCTCGACCACATCATCCGTGATCACGCGCGTGTCGAAGCGCAGCGCCTGCGCGCGGAAGGCGTCCATCATCTCGGGGCCGGTCACGCCCTCCGGAAACCCGGGGTAGTTCTCGACATCGGTCGTGAACATGAGCTGTCCGCCGGGGATCATGGTGCGGCTGCCGGCCCCCTCCACGACGAGCGGCGAGAGCGCCGCGCGCGCCGCGTAGATCGCCGCCGTCCATGCCGCCGGGCCCGACCCGATGATCACGACCCGTTCGTGCTGTGCTGTCATCTTCATCCCTTTTCGTGTATTCGAAAACCGAAACCCCCGCGGCAGGCGTCGGCTACTTGTCCTTGAAGATCTTGAGGTTGGTCGAGTGCCCGGGGTTAACGCGCGCGTTCGGGTCCACGCGGCGAATCGCGTTGTTCACGGCGATCGCCGCCTCGGCAAAGCCCGTGGCGATCAGGTCGAGCTTGCCCGGGTAGCTGACCAGGTCTCCGGCCGCATAGATGCCCGGCCAGCTCGTCTCCATCAACTGGCCGACCACGATGCGCTTCTTGTCCACTTCGAGTCCCCAGCTCTTGATCGGCCCCAGGTCCGGCTTGAAGCCCAGGAACGTCAGCACGGCATCCACCGCGAAGGACTCCTCCGCATCGCTGCGGTTGTCGAAGATGGTGCAGCCCTCGACTCTGCCGTTGCCGCGGATCTCCTTCACCTCCCAGAATACCCTCAGCTCCAGTTCACCCGAGTTCGCCGCTTCCTCGAGCCGGGCCACCGATGTCTCGTGCGCACGAAAAACGGCCCGCCGGTGCACCACGACCAGCCGCTCGACGATGTCCTTCAGGATCAGTGCCCAGTCCAGCGCGGAGTCTCCTCCTCCCACGAGCACGACCCGCTTGCCCCGGTAGACCTCGGGATCGCGCACGGAGTACTCGACCCCGTGGCCCAGGAGTTCCTCGTAACCGGGGCACTTGAGCACCATGGGTTCGAAGGCGCCCTTGCCGCCGGCGATCAGCACCGTGCGGGTGCGGTACTCCGATGACGCACCCTCGAGGACGAAGATGCCGTCCTCCTCGCGCAGCCCGCGCACCTCCTCGTCGAGCGCCACGTCGGCGCCGAACTGAAGGCCCTGATCCACCAGCTCCCGGGCCAGGTCCTTGGCGAGGACCTTGGGAAAGCCCCCCACGTCGAAGATGTACTTCTCGGGATACAGGGCCGTGAGCTGTCCCCCCAGCTCGGGAAGCGAGTCGACGATGCGGCACGACATGCCGCGCATCCCGGCGTAGAAGGCCCCGAACAGACCGGTGGGGCCGCCTCCGATGATGGTCAGATCGACGATGTCCTTCATGGTCAGAAGATCGACAGCCGCACGTAGCGCCCCGGATTCTCGCGGAAGTCCTCGAGCAGCAGGGTGAGTTGCATGAGCACGGATTGCGTCTGCACGGCCACCGTCGAGTCGGCCAGGAGATGAGCCAGCGTCCCCTCCCCGGTCTCCAGCTCGCGGCCGATGCGCTCGAAGCGGACCAGAGTGGAGTCGGCGTACTGGAGCGTGGTGGAGAGCCCGGTCGTGGTTTCGCGCAGGTCGGTGGCCAGGCGCCGGAATTCGGCGGCGGTCACGCGGGTGTCGCCCACGATGGAGTCCACGACCCCGCCCGAGAGCAGCCGCTCCACCTCGGCGAGCGTCAGGGTCGCCAGTGCCGCGGCTTCGCTGACCTGGCTCGTGGAGGTGCGCACGTTCTCGACGAGATCGTCAACCGCGCCGATCTGCGCATCGACGAGCGCCGCCAACTGTTCGCTGACCCCTCCCACGTTCTCGATCACCAGCCTGAGGTTTTCAGCCGTTTCCTGTGTAAAGGCGATCTCCACCCGGTCGGTGATGGTGGCGAGGTTGTCGGCGATCTGGTCGGCCGTGGCGGTGAGCCGGGAAAGGTCGGGGATGCTGAAGCCGGGCAGCACCGCGGGATCCGAGGGTTCGAAGAAATCCAGGCGCGGGTTGGTGGAGCGCGACACGATCTCCGCGCCCCAGTCGCCGAACATCGATTCGGGCGCGATGAGCACGGCCGCGTCGGCGGGCAGCCGCACATCGGCGTTGATGGCGAGCCCAACTCGCACCGCGGTTCCGTCCGGTTCGACGGCGATGCCGTTCACGCGTCCGATTGTCACGCCGCGCAGTTTCACCGAGGCGCCATCGGTGAGCTGGCCCACGCCGCTGAAGAGAGCCTCCACCGTGGTCGTGCCCCGTGTCAGGCGATAGCCGCGAAGCCAGAAGCTCCCCGCCACTGCGACCACGACGCTCAGGAGAATGACGACTCCGACCCACACCTCGCTGCGTCTCATGCTAACGTCTCCATCAGTTCCGGAGCCCCTTCGATGAACGACCTGACCACAGGGTCCCCGGAGATCCGGATCTCACCCGGCGCGTCGTGGGCGCGCACTCGCCCGTCGTGCAGGAACGCCATGGAGTCGGCCACCTCGTAGGCGGTCCCGAGATCGTGCGTGACTACCAGTCCGGTGGCCCCGATCTCCTCGCGCAACCTGAGGATGAGTCGGCCGATCACCGTTGTCGTCACCGGGTCGAGGCCGGTGGTGGGCTCGTCATAGAGGAGATACCGGGGACGGGTCGCGATCGCGCGCGCGATCCCCGCCCGCTTGCGCTGCCCCCCGGAGATCTCCGCCGGATAACGGTCTCCCAATCCTTCGAGGTCCACAAGCTCCAGGCACTCGGCGGCCCTCCGGCGGATGTCCCGGCGGCTCAGGCCGGGAACCCGGCGCAGTCCCATCTCCACGTTGTGGACGAGCGTCATGGAGTCGAACAGCGCCGCAAACTGGAAGACGTAGCCGACCCTGCGCCGCAGTGCGTACAGCGCCTCCTGATCCAGCTCCGCGACTTCCCGGCCGTCGACGGCCACGCTTCCCCGGTCGGCGGCGAGCAGTCCCACGATATGCTTCAGCACCACTGACTTGCCCGCCCCGGAGGCGCCGATCAGCGCTACCGTGGCCCCCCTGGGCACGTCCAGGTCGAAGCCCTTCAGCACCACCTTCTCGCCGAAGGCCTTGTGCACGCCGCGCAGACGGATCACAGGAGTACGGCAGCCCAGAAGGCGTCGAACACCAGGATCACCATGCTGCTTGCGACCACGGCCGAAGTGGCGGCGCGGCCGACTCCAGCGGCCCCTCCGCGGGTGCGGAAGCCGAAGAAGCATCCCAGCGACGTCACCGTTAAACCGAACGAGAACGACTTGATCACCGAGAAAACCACGTCGAAGGGCACGAAGAAGGTCTCGAGCCCGCGCACGAACTCGGGGGTGGACATCTCCAGAAGCTGGATGGCGGTCAGCCAGCCGGCCACGATCCCCAGCGCCGACGCCAGCAGGGTAACCGCCGGAAACATCACCGCGCCCGCGAGCACCCGGGGGAGCACCAGGTACGCCGCCGGATCGTACGCCATGGTTTCCAGCGCGTCGATCTGCTCGGTCACGCGCATGGTCCCCAGTTCGGCGGCGATGCTCGCGCCAACCCGCCCCGCCAGCGCCAGCCCGGTCAGCACCGGTCCCAACTCGATGATCATGGTCTTGCCCACCAGGCTGCCCACCAGGTAGACGGGCACCGCTCCGGTGAAGGTGTAGGAAGCCTGAAGAGCCAGCACGATGCCGGTGAAGGCGGCGATGAAGAGCGCGATGGGCACCGAGGCGACGCCGATGCGCATCATCTGTTCAAAGACCAGGTGTCTCCAGATGCGGACCGCGCGCAGGCCGCGGATGGTGTCCTGCATGAGGACGCCCCATTCGCCAACCGTCCCCGCGAACCGTAAGGCTGCGCGCCCGGTGGCGCCGACGAAGTCCAGCGTCTTGCCCGGCATTATGCCTGAAGATACAGGAAAACGGGGTGCAGGTGTCACCGGTGGGTACTCCGGCGGCCCCCTAAAACGTCCCGGTAGGCGTGCCGCCTACAGGGGCGGCGGGAGTCCGTTTTCCAGCGTGAAGACGACCTCGTCGTCCCGGGTGGCCGGATGCCCGGAAGGCAGGGGACACGCGACCTGGACACGGGTCACCGCGGTCCGGGCGGCACTTACCGAAACCTCGAAGTCGATGCCCTGCTCGGGCGAGGTGATGCGGGTGCGCACCCGCTTCCCCGGCGGGGCCTCGCGAACGCAGGCCGGATTGCGGAAGAGGGTCTTGGTGGACTGCCTTCCCGACGCCAGCGAGCGGGTCACGGTGATGCGCCTGAGCGAGTCGGGTTGATAGCTGATCAGGTAGCGGAAGCCCCGCTGATCGCGTCCCCGACCCTTCCGATTGTGCCTCGGCAAGCCACCTCCGATCCCTTGACCCCCTGAAACGGCCCGCTTAACATCCCGGCGACCCACCAGGGATGCAAGCCCCGCCACAGCGTCCCGACGCGCCCCCCCCCCAACCCCCACCCCCCACAGGGAGTTTTAAAAAAAAACCAGCACCGCGCGCGAACGCGGGTGGGAGAGTGGG
>VXNP01000144.1 GCA_009840525.1 Gammaproteobacteria bacterium
CGGCAGCAGAGCCAGCCCCGCCGCCGCCGCCGGCCGCGTGGACGCCCCCCACACCCAACCCAGTCCCGCCTCCACGGCCCGTCTCATCCCGCCGCCGCCTTCGGTGACCGAAACAACAGGGACTCCGCGATCGCGGCCACCCGGCGGGCCGCGCCCGCCGAACCGAGCGCTCGGCGGACTTCGCCCAGCCCGGCGACCGCCGCGCGCCGCTCCTCCGTGTCGTCCAGGAGCGGCAGCAGCTCGCGCTCGAGCCGCGCCGGGGTCGCTTCGTGCTGAATCAGCTCGGGCACCACCCGCCGGCCGGCGATGAGGTTGGCCAGGGCGATGTGGTCCACGCGCACCAGGCGGCGGGCCAGGGCGAAGGTGAGCGGGTGGGTACGGTATGCGGTGGCGAAGGGCACGCCCGCGAGCGCGGCTTCCACGGTGGAGGTGCCCGACTTCACCACCGCCGCACGCGCATGACGAAGCAGGCTCCGGCCGTCGTCGACGACGGTGGCGGCCACCCCCGAGTAGGCTCGAGCGGGCAGACCGGGCGCGCGCGCCACCACAGTCTGCAGTTGGGGACGCGCTCGCACGACCCGTCGGGCGGTGCCCAGGAACACTTCCAGGTGGCGGTCGAGTTCCTGGCGTCTGGATCCCGGAAAGAGCGCCAGTAGCGGCCGCCGCGCGTCGAGACCGTGGGCGCGGCAGAAGTCGGCCCGGGCCGGCACCTCGTGCTCGAGTTCGAGCAACGGGTGCCCCACGAAGGTCGCACGCGCGCCTGCCTTCTGCAGGAATCCGGCCTCGAAAGGGAGAATCACGGCGACGTGATCGGTGTCGCGGGCCAGCCGCCGGGCACGCGCCGGCCTCCACGCCCAGACCTGGGGTGCGATGTAGTACAGCACCCGGATTCCAACCTCGCGGGCGTGTTTTGCGACACGCAGATTGAACCCCGGATAGTCGATCGGGATGACCAGGTTCACACCGTGGCGATGCATGGCGGCGCGAACCCGGCCCAGGAGCCGGCGGAAGAAGCCGAGGTGGCGCACGACTTCCGCGAAGCCCATGACCGCAAGCCGATCGAGACCCGCCATGCACTCGACCCCCTCTGCGGCCATGCGTTCGCCTCCCAGCCCCAGCAGCCGGGCGGACGGCCATTTCTCGAGCAGCGAGCGGGCGAGGGCGGCCCCGTGGAGGTCACCGGAGGGCTCCCCGGCGAGCATGAGGATCACCGGGTCGCGCGCCATCGCTCAGAACCGGAACCCCAGATACCAGATAACGAGCAGCACCGCCACCAGCAGGGCGATGAGCTTCGTGGGGGGCTTGCCCCGCTTGGCGTCGATCCAGTCCTTCTTGCGGTTACGACGTACGCGAATGAGCGACATGGTCCAGAATCCTTTTCTCGATGCACAGCGTGATCTCCAGGGCCGCCCGGCCTTCATCACCGGAGACGACCGGATCCGAACGCCCGAGCGCCGCATCCCTGAACCCTTCGAGCTCGACTCGAAGCGGTTCCTCCGGGAAACCCTCGAAGGGAATGCGCTCGACGATGTCCTCCAGCCCCGGAGCCGCTTTCGGGTCCGGTCCCCCCTTCACTTCCTCCACGCTGGCTTCCCGCACGCCTTCAAGCAAGGCGGGCAGGTCTCGCCGGAGCCGCAGGAACTCACCCCTCCCGCGCGCCAGATCGACGCGCAGGTATCCCGACCGCTGGAAGATGCGCAGCATGCGTTGCCCTTCGCTCGACACCCGGCTCGCGGTCAGGTTGGCCACCGCACCGTTCCGGAAGGTGAGGCGCGCGTTGGCGATGTCCACCGAGCGAGTCAGCACCGGGATGCCCGCGGCGGCGATGTCCGCCAGCGGCGCCTGCACCAGCATGCGCACCAGGTCCACGTCGTGAATCATCAGGTCGAGCACGACGGCCACGTCCGTGCCCCGGGGGCGAAAGGGCGCCAGGCGCTGTGACTCGATGAAGAGCGGAGCCTCGATGTACGGAGCCGCCGCCCGGAGCGCGCCGTTGAACCGCTCCACATGCCCGGTCTGCACCACGATGCCCGCCCGGCGGGCCGCAGCCAGGATGCGATCCGCGGCTTCGAGCGAAGGCGCGATGGGCTTCTCGATCAGAAGGTGAACACCGCGTCCGGCCGCCGCGAGCGCCACCTCCTCGTGAGAGCAGGTGGGAACCGCCACCACCATCGCATCTACCTCCGACAGCAGCTCCTGCAGATTGCCGGCCGGTGCAAGCCCGAGCTCCCTTGACACGAACGCGGCCCGGCGCGCATCCACATCGAAGAATCCCGCCATCTGGACTTCCGGCAGATCGCCGAGAATCCGCGCGTGATGGAAGCCCAGGCTCCCGACGCCGGCCACCCCCATGCGGATCGGGGTGGGCGGATTCATCCGAGGGTTATGCCGCGTACGCTGTTGCGGATGAAGTCGAGAAGGTGGCGAACTTCCGGAATCTGCTCGACGTCGGTTTCGACGCGGGTCATGGCCTGGGACACGTTCAGCCCGGACTGGAACAGGATGCGGTATGCCTGCCTGAGATGCCGGCGGGTACCCTCCGGAAACCCGCGCCTCTCCAGCCCGACCGTGTTGAGCCCGTACAGTCTTGGACGCCCTCCTGCGGCCCTGCAGTAGGGCGGCACGTCCTTGGAGATGCGTGCGCCGCCGCCAACGAAGACATGGGCACCGATGCGCACGTACTGGTGGATCCCTACGAGGCCCCCGACAATGACCCAATCCTCGATCGTGACGTGGCCGGCCATGTTGACCGAGTTGGACAGTACGACATGGTTTCCCAGGCGGCAGTCGTGGGCCACGTGGACATACGCCATGAGGAGACAGTCGCTGCCCACCACCGTGCGCCCGGACGCGGCCGAGCCCCGGTTGAGGGTTGCGTATTCGCGGACCACGGTGCGGTCGCCGACGATCAGCTCGGAACGCTCGCCCTTGTACTTTTGGTCCTGCGGATCGGTGCCCAGCACGGCGCCCTGACCAAGGCGGCACCCCTCGCCCACGGAGGTATCCCGTTCAATCAGCACGTGTGGGCCGATTCGGGTTCTCGCGCCGACGCGCACGCCCGGGCCAACGATCGCATAGGGCCCTACGACCACCTCCGCTCCGAGCACGGCCCCGTCGTCCACGATCGCCGTCGGGTGGACATCGGGCTGAACGGTCCGCGAAGGGTCCAGCAGCGAGTCCCCCATTCAGTCCACAACCCTCGCCATGAATTCGGCCTCCGCGGCCAGCATCCCGTCCACAAATCCCTTGCCTCTCATCTTGCAGGTTCCGCGCCGGAAGCGCAGCAGCTCCACCTCGCACACCAGCTGGTCGCCGGGCACCACCGGCCGCCGGAAGCGCGCCTTCTGTATGGACATGAGATAGACCTGCTTGTCGCGCGGGTTGCCCACGGAATCGATCAGCAGGAGCCCGCCGATCTGGGCCATCGCCTCCACGATGAGCACGCCCGGCATGATGGCCCGTCCGGGAAAGTGTCCCTGGAAGAAGGGTTCGTTGATGGTGACGTTCTTGATGCCCGTGATGTGGCGACCGCCTTCGACGGCTGCGATCCGATCCACGAGCAACATCGGATAGCGGTGCGGCAGATAGCTCCGAATCCGCTCGACATCGAACGCGGGCGCGGCAGGCGCGCGGTCAAGCTGCTCCGCGACCAGCCGTCCGAGCTCGATGTTACCGCTGTGACTCGGGCGCTCCACCACCAGATGGCCCCGCAGCCGGCTCCCTAGCAGCGTCAGATCGCCCAGTACGTCCCCGATCTTGTGGCGCAGGAATTCGTCGGGGAACCGCAGTCCGTCGTTGGCCACGCCCTCGTCGTCCAGCACGATGGTGTTGGCCAGCGATGCCCCCTGCGCGAGGCCGCGCGCATGCAGGTCCTCTGCGTCGGCGAGGAAGCCGAAGGTGCGCGCCGGAGCGATGTCGGCCCGAAAACCGGCGCCGATGCTGTCGAAGGATCCGGTCTGGCGGCCGATCGCGGGGTGTTCGAAGTCGATGGTCGCGGTGATGCGGAAACCCGCGCCGGGCGCGAGGATGTACGATTCGCCGCCTGCAGCGCGCAGCACGACCGGCTCATCGAGTTCGGCCACCCGCGCGGCCGCCTTCTGTTCCGCAACTCCCGCCGCCTCCAGAGCGTCAAGGAAGTCCAGGAAGCTCCCGTCCCGGATGGGGATCTCGGATCCGGAGACGTCCACCCGCACGTTGGTAATCCCGCTGGCGCCGAACGCCGCCATGAGGTGCTCCACGGTGCGCACCCGGGCTTCCCCCCGGCCGATGCTCGTTCCCAGCTCGGTGTCCACGACGTGGTCCAGGGTCGCGGGAATCTCGGGCTTGCCCGGCAGATCGATGCGCCGGAAGACGATGCCGGCGCCGGGTTCGGCCGGATGGAACGACACGGCCGCATGCTCTCCCAGGTGAATGCCGATGCCCTCGAGGCCCACCTCCCGGCCGATCGTGCGCTGGCGGCTCCCGCTCATGAACGCTCCTCCCTGTCGGTCATGACTCGTCCTTCCCCTCCAGCGCGGACAGGCGTTCCTCCAGCTCCTTCACCCGCTCCCTCAGCGCCGGAAGCCTGCGCATCGCCGCCATGGACTTCCAGAACTCCGCGCGCGGGCGCCCGGGGAACCCGACCACGCTGGTCCCCGCCGGGACATCCCTGATCACTCCGGTCTGCACGGCCACGCGCGCCCCGTCGCCGATTTCGAGGTGCCCGGTCGCGCCCGACTGCCCCGCCATCACCACGCCCCTGCCAAGCGTCGTGGAGCCGGAGATGCCCACCTGGGCGATCAGGAGGGAGTGGTCGCCCACCTTCACGTTGTGGGCAACATGCACCAGGTTGTCGGTCTTGGTGCCCGCGCCGATCACGGTGTCTCCGATGGATCCCCGGTCGACGCAGCAATGGGCGCCCATCTCCACGTCGTCGCCGATGATGCAGCCGCCTACCTGGCGGATCTTCTCATGGCCACCCTCGCTCATCACGAAGCCGAAGCCGTCGGAGCCCACGACGGTTCCGGCATGAAGGACGACGCGGCGACCGAGCCGGGTTCCCGGATACAGCACGACATGCGGGTGCAGGCGCGAGTCGGCGCCGATGCGCGATTCCGCGCCCACCGACACGTGAGCGCCGATGTGCGCGCGGTCACCGACCTCGACATCCTCCTCGAGCACCGCGCAGGCGTCGATGCGCACGTCCCGGCCGAGCCTGGCGCCCTTGCCCAGCACGGCCGTGGGATGGATCCCCGGAGGTGCCTCGTCCGGGGGATGGAGTCGATCCAGCAGCTGCGCCAGGGCGAGGCGCGGCCGGCCCGCGATCAAAAGGTTCGGGACACGGCCGCGAACGGCTGCGGAAAGGCTCTCCGACACCAGCAGAGCTTCGGCCGAGGACGAGTCCAGGTGCTTGAGGTAGCGCCGGTCGGCGAGGAAACCGAGCCTGCCGCGCCCGGCCTGATCCACCGGCACGACTCGATCGAAGGTCCAGCCGGACTGGCCCTCCAGGCGCGCGCCGGTGAGAGCGGCGGCTCCTGCAAGGTCCATGGTCGTCTCCTGTCCTGCTGCTCCTGAGGCGGGCGCCGTCGTCGAGGACGGCGGACTCAACGGTTGCCGGGCGGCGTATTCTGCATGAGCCGGTCGATGACCTGCTGGGTCAGGTTGAGTTCGGGATCCGCGGAGACGATCGCCTGGCCGGAAAGGTCAAAGATGATGGAGAATCCGCCCTCGGTCCGGATCTGGTCGATCGCTTCGGTGACCTGATCCATGATGGGCTGCACGAGTTCAGCCTGTCGCCGGCCGGCTTCCCCCTCCAGCTCCGCGGCGCGCTGGTTGTACTCCTCCTGCTTCGCCTGGATGCTCTGGGTCTGGGTGTCCCGCGCCTGCGGTGAAAGCGTGAGCTGCTGCTGCTCGAACTGCTGGATCATGGCCTGCAGTTCTTCCCCGATCTGGTCCAACTCCGCCCGGTAGCGGGCCATGTCGCGCTCGAACTGATCCTGCGCTTCGGTCGCTCCCGGGGCCTGCGCCAGGATCGCCTGCGAATCGATGTAGCCCAGTCTCAGCGGTCCCTGGGCGGCCGCGTCATCGGCCGGGATGAAGAAGGAGCCAGCCGCGAGAACAACTGCTATTGCACGCATATTCCGAGCCTCCCCGAACGCGCGGTCATGATGGAATCGTCTCGTTTTTCCCAAAAACCAACAGCCTGAAAGGATGTCTGCGATGGCCGCGCAACCGCAAGTCCCCCGTGGTACGACGGATCGCTTCCCGGATCAGAATCCCGGTCCCATCCTGAAATGGAGCTGCCATCCCGGCGTGGTCTTGTCGAAACCGTATGCGTAGTCGAGGCCCAGCGGCCCGAACGGCGTGACCAACTGAGCTCCGACGCCAGCCCCGCGGAACAGGCGCGTGGGCGTGAACTCGGCCGCGCTCACCCAGACATTGCCGGCGTCGTAAAAGAACCCGAGCGAAAGGTTGTCGTTGAACCGGATCGCGTACTCCACGGTCATCGACAGAAACGCGTTCCCCAGCCTCTCGCCTTCCAGGATCCCCGACCCGGATCCGCGGTCGAAGAAACCGGCCGGGGTGATGGTCGTCTCGTCGTACCCGCGCAGCCTCTCACCGAACTGAACGCCACCCATCCAGTACCGGTCGAAGGGAAAGCGTTCCGCGTTGCCGATGATCGCCCCCGCGCGGACGCTGAGCCCGAGGGTGGTCCGGATCGGACGCGCACCGCTTCCGATCTGCCCCACCGGGGTGAACCAGGTTCCCTCGACCCCGTACTTCATGAAGTCGCCGTCCCCGCCCAGGATGCCCCCGTTCATTTCCGCGGACACCACCTGCCTCGATCCCTGGGTGGGGAAGAGATTGTGGTTGAGCGTCTGCCGCTGGAGGCTTACGGAGAGCGTACTCAGGATGCCGGGATCCCTGCCGAACAGGGAGCGGTCGTCGGATCTCGAGAACAGTTCGTACTTGGTGCGCGACAGCGAGTATCCCAGAAACAGTCTGGTGCGCAGAGAACCGGGCATCGGGAGCCCGAAGCGGAGAGAACCGCCCTGCAGGCGGCGCTGCCCGGTGGTGAACTGGAAGAACCGGTCGCGCGTGTAGAACGCGGATATCGTGCCGCTCACGCGCGAGCGCCTGAGCGACGGGTCGGTATACGACAGGGTGAAGTTGTTGATGTAGCGGCCGAAATCCCAGCGCACGCTTCCCGCCTTGGCCTGCCCGAAAAGGTTGGGCTGGTCGTACCCCAGGAACCCGGAAAGCCCGTAGCCCCCACCCATCGCGGTGCCGAAGTTCACGGTGCCGGTCTGCCGCTCCGTCACCCGGTACAGGATGTCCACGTTGCCGCTTCCGTCGTCGGCGGGCTGAAGACTGGGCAGCTCCATCGGCGTCTCGAAGTACCCGAGGGCGGAGACCGCCTGATAGCTCTGGATCAGCCGCTCTTCGGAGTAGATGTCGCCGGGAAGCGTAAACAGCTGGTCACGGATGACGCGCTCGTGGGTGTAGTCGTTGCCCTCCACCTCGACCCGCCGGATATACGCGGGGGGACCTTCCTGAATGCGCCAGCCCACCATGAGGGTAGGGTCGCCCTCGCCGTTCGTCTCGTCGAACTCGTAGAACGGCTCGACGCTGGCCCCCAGGTATCCGTTGTTGCGGTAGAGCGTTCCCACAGCCGTCGCGGCCGCGTCGAAGGCGCTGGCGTCGAACACCGGATCCTGCTCGTCATCGCCGCCGATCCCGAAGCTGCTGAGCAGTCCTCCCTGTTCCGGCTGATAGAACTGCTCGATCTGCTCGGTGGGGAAACGGCTGTTCCCCTCCACCACGAAGTCGCGCACCCGGTAGCGGGGACCCTCGTCGACCGAGACCTCAAGCCGCGATTTCCCCGTTTCGGGGTCGATGACCAAGGTGTCGCCCACAACCTCGAAGTCGAGATAACCCTGCGAGCGGTACAGCTCGGGCAGGCGGGCGAACAGATCCTCCTCGAGCGTGCTTTCCTGGTATGAGCCCTGACGGAACCACCAGAACGCCTCCGGCTTGGTGTCGAGGGCTCCGCGAAGCTGGTCAGTGGCGAGGTTTTCGTTGCCCTCGAATTCGACCTCGGCGATGGTGACGCGCTGGCCCTCGGTCACCTCGAGAGTCAGGCGCACGTGCCCCGGCCTGTCGGGGACCTCATCCACCCGCTCGTCGATGCGCGCGAAGGGGATGCCGTCGTCGGCGAGCTCGTTGCGGATGAAGTCGCGCGCAACCGCGAGTTTCTGTGGCGAATAGGGCTCGCCGGTACGGAGGTCGGCGGTGTCCCTGACGGATCCCTGGCTCAACCGCTCCAGTCCCACGATGTCGACGACGTCCATGATGTCCTGCTCTTCGACGTCGAGCACCAGCACCACCGGTTCTCCCTGGCCTCCCGCGGCGCTGATCGTAAAGTCCCGGTATTGGCCGGTGTTCCAAAGCGTCTTGAGGGCCTCCTGGATGTCGCGGAAAGAAATCGTGGTGCGGGGCTGCAGGGTCAGATCCGCGAGAATCTCCTCGTCGGTCAGGCGAACGTTGCCTTCCACGGTGATGGAATCGACGAAGGTGCCCGCCGCCGGATCCGCCTGCTGCGCCGTCAGGAAAGCGGGCAGGAAGCAGGCGCCGAGGAGCGTCGCCGCAAACCTTCCGATGCGCACGGAAGCACGTGCGCCGGCGCGTCCGTTCACGTCTTGGTCGCGGACGTGGCCCCCAGGGAAAGACCGTCCCCCGCCTCGTTGAGGTCGGCCTGGATCTCGTCCCCGGCGCCGAATTCCGCCGTGAGGATCATCTCCGAGAGCGGATCCTCCAGGTAGCGCTGGATCGCGCGCCGGAGCGGCCGCGCGCCGAATTTCTCGCTGTAGCCCTGTTCCGCGAGGAAACCGACCGCCGCGTCGCTTAGGGTGACGGTCAGGCTTTCCTCGTCCAGACGCTCGTGGATCTCCTGGAGCAGGATGTGCACGATCTGCCCGATGTCCTCCCGGCTCAGCGCGTGGAAGACGATCGTGTCGTCGACGCGGTTGAGGAACTCCGGGTTGAAGGTGCGATCGATTGCCGCCTGCACCTTGCCGCGCATGAGTTCGTAGCCGGAGCGGGCATCCTCTTCGTGGAACCCCAGCGTTCCGCCCTTGGAGATGTCCCGCGCCCCGAGATTGCACGTCATCACGATCACGGTGTTCTTGAAATCGATGTTCCTGCCGTAGTTGTCCGTGAGGTGTCCTTCATCCAGCACCTGCAGCAGGATGTTGAAGACGTCGGGGTGCGCCTTCTCGATCTCGTCCAGAAGGACGACCGAATACGGCCGGCGCCGCACCGCCTTGGTGAGGGCGCCGGATTCGTGGTAGCCTACGTACCCGGGCGGCGCGCCGATAAGGCGCGAAACCGAGAACCGTTCCATGTACTCGCTCATGTCCACGCGAATCAGCGCTTCCCGGTCAGCGAACATGAACTCGGCCAGCGCGCGGGCCAATTCCGTCTTCCCGACCCCGGTCGGGCCCGAGAAGATGAACGACCCGATCGGCCGCCGCGGATCCTTTAGCCCGGCGCGGCTGCGCCGGATGGCGCGCGAAATCGCCTGAATCGCGGGGTCCTGACCGACCACCCGCTTGTGCAGTTCATCTTCCATGTTGATGAGCCGCCGGGTCTCGGCCTGTTTCATCCGGGTGACCGGGATCCCCGTCCAGCGGCTGACGATGAAGGCGACGTCGTCGACGGTCACCTCCGGCCGATGATGCCTGCGCGCTTCCTGCCACTCCTTCTGCCGCTCGCGAATGCGCCGCTGCAGCTCGCGCTCCTCGTCCCGCAGCTCCGCCGCGCGCTCGAAATCCTGATTGCGGATCGCGAGTTCCTTCTGCCCCGCCAGCCCTGCGAGCTCCTCCTTCAGTTCCTCGACCTCCGGCGACGGCACCTGGCTGGCGATACGCGCCCGCGACCCGGCTTCGTCGATGACGTCGATGGCCTTGTCAGGCAGGAAACGGTCGGTGATGTAGCGGTCGGAGAGCTTCGCCGCCGCCGCCAGCGAGTCGTCCGGCAGGTTCACCCTGTGGTGGTCCTCGTAGTGGCCGCGCAGGCCCTTGAGGATGTCCACGGTTTCGGGAAGGGTCGGCTGGTCCACGATCACCGGCTGAAAACGGCGCTCCAGGGCACCGTCCTTTTCGATGTACTTGCGATACTCGTTCAGCGTCGAAGCGCCGATGCACTGAAGTTCTCCGCGAGCAAGCGCCGGCTTGAACATGTTGGACGCGTCGATGGCGCCCTCGGCGGCTCCGGCGCCCACCAGGGTATGCAGTTCGTCGATGAACAGGATGACGTTGCCGCCCTGGGAGATCTCGTTCATGACCGCTTTCAGGCGCTCCTCGAACTGGCCCCGATACTTGGTGCCCGCGATGACCGCGGCCATGTCCAGCGCCAGCAGCCGGTGGTCCTTGAGCGCCTCGGTGATCTCCCCCGCCGCGATGATCTGAGCCAGTCCTTCGACGATGGCCGTCTTCCCGACACCCGGTTCGCCGATGAGCACCGGGTTGTTCTTCTTGCGCCGGCAGAGAATCTCCACGATCCGCTCGATCTCGACGCGGCGGCCGATGGTCGGGTCGAGCTTGCCGCCGCGGGCCAGGTTCGTGAGGTCGCGGCAGAAATGGTCGAGCGCGGGAGTCTTGGACTTCTTGTCCGGCTTGCCTCCCGCCGGCACCGCAGGTCCCCCGCCGACATCCGAACTCATCTCGGAGCCCAGAACCCGCAGGCACTCCGCGCGCGCCCTGTCCAGGCGCACGTTCATCGAGTTCAGCACTTGCGCGGCAATGCCCTTCTCCTCCCGCAGGAGTCCGAGCAGCAGATGCTCCGTGCCCACGTATGAGTGGTTGAGTTCGCGGGCTTCGGCCAGCGCAAACTCAAGCACTTTCTTCGCGCGCGAGGTATAGGGCAATTCACCCAGGGCGATGGTCGCCTTGCCCTTGCGAACGGCCTCTTCCACCCGTTGGTGAACCTGGCTAAGGTCCGCGCCCAGGTTCATCAGTACCGTGGCGGCCACCCCCTCCCGCTCACGGATCAGGCCGAGCAGCACATGCTCGGTGCCCACATAGTCGTGTTGCAGCCTGATGGCCTCGTCCCTGGCCATCGCGAGCACCTTGCGAACCCGATCCGTGAAATTGTAGTTCATCTGCCTTTTGTGCCCGCGGGTCGTCAGGAGTCGCGGCCGGAGCCCGAACTGCTCTCCGGAGGTTCCGTGTCCGGAATCACCACACCCTCGGTAGCCAGGATGCGGCGCACATAGGTGGCTCGGTGCGCGTCGCGCTCGCCGGGAGGAAGCTTCCGCCCTGCTGCATCCTCCAAGTGGGCGGACTGCGTGAAGATCATGATCTTGTTGAGCGAGTATACACGGAGGCCAGGGAGAAGTTTCAGCGCCGCGCCGAGCCGAACCCCCGACAGGAGGTTCATCATTTCCTCGAAAGAAAGAGATCGGGCATAACGCAGTAACCCGTAGGCACGCCATATCTTATCTTCTGTGACTTGATATGCGTCACGAATCAGTACGCGGCGTGCTCGCCTCTCGTATTCGATGACTTGGCGCACGATGCGGTCGAGATGGTCGACCAGGTCCTCCTCGGTCTTGCCCAGCGTGGTCTGGTTCGAAACCTGGAAGAAGTTGCCGACCACCTCGGAACCCTCCCCGTAGAGTCCGCGAAACGTCAACCCGACCTGGCTCAACCCCTGAAGCACGCGCCCGATCTCCTTGGTGAGCACGAGCCCCGGCAGATGGATGAGAACCGAGGCCCGCAGCCCGGTGCCGACATTCGTGGGGCAACTGGTGAGATATCCGAGCTCGTGGTCGTAGGCGTAGGGGAGTTCCCGGCCCAGGTCCTCGTCCAGCCCGTCCACCATGCCCCACGCCCCTTCCAGCGCGAGGCCGGAGACCAGCACCTGCAAGCGCAGATGGTCCTCCTCGTTCACCATCACGCTCACCGGATCGCTGGCCGAGAGCACCACTGCGGCCGCACGCCGCGGAAGGTCGGAGTCCGTCTTCTCGCCCAGCAGGTCCTGGGAGATGAGCCGCCGTTCCAGAAGAATGCGCCGGGTACCACCGTCCAGTTCGGCAAGCGGATGGACGCTCGCCTCGGCGAGCAGGTCGACCTTTTCAGCCGTCCGCCGCACGCGCGCGAGCACGGCCCGGCGATCGTTGACCCGGGACTGCGGGCCGAACGCGTACCCCTGCAGGTTGCGCGCCAAGCGGACACGGGTGGAGAGGACGATATCCGAGTCCGGACCGCTCGCGTCGAGCCACCCGAGACCCCGATCAAAGATCGTGGACAGGTGATCCATCGGTTCCCCTACCGGGTCACGGGCTCGAGGGAACGAATCTGGTCTCTCAACTGCGCCGCCCGCTCGAAATCCTCCGTGCTGACGGCGTAGCGGAGTTTTCGCCGCAGGCCCTCAAGGCGCTGCTCGCGCTCGGAGACGGTGGGATCCGGAGGCAAATACACCTTGCCCACGTGCTGCACGCCGCCGTGAATGCGCCTCAGCAGATTCTTCAGGTAGAAGTCGAACGTGGTGTAGCAGTGTGGACACCCCAGGCGTCCGTTCTCGCGGAACCCCGCGAACGAGAGGCTGCAGAAGGTACAGGTCCTGTCTTCCTCTCCGGCCTCCGCGCCCTCCTCCGGTCCGGTCATCTGTGACAGAAAGTCGGTGAGCGGAGAGTGTGCGGGCGGCGAGGGCTGGTTGACCCCGCGGGAAGCGGCGCACTTCTCGCACAGGTGCAGCACGCTGGCCACGTCGTCCACGATCTGCGTCAGATGAACCACGGCTTCCGCCGCACCGCATTCGCTGCATACACGGGGGTCGTCGCTCACGGGTTTCCGTCTCCCTCTCCCAGTATGCCGTTGTCCAGTTGCAGGACACGGTCCGCGCGCGCGGCCAGCGCGGGGTTGTGGGTTACCAGCACCATGGCAAGGTCGTGGTCGTCCTTCAGCTGGAAGAGGAGGTCGTGCAACTGCTCGCTGGTCCGACGATCGAGGTTGCCGCTGGGTTCGTCCGCCAGAAGCACCACCGGGTCGTTGGCGAGCGCCCGGGCCACGGCGACCCGCTGCTGCTCTCCCCCCGAGAGCTGCCGGGGCCTGTGCTCGAGGCGTTCACCGAGGCCGACCGAATCGAGGAGGTCGCGCGCGCGATCCTCGGCGTCCGGTCGGGTCCGGCCGGCAATGAGTCGGGGCATCATCACGTTCTCGAGTGCGGTGAAGTCGCGCAGCAGATGGTGGAACTGAAACACGAAACCCACGTGATGGTTTCGGATCCTGCAGACGGTCTCGTCATCCAGCCCGGACAACGGCGTTCCGTCGACGAGTACTTCCCCCGACGTCGGCCGGTCGAGCGCCCCCAGCAGGTGGAGCAGTGTGCTCTTGCCCGCGCCGCTCGCGCCGGTGACCGAGACCGCCTCGCCCACGTGAACTCGCAGGTCTACCCCTCGCAGAACACGGAGTTCACTCCCGTTGCCACCCACGAACGTGCGCACCAGCGAACGGGCCTGGAGGGGAAGCAGGACGGGGTCGCGGACCCCGTGGGCGTCGGGGGTCGCTCCATTGCCGGGCCTCAGGCCGGTGGGCCGTCCCTCCTCATTCATGGCGAATCGCTTCCACGGGCCGGAGACCGGCGGCGCGGGACGCCGGATAGAGAGTGGCCAGGAAGGTGATGCCCATGCTCACCGCGATGATGGTCGCCACGTCCAGCACGTCCACTGCCACGGGCAGATGATCCAGATAGTAGAGATCGGCCGGAATCGAGATGAATTGGTAGCGGTCGAGCGCCCAGGCCATCACAAGGCCCAGCGCCACTCCGAGCGAAGTCCCGATCAAGCCGATCCAGAGTCCCTGCAGGCGGAAGACGCGGAGAATCGCGCGGTCGGTCATGCCCATGGACTTGAGGATCCCGATCTCCCGGGTCCGGTCCACGACAACCATGACCAGCGTGCTTACGACGTTGAAGGCGGCCACCACGATGATCAGACCGAGGATGACTCCCATCGCCAGTTCCTCGAGCTTGAGGGCGGAGAAGAACGACCGGTTGGTCGTCATCCAGCTCTCGATGAAATGGCCCGGCCCGACGGCGGCGCGGATTTCGCGGCCCGCCGCATCGGCTTGCCACAGATCCTCCACCCGAACGGCGATGCCGCCGACCTGGTTCTCCCCTGCGATGCCGAGCAGGTCCTGGGCTGCCGCCAGCGTCGTGTAGATGTTGCGCAGGTCGTATTCGTACATGCCGGTCGTGAACGACCCAGCCATCTCGAACTCGCGAACCGTCGGGTACAGGCCGCCCATGGGACTCTCGTTAACGTTCTCGAGCGACACCAGCACCAGCGTGTCGCCCTTGAAGAGCTGCATGCGCTGCGCCAGCAGACTCCCCACCAGCACCGGAGGATAGCCCGACTCGGTGGGACCGAGAGAATAGACGCCGTCCTGCAGATCGCGCTCGAAATCGGTGACGGGCACGCCTTCCGGTTGCGGCAGGACCCCGTAGAGGTCAGCCGTCTGTGCGTACCCGGCGCGCTGGATGCCGACGCTGGTGACCACGAAGGGAGCGGCTCCCACGACGGCATCGACGGTGCGGACACGCTCGAGCACCTGCTCCCAGCCGTCCATGCGCAGCGAGGTGCCCGTCTGCAGCACGAGCACATGGGGGTTGGATCCGAGGATCTTGGCCCGCAACTCCTCCTGCATCCCGTTCATGACCGAGATCACGATCACCAGCGCCATGACCCCGAGGGTCACGCCGCCGAGCGCGATCCAGGTGATAAGCGACAGGAAGCGTCCCCGCCTGCGCGCCGCCAGGTATCGCCGCGCGATGTACCAGTCCAGACGCCTCAACCCTCGTCTCCTCCGCTCATTCGGGCCTCAGGATGGGGAAGAGAATCACGTCCCGAATGGACGGCTGGTCGGTCAGCAGCATCGTAAGGCGGTCGATACCGACGCCGACGCCGCCGGTGGGCGGCATCCCGTATTCGAGCGCGCGGATGTAGTCCTCGTCGACCCGGTGGGCTTCCTCGTCTCCACCAGCCGCCAGCCGGGCCTGGTCCTCGAAGCGTGCCCGCTGGTCGAGGGGATCATTGAGCTCCGAGAACGCGTTGGCGATCTCGGTGCCCAGCACGAACAGCTCGAAGCGCTCCGTGAGACGCGCGTCACCGCGCTTGGCCTTGGCCAGCGGCGACAGTTCCCGTGGATGATCCAGGACGAAGGTCGGCGAACGCAGGTCCTTCTGCACCAGCACGTCGAAGAGCTTGTCAATCAGCTTGCCCCGCCCCGCCCTCTCGATGTCCGGGATGCGGAGCGCCTGCGCGCGGGCCCGCAGCTCGTCGTCCTCCAGTTCCAGCGGATCGTCGCCCAGTGCTTGCCCCAGGGCCTCGACGAGCCGGATGCGCTTGAAGGGCGGGGCCAGCGAGATGCGTTCCCCCTGGTAGGTGACGGTGCGCGCCCCCGCGACCGACGCCGCGACCTCCGAGACGAGTTCCTCCACCAGATCCATCATGTCATGATAGTCCGCGAAGGCCTGGTAGAACTCGAGCATGGTGAACTCGGGATTGTGAAACCGGCTCAGGCCCTCGTTGCGAAAGTCCTTGGAGACCTCGTACACACGCTCGAAGCCCCCCACGATCAGCCGCTTCAGGTAGAGTTCGTCGGCGATGCGCAGGTAGAGTTGTCGGTCGAGCGAGCGGTGATGGGTCACGAAAGGGCGGGCCGTGGCCCCGCCGTAGAGGGGCTGGAGCACCGGTGTCTCCACCTCCAGGAAGCCGTGGGCGTCGAGGACGCTGCGCGCCGTGGCCACGACCCGGGACCGCGCGCGGAAGACCTCGCGAACCTCGGGGTTGACCGCCAGGTCGGCGTAGCGCTGGCGGTAGCGGGCCTCCGTATCGGCGAAGCCGCTGTGGGTAACCCGCCGTCCGGTTGCGGCGTCCAGCTCCGTCTTCCCCAGCGGCAGCGGCCTCAGGGCCTTGGTCAGCAGCGTCCAGTCGGCAACCTGCACCGTCACTTCGCCCATGCGCGTCCGGAAAAGCCGGCCGCGCGCGCCGATCCAGTCGCCCAGATCGAGGAGATCGAGATCCTCGAACGCCTGCTCTCCCACCTGGTTCTTGCGGAAGTACACCTGAATGCGTCCCGATCCGTCCTCCAGATCGGCGAACGCGCTCTTGCCGTGACTCCGAAAGGCGATCAGGCGGCCGCCGACGCGCACTTCCTCCCCCTGCCCCCGTTCCGCCAGCGTTCCCGCCGCTTCCGCGGCTTCGAAGGCCGCTGCGGCGTCCTGGGCCCTGTGGGTACGTGCGTAGCCGTAGTCGAACGCCTCGATCCCGCGTTCTCGCAGGCGCTCCAGCTTTTCCCTGCGGGAGCGCATGCTCCGCTCGAGGTCGCTGACCGGGGGGTGCGCGCCGCGGTCGGGCCTGGCTCTGGTGGATTGCGTCATTGCGGGTCCGGGTGGAAAGACCGGTTATCCGACCCCGGCCGCTCCGAACTGTTTCAGGTAGGCTTCGATGAAAGGATCGATCCTTCCGTCCATCACCTTGTGGACATCCCCGACCTTTACGCTCGTCCGGTGGTCGTTGACCATCGTATAGGGTTGGAACACGTACGAACGGATCTGGTTGGCCCAGGCGTTGTCGGACTTCGTGGCTTCCAGCGCCTCACGTTCCCGCTCGCGCTCCTCCATCGCCCTGCGGTGGAGCGCGGCCCGCAACATCTTCATGGCCGTCGCCCGGTTCTTGTGCTGCGAGCGCTCCTGCTGGCACGACACCACGATGCCGGTAGGCAGGTGCGTGATGCGGATGGCGGAATCCGTCTTGTTCACGTGCTGGCCCCCTGCCCCGGATGCACGGAAGGTGTCCACGCGCAGGTCGGCTTCGTCGATGTCGATTTCGATCTCATCGTCGACCACCGGATACACGAAGACGCTGGCGAACGAAGTGTGCCGCCGCGACTGGGAATCGAAGGGCGAGATGCGCACCAGCCGGTGTACCCCGTTCTCGGCCTTCAGATACCCGTAGGCATGGTCGCCTTCGATTTCGAGCGCGGCGCTCTTGATGCCGGCTTCCTCGGCGGGCTGGAGGTCGAGCACCTTGAGGCTGCATCCACGCCGCTCCGCCCAGCGCGTGTACATGCGCAGGAGCATCTCGGCCCAGTCCTGGGACTCCAGGCCGCCCGCTCCGGGATGGACTGTGAGAAGCGCCCCGCGGTGATCGTCCTCCCCCTGAAGCATGGTCCGGAGTTCGAGGCCGCTCACGTCCCCCGCCAGCGACTCGACGTTGGACGCCCACTCGGCCTCGATCTCCTCGTCTTCCTCCAGGGCCAGGACCTCCACCCACTCGCTCAGCTCTTCCGCGGTGGCTGCGAGCTCACGCCACGGCGCCACCCAGCTCTTCAGCCGATTGGCATCGGCGATGAGCGTCCGCGCCTCCTCCGGATTGGCCCAGAACCTCTCGCTGGACCGCGCCTGCTCCAGTTCATCCAGTTTCCGTTCGCGGGTGTCGATGTCAAAGATACCTCCGAAGTTCGGAGATCCTGGCTTCGAGGTCACGCAAGCGTTCGATGGCTTCGTTGTGCATGGATCCGATCGTTGAACTGCCCGGCTCGGAGAGCGTCCCCGCTCTCAGAAGAGCTCCTCTCCGCGGGCCAGAGTCGAATTGAGTTCGTCCTGAAAATAACGACTGTCGTGTGCGAGGTCCTCTCCCACGCGCCGGACGTATTCCGACCACGAACGTCGAACCTCTTCGGCGAAGTCCTCCCTGAGCGTCCCTCGCTCGAGCGCGCGATGGTACCGGTCCCGATGATACCGGATCATGTCGGAGACGAGCACCCGCGCCAGGCGCGCGGCCCGGTCGGCGGCGGCGGTTACGGCGAAGGGTCTCGGCACCTCGTCGTCCCCCGACTCGCCCGAAGGCACTGGGGGCGCCGTCCTGGCACGCGTGCGCACACCGGGCAGGTCCACCGGGAAGATGTTCGCGCACTTGCCACAGCGAGCCCGGACGCCTCCCGCCGGCACCTTGCCCGGATCGACCGGATACCGTGCCGAGCAGGCGGGGCATTGGACGGTGAATACGGCATGGGATGTCAAGGGAGACCACCTCCGGACTCAAGCGGCGACATCTCGCAACAGACTAGGCTCAGCTCGGCAGGCGCGCCATGTATCCGCCAAACGGGCGGCACGGCACGCTTCGGATGCATCAGGGAAGCAGTTGTCCCCCCACCCACCACCGACCGTGCCCCTCCGGTACCGCAACCAGGCGGAACTCGGCCGTGGAGTCCACGGTGCGCAGGCGAGCCGTGATGAAGGCGTCGAAGGCGGCGGCCAGGTGATTGGCCAGGATGACGCCGACGACGGTCGTTACCTGGCGCAGCGCGGCGTCGCTTCTCTGGATCAACCTGTCGTATTCGGCGCGACTGACCTCGTCACCGTTCCAGTCCCACTGGAACTCCGGGCCGATGCTCCGGCCGGCGTAGTATTCCATGGCATGTTCGTACTCCGGGGAACCCGGCCCGAGCGGTCCCTGCTCTCCGGGCGCCAGAAAGATCTCGTTCGCCAGCGACCAGATGGCGCCGTTGAAGGTGGTGGTGTCGGTTTCGGGTTGAACGCCGCCCATGTAGGGGTCCGCGTCGAAGGCTCCCGAAGCGCGGTACTTCCCCAGCGCCTCGTAGTACTCGAAATCTCCGTCCATGCGCTCCCCCAGCGTTCCGCGCCGCGCGACGAACCACGCGAGGTCGCGGTAGCGGGTGCGGAAGTCGTGCCCCGTTCGCTGCCTGTCGAACAGCAGGCCCCATCCGACGACTTCCACGGCCAGAAACCCCCACCAGCGGCCCCTGTCCAGGCGTCGCTGTCCCCATCCCGGAAGCACACCCGAATAGAGGAGAGCTCGGGTTGGGGAGATCGTCTCCGGGACGACTTGCCCGGTCAAGGCGGCGTCCTCCCCGCGCAGACGGGATGCTCCGGGGTCGACGGCGCCGCGGACGCGGCTGGCCGTCCAGGGAAGAACAGGTGTTGCCGCACCCTGGGCTGCGGCGGGAGGCCAGCCGGGTAGCGAGCCTGCCAGCGCCGCGTCCCAGACCTGCGAAGACGGCTGCACCTCGATGGGACTCTGACCTGCAAGGCCCGTGGGAGCGACCACCAGAAACACGAGCGCTGGCCACGCAACCCGGCGGCGCTCGGACCGGATGACCTCCGCCGGCCCCGTGGGGGGCATCAGAAAACCACGCCCAGGCTCACGTGCACGGGCTCGGAACCGGTTGCGAGCGACGTCCGGGTGAGGGACCGGGCAACGCCCAGATCGAAACGGCCGACGCGAAGACCGAGCCCGAGTGCCGCCTCGCCTTCTCCGTCGCGCCAGGCGTAGCCCAGGCGGACGGAGAGGATCTCGCTTCCGGTGGTGGCGACCTCGGTGCCTACATGCACCGAGGGCGACCCGGGATCGCGCCAACGCTCCTCGAGTTCCGCCGTGAACCGGAGATCGAACGCCGGCTGCTCGTCGAAGTGGTCCAGAATGTCATAGGCCGCCGCCAGGCGCGCCCGTGCCGGCAGCGGATCCGCCTGTTCGGCGTTGACGACCTGAAGGTCCGGGCCGAGGTGCGCGATCATCAGCCCGAGCCGGAGTGGCACAGCGTCCGAGAAAGTAGCCTGGACGCCGGCGTCCACCGCGTATGTGGTCGCGGTCACCCCCTGGTCCAGGCACTGTCCGCGGCAACCGATGCGGAACTGCACCATCTTGAAGTTGGTCCCCACGCTCACCCGGTCGACCAACTCGGTCGCGAACGACACGACTGCCTGGTAGCCGCGTACGCTCAGTGAACCGAGCACCTCGCCCCCGATGCCGGTCATCTGCTGATCCCCGACGTCCAACTCCTGGTAGGAGATTCCCAGCGTGCCCACCGATTCGCGGCCCATGAGAAAGGAGAAGGCGGTCGCCCTGCCCGCGAGTTGATCGCCGCGATACAGGAAGAACCGGCGATCGCGGACGTGGGCGAGCCCGGCCGGATTCCAGAACGCGCTCTCCTGGGACGGCAGCGCGGTCATCGCCCGCCCCATCGCGATGCCCTGGGCGCCCACCGGAAGGATCAGAAAGAGGGCACCCTCGGTGGATGGCATTCTGCGCGCGACGATGGCCGAGGCGTCGGCCGCCGCCGCCAACTCCCCTTCCTGTGTGGTCGCCGGCGCAGGCCAGAACCCCGCGAGCAACGGCCACAGAAGGAACGAACGAGCACTAGCGAGGCCGCTGCGTCTCGTGATCGCGGGGAACGGCAAAGCCCAATCTCCGAAGGTGTCCACGCTTGCGCCGCCATCCGGCCAGCACCTTCACCCGCAGGTCAAGGTACACCCGCCGGTCGACGAAACGTTCGATTTTGGTCCGGGCCCGAGAACCGAGTCTGCGGATCGCGCGCCCGCCGTCTCCGATCAGAATCCCCTTCTGAGACGACCTCTCCACGTACAGGATGGCCTGAATATAGACGGGATCGTCGTCTTCGCGGAACTGCTCGAGCCGGCAAAAGACGGAATACGGTATCTCCTGGTGGTACAACTCGAACACACTCTCGCGAACCAGTTCCGCTACGAAGAAGCGTACCGGCTCGGAGGCGATGAAGTCAGGCGGGAACAGGAAGGGCGATCTCGGCAGCTCGGCCTGCAGGGCCTCGCGAAGCTCCTCTACGCCGGTGCCGTCGAGCGCCGAGATCGGGAAGACCCGGGCGCCAAGTTCCCGCTCCGCTTCCAGTATCAGCGCTTCGACCGCCTTTCCCGAAATGGCGTCGATCTTGTTCAGCGCCGTCATCTGCCGGGCCGGTGCCCGCTCCAGCAGAGCATGCAGCACGCCCCACCGGCCGCGCCTGGACAACGCGACCGCGTCCAGCACCGCCAGCACGACATCCGCGTCCTCGATCGCCCGGTAAGCGGCTTCCACCATGCCTCTGTGAAACAGGTCGCGCGCGGCAAACAGGCCCGGGGTGTCGATGAAGATGATCTGATGGGCCGAGCCCGAGTAGATCCCGGCCACCTGTTGCCAGGTAGTCTGTGGCCTGGACGTGACGATGCTCAGCTCTTCGCCCACAAGGGCGTTGAGCAGCGTCGACTTGCCGACGTTGGGAGCACCCGCAAGCGTCACGGTGCCGGCCCGGGTGTCGTTCATCAGGGAGTGTCCAGGATTGAAAAAGAACCCCCCGGAGGCGCGCTCCGGGGGGCTGCTGGAAGAAGCTGGCGACGACGTACTCTCCCACCAGGTCGCCCCGGCAGTACCATCCGCGCAGCGGGGCTTAACGGCCGTGTTCGGGATGGGAACGGGTGTTTCCCCCGCGCTCTGGTCACCAGCAACATGAGTCCATGGGTTGATGAGAAAAGGTCCCGGGCGTCCGGGGTTGGCCTCCCACTGATCGGGAGGCGCAATGTTTCGATGGTTCGACGCGTTTCCGGCACATCCCGCCACGCGGGTGCCGGATCCTTCCAGTGAACTCCCGATCACGGGAGTTCAACTCGATGCGAGTCATGCTGGTCAAGCCTCTCGGGCACTTAGTACGGCTCGGCTGCACATGTCGCCATGCTTCCACCTGCCGCCTATCAACGTGCTCGTCTCGCACGGCCCTTCCGAGGGCTTCACGCCCTGGGAGTGCTCATCTTGAGGTGGGCTTCCCACTTAGATGCTTTCAGCGGTTATCCCTTCCCGACGTCGCTACCCGG
>VXNP01000018.1 GCA_009840525.1 Gammaproteobacteria bacterium
ATAACCCCCACAGGCCCCCCCGGGCCATCCCCGGCGGCATCGTCCTTCAGCCGGGCATGACCCTGGAGGACATTGAGCGGCAGGCCATCCTGGCCGCGCTCGACGAGGTCGACGGCAGCCGCCGGCACGCGGCGCGCCTGCTCGGCATCGCCGAACGAACCCTGTACCGCAAGATCCGCCGCTACGGCCTCGAGTAGCGCCGCTGACCGCGTGGCGTCACCACCGCGCCCGTACCACCACCCCGCTGTGGCTCCGGCCCAATCGGGCCAGGGCTACCTGCCCCCCGCCCGCGCCCGCACCTTCGCACGCTCCGCCTCCAGCACGGTCAGAATCCGCTGCCAGCCGGCGTTGCGCGCGTCCCTGTACTCGATCTCAAGATCGAGATCCAGGTTGATGAAGGGGCTGAAGGCGTAGATCGCCATCTGCGTTTCCTGCTGGTCCAGCCGCTGCACGCCCCATCCCGGGGTGATCGCCTGAATGGCCAGCGGCCGCTCGCGGATCCCCTGGTTGACGATGTTGATGTCTTCGGGCTGATAGGTGACGTCGGGCTGGTAGCTGAACACCGACACCAGGAAGAGCACCGGGTCGGTCGAGCGCGTCTGGAATTCGAGCGTCTCGCGGTGCGCGCCGGCCAGTGCCGAGAGGCGCGCGTGGGTGTCGGGCGCGGTGAGCCGCGTCACCTCCTCGGCCAGCGGGGTGGCCTTGATCAGCAGATCCCCGGAGCGGAGCGAAAGCGAGACCTCGTCCTGCAGAAGAGTCCCGAACCCGGCCGGAACCAGGTCTTCCTCCTCGGGCTCCTGCGCGGCGGCCGGCGCCACTGGCACGACAAGGCACGCCAGCGCCAGGATCCAGCGGCGGGCGATGGTCAAGTAATCCCGGTCGCGCATGGATCGTCCTCCTGCCGTGAGCCCATGTGGGCGTCCGCCCGCCGCGGACCTCAGCCGCCGGCCTCCAGCAGACCCCCGATCGCGCCCAGGAGTTCGTCCCGCCCCTCGCCGGTGCGCGCAGACGACACCACCAACTGGTCCTTCGACACCGCAAGCTGCTCGCGCAGGCGCGCGATCCGCTGCTCCCGGGCGCTCTTTCGCGTCTTGTCGATCTTGGTGACTACGATCAGGGCGGGCAAGCCGACCTCACCCAGCAACTCGACCGCGGCGAGGTCCGCGGGCGCCGCATCGCGGCGGGCGTCGATCAGGAGCACCACCCCGGCCAGCTCGCGGCTTCGCTTCAGGTAGTCGCGCACCAGCCGCTGCCAGCTCTCGCGCAGCGTGCGCGACACCTTCGCGTAACCGAAGCCCGGAAGATCAACCAGCACGAAGCGGCGGTTGACGATGTAGAAGTTGAGGGTCTGGGTCTTCCCCGGGCGCGCCGACACGCGCGCCACCTTCTTGCGCGTGCGGCGGAGGAGGACGTTGATGAGCGATGACTTGCCCACGTTGGAACGGCCCCAGAAGGCGACGTGGGGAAGCTCGGGTGCGATCGACACGCCGGGATCGACGTGGCTGCCCGCGAACTCGACGCTGCGAATGATCATGGGCTCTCGCGGGTGCGCCCTCAGGCCTCCTTCTTCTGCCGCTCCCCTTCGAGCACCAGCAGGGGAGGGGTCCCCGAGGTGACCGATTCGACCGTGATCACAATCTCGCGCACGTCGTGCCGCGACGGTACCTCGAACATCACGTCCTGCATCACCTCCTCGAGCACCGCCCTCAGCCCCCGCGCTCCCGTGCCCCGGTCGGCAGCCTTCTTCGCCACCTCGCGCAGTGCCTGGCGATCGAATGTGATCCCCACGTCCTCCAGCTCGAACATCTTTCGGTACTGCTTGACCAGGGCGTTCCTGGGCTCCTCGAGGATCCGCACCAGGTCGGCCTCGTCGAGTTCCGAGAGGCCTACCGAGACCGGCAGCCGCCCCACCAGCTCGGGGATGAGCCCGTAGCGCTGCAGATCCTCGGGCTCGACCAGCCTGACCAGGTCGTCGCGGTTGCGGTAGTCGCCGGTGCCCTCCGGGGAGCTCTTGCCGAAGCCGATGCGCCGCTGGCCGATGCGCTGCTCGACGATTTCCTCCAGCCCGTCGAAGGCGCCGCCGCAGATGAAGAGGATGTTGCGGGTATCGACCTGCAGGTACTCCTGCTGCGGATGCTTGCGTCCGCCCTGGGGGGGCACGCTGGCGACGGTGCCTTCGAGGATCTTCAGCAGCGCCTGCTGCACACCCTCGCCCGAGACGTCCCGGGTGATCGACGGGTTCTCCGACTTGCGCGCGATCTTGTCGAGCTCGTCGACGTAGACGATCCCGCGCTCGCAGGCCGTGATGTTGAAGTCGCTGGCCTGAAGCAGGCGCACCAGGATGTTCTCGACGTCCTCGCCCACATAGCCCGCCTCGGTCAGCGTGGTGGCGTCGGCGATGGTGAAGGGCACCTTCAGGATGCGCGCGAGCGTCTGCGCCAGCAGCGTCTTGCCCACGCCCGTGGGCCCGACCAGGAGGATGTTCGCCTTGTCGATCTCGACGTCGTCGATCTGCCCCTGGTGGTTGACGCGCTTGTAGTGGTTGTAGACGGCGACGGCGAGTGCCCTCTTGGCCTCCTCCTGCCCGATGACGTACTGGTCGAGGGCTGCCTTGATCTCCGCGGGCACCATGGTGGGCACCACCACGGACACCGCCTCGCGCTCCTCCTCTTCCGCGAGAATCTCGTTACAGAGCGAGATGCACTCGTTGCAGATGTAGACCTGAGGCCCGGAGATGAACTTCTTGACCGAGTCCTTGGTCTTTCCGCAGAAGCTGCAGCGGGGGAACTTGTCGCTGGTCGTGGGCACGCGTCTGCTCGGCTATGCGGGTGCTGCCATGCGGCCTTCAAAGCGCCTTGCCAGCCCGGCAACGGGCGGCAGCTTCGCATCTGATTGAGGTGGTTGTGTTTGCATGCGTGGCGGGGTCTGATTCCCTCTGGTTGGCTCCCGCTACTTGCTACTTCGCGAGCGCGCCACGGCGGCGGGCGTCCAGCGCCTTCCGAAGCTGTCCCTCGTCGGCTTGCTGGTAACAACGTAGGACCGTCTTCGCCGTCTTCCAACCGCCGAGGTCGCAGAGCACCTTGAGCGGCTGGTCCATGAGGTCGGTCGCGAACTTCCTCCTCAGCGAGTGCCAACCCCTGCCGCGCTTGGGTTCCAGCCCGGCGAGCTTCTGGGCCTTGGCCCACCACGAACGCACCTGCGACGATCCAACGGATACCGAAGGATTACCGGGCGCGGGCAGAACCGGAGCGTCGCCGCCCCGGACCCTCCTTCCTCGCGCCTCGCCGAGTGCGGCCAGCGCGTCGGCGGTGACGGGCGTCGTGTGCTCGTAACCCGTCTTCTCGTACTCGGCTCTCCACCGGACGATTCCGGCATCGAAGTCGATGTCGGCCCAGCGGAGCTTTCGGATGGCGCCGATCCGGTGGCCGGTTTCATGCGCCAGCACGAGCGCGACGTGGAACCGCCAGTCCACCTTGCGGGACACCCCGAGAAGCGCTTGGTACTCGTCCTCGTCGAGGACGACCCGGGTCGGGTTCTTCTCTCTGGGCGTCCTCAGCCCTCTGAGCGGGTTTCTGTCGAGCAGCAGCCTTCCGCGCTCGTCTCTGGACTTCGCGGCCCAGTTGAAGATCGCGATCAGGAGCTTGAGGTCGTATTCGACCGTCCGGTCGGATACCGGCCTCCCGCTCGGGCCGACCCTGCCCTCCCTCCTGGCCCGGATGAACCGGTCCCAGTCTCGTTGCGACAGCGTCGCCGGATCGCGGTCCCGACCGAGGAACCGGAGGAACATCTCCATCGTGGTCCGGTCGTGCTGCCGGGTGTGCTCGCCCTTCGTGGGCGTCACCTCTTCCCCGTAGATTTCAAAAAGCCGTTCCAGCGTGAGCGGCTCGGGCTCGGCGTCCTTCCTGCCGTTGGGCTGATGCACCGCGAAGCCCGCGGCGGCTTCGTCCGCCTGCCGCTTCGCGCGCCGCCAATCGCGGTGCTTCAGCGATCGGCTCAGCCTGCGCCCGTTCTCTCGCCACTCGATCTGGTAGAGCCCGGTTTTCGGGTCCGGAAACACCCTGACCCGGTTCCTGCCCCATTCGCCGGCGCTGTATCCGCGCCGGACACGTTTCGTGCGTGCCATCATTCGATTCCTCTCGGGATGATGGACTGCACGATCTGCGCATTTGTAATCTCGCGCGCGCGAGGCGTCCTGACCAGTGCCGGATCGTCCGGCACGGTGGGCTTGGCCGTCCACCAATCGCCGGGGCGGCTCTCGACGGCTACCCGGCCGGTCGGATCGCGCTTCATATCCGGCCCTCCTTCCTCAGCCGCCAATAGCCTTTGTCCCTCGGCAGGTAGTGGGGCTTCAGGTAGACGCGGGTGGCCGGGAGCGACTTGACGCCGTCGTAGGGCAGGCAGATCGCCTGATAGTTGTCGAGCAGCGTGAACTCGCGGGGGGTGAACACGGGCTGCATGCTCCGCTGGAACGACTTGCTCGCGCCTATGGTGCCGCGTCCGCCCCCGGCGCGGCCCGACAGCAGCGAGAACTCGGGCCTTCCCGTGGTCTCGGTGAACGTGTAGGAGGGCTGGGTCTTCATGACGGAGCCGCACATCTCGGACGCGATCCGCGCCGACGACTCGTCGGACAGCGACAGGAAGATCCGGGTGCGGAGCGTCTGGACGAGCGTGCGCCACGCCTCTCCCGAGGGGAGCACGGAGCGGAGCGAGGACAGCGACTGCGTGGCGACGATGGGGATACAGCGGCACTGCCGCGTGAGCGCGAACGCCTTCTCGTCGCCGGATGGATCGTCCTGCCCAACGGTGGCAAACGCCTGATACTCGTCGCAGATGAACACAGCGGGCCGCATGTGGCGCTCGGGACGGCGGGCGGCCTCCGCCGGACGCCGGAGCAGCGCCTGCATCCACGCGTTCTTGAGCAGCACACCGATGGCGCGGGCGAGCGCCGGGTTCGCCCCGGCTGGCATGTTGAGCGCCAGCACCTTGCCGTCCTCGATCAGTTCGGCGAGCGGCGGCAGCCTGCGGCGGAGCCCCGGCAAGGGCGGGATGGCTACATCGTCCCGGTCCGGCTCGGCCTCATCCGGGTGCGGGGAATCGGGCGGTGGGGGACAGAACACTCCGGCCACGTCCGGCTGGTCGAACAGGGAGAGGAACACGCTGATCCCCTCGACGATCGAGGTGCGGAGCTTCGCGTCCAGCGCCATCCAGTCCTTCCGGTACCACCGCTCGACGGCCTCGACCTGCTCACGGAACTCGCCGCCCGCGCCGGTCCCGTCCGCTTCGGTCGTGAATTCGATCTTCCTGTCGGCGAGCCGTTTCCGAAGGTCGGCGTCGAGGCGGCATGCCGCGCTGGCCGTGCCGGGGACCGGCTTCCAAGCCCAGCCTCCGAGTGCTTCCTTGTGCTCGGCGAGATCCGTGTTGGCGATCACGGCGCGCTGCGGGCACACCCGGTCGGCCATCGCCTTGGCCTCCCCGATCTTGTCGGCGAACAACTCCGCGTCCACCGTGCAGCGGTACACGTCGCGCAGCGTCACCCAGCCGACCGGCAGGAGCCTGTGAAGCTCGATGATCCACCGGACGAGGTTCGTGTACGCCTGTTGCCAGAACGGTTCTCGGGACTTGCCGAATAGCTGGTTGATGAGGGAGGCCACGCCGTAGGCCAGCGAGTACGAGTCGAGGAGCGGATCGTCGAGCGGATTCCACTGCCACGAGCCGCCGAGCCCGATTTCGAGGTAGTCGTCGCCGCGTCCGGTTTCGTCGAGGATGCTCCTGACCTGGTGGCAGAAGTCCCCTTTGACTTCGAGCACGAGCGCGCCCGCGCGGCGCTTGGGGTCGTCGGCCCGCCAGTGAAGCAGCTGGCGGGCGAACGGGTACATGCAGGCGGTGGTCTTGCCGGTGCCGACGGCCCCGACGACGAGCACGCCGGTGTAGAGTCCCTTTTCGGGGATGACGAGCCACGATGGCCGCTCGCTCGGGCGCGGAACGGTGGGATGGTGCAGCTCCCCGACGACGAGCGAGGGGGTGTCGTCGTTTGGCGAGGTCGGCCACCGGGGCAGCCTGCCCCGGCGGACGATCCGCACGAGCGGCTGGAACCAGACCCTCCAGACCGCGAGGCAGAGGTTTCCGGCGAGGATGACGGCCGCGGCCGGTGCCGCGTGATACCAGACGCGGATCGCCGTGTGGATGCCCGGATCGTTGTGGGCGATCAGGTCGAGGTAGGGGTTCTCCCCCAAGCCGGGGAACGGCGCGCCGATGGCGCGTCCGGCCGCCGCGCCGACGGCCGATCCGATGATGACGAGCGTGCCGAGTCTCATCGTGAAGTCAACCTTCCCGTAGGGATTGATGCTGCGGTAGCGACCCCGAGGGATCGGGGGCAGGGGTGCGCAAACACACCTGCCCCCGAACCCGTGCCGAGTCCTCGGCGATGGGGGTCGCTACCGCCACGGCAAGAGCGGCCCGTGTGCCACCGGGCACCCGGGCCGCGAAGCCGCAAGACGTTTCCGGGCGGGGGCTTCCGCCGCAGCCCCGCTGCGCATCGCCGGACAGCGGAAGTGCGCATCGGACCCCCGTGTCGAATGCGCGGTCGAGTACGGTCGTGGGACGCCCTCCGCTCACAGGTAGCGCACTCCCTGAAGGCGATCCGTGCGCCAAGCGCTGGCGCGGTGGATCGTGGCGATCCGACGCCCCCGCTGCGCCTCCTTCTCCAGTTCCACGCTCTTCTGCATGGCGGCTTGCAGTCCGCCGTATTCGTCGAGCACCTCGACGGAACCCTCGATGATCGCGCGTTCGATCCGGGCAAGCTCGATGCCCACCATCGGATCGGGCTCGGCGGTGCCGGAGCCTTCGGTCCAGTACCGCATCACCTTCCTGGCCCGCTGGGTCTGCCGCGACGTGCGGGCGACCACCACCGCCTCGACGGACCGGCCCAACTTCGCGAGCGCCCGCCAGAGACCCCGGTGCGCTCTGCCCCACGACCGGAGCGCCGTCGCGGTGTCGTGGCCCGGATCGGCGTAGACGAACACGGCGCGCTCGGAGTCCAGCGCGACGGGCAGCTTGACGTGGAAGTAGCGGCGCGTGGTTCCGGCTGCGCCCCGGTACACCCGGACGGGCAGGAGCTCCCGGTCGATCCCGAGCGCGTCGAACGCGGCGACCTTCTCCGCCTCGGTCGGAAGCCACGGCAGGTCCGGATGCTCGATCACGTGTTCGAGCGACAGCAGGCGGCGCATGAGCACGACCGGGGAGGCGGTCCTGCGGTGGCGGATGTGCTCCGCCCCCAGCGCGCGGTAGAGGCTCCGGGCGTAGATCCGGCAGACGCGGCCGATCCCCCGGACGCGCGGAACGGTCTCCTCGGCCGCCAGCCCCTGCGCGATCAGCGCATGCACCATGCGCCGCGCCCGTTCGTGGTGCGTCTTCAGGAACGCCGTCGCCTGCGTGCGGGTGAACACCCCGCTGTGCAGGCACACCAGCGCGATCCACTCGGCCTTGCGGCCCTTCCAACCGAACGGCTTCAGAGCCTTGGCTCGTTCTTCGAGAAGGGCGGTCATCGCGCCGCGATCCGGTCGCGCAACCACTCCTCCAGTTCCGACTCGATCCAGCCCACGGACCGCTCGCCCAACGGGACCGGCTTGGGGAACCGGCCCTCGGCCATCATTACATAGATCGTGCTCCGCGAAAGGCCCGTGCGGGCCATCACCTCCCGCAGCCGAACGAAGCGGATCTGGGAAGTCGTTCTCGGTTGCGTCTGGTGTTCGCTCATCGCTCTGTTCCTCGTCATTCTCTTCGCTCTCGATGCAGGTCTCCGGTATCGGGTACGCTTGGAGGGATTGGGTGGGCCGTCCGGCTCCCGGCCAAACCCGGCGATGAACGCCAGAACGCGGTCCGCCGTCCTGAGCGTGAGCGAGCGGCCACCATCGATCTGGCGCATCAGGTTCGGGTCGCCCAGCGCCATCCTGCCGAACCTCGTCCGACTCAGTTCCGTGCGGTCGAGGAACGCGCCAACCCGTGTGCTGAAGTACTCTTGCAGCGTCTCCATGCCCGAACGCTGAAAGCCCTTCCGCACGCCCGTCAACCTGTCGGAAAAGACCTACAGTCCGGGAACGTTCCAGGACGTTCAGCGAGGTCGGTGGCATGTTGGGCCACATCGCCAGCGACCGAAAAGCGTCGCCTCCGTTCGTTCCCATTGGGCAATAAGATCCACGGCCTTGACATCCGAGCCCAGATATCCATCTTTCGGTCGCTTCGTCCAGACCGCCCTTTCGGGCAACCTGGACCGCACCGAGTCGAGTCCCACTGTGGGGGCTTGGCCAATCAACCACCATCTCACCACCAGAGGAGATCCCTCATGAACCGCTTCCCTAACCCAGCATCCACATCCAATCGGCGGGTCGTCGTCTCTCGCAGCGTTGTGGTCGGCGCCCTCGCGCTGGCCCTCGCTCTCGTCTGGGGCTCGACTACGAGCGCCCAGCCCAGCGTCTCCGGGGGCATCTGCGACGATTGGGGCTGCCACTCCGGCGAGGAGAAGTGCATGACCATCGGCCCGGTCACCTGCTGGGACGACGAGAACTAGTGCGGAGTGCAGCGTGGCCCGGCGTACCCGGGCTTGCTGTACTCGGCACGCTGATCGTGATCGGCGCCGTGGGCATGGGGCGGGTGAATCCCGCCCCATCGCCTTTGGCGTCTCTCTTGACTTCCGAGGACCCAGGGTTCCTTGATCTCACGCTGGTCTTCCGACCGCTCGATTGTCAGCTGCCGATCGAGATCATCGAGGAACTGAACGAGCTGGCAAGCGCGGAAGCCGTTACGGTTCGAGGAATCATGATCGGTCCACTCCCCAAGGGAGACGACCTCGATGTCCTGCTACGAGGACTCGGGGTCACTTTCCCGGTCGTGGAAGATGCCGACGGCTACTGGTCCGATGCCTTGATCCGAGAATCGATTCCCAACCCGACCCTGTTCATCTACAAGCGTGGTTTGCGCTATGCCTCCATCAGCCTTGAGGGCCTGCAAACGCTCAAGCGCTATCTGCCCAGAACGGCGAGGACCGTCGGTGGTTAGCGCGGTGGGCCGTGCGGCTCTAGTCCTGACAGCCCTGCTGCTGGTTTCCTTCCATTCTCCGCGGCTGTCAGGCCAAGTTGCCCGCACATGGGTGGAGCCTACTGACAGTCGCGTGCTGGTCGCAGGAGAAATGGACTCGTTCCTTCTTCAGCCCAGTTCGGTCGACATGGGTCGCAACATCGTCGTCGTGTTTGACAGGGGCGATGAGTCCCTGAAGGCTGTCGACCGCGCCACGGGCCAGTTGCGGTGGGAGCTAGGACGTTCCGGTCAAGGTCCGTGGGAGTTCGCGGGCGTGACCGACATCGCGATGGGACCGGCGGATTCGGTTTGGGTGCTTGATGCCGACAACCGGCGCGTCTACGTCGTCGGGCCTGATGGATCTCAGGGGCGAGTGATCAATGTTGCAGATGCCCTGGCAGCATCGGAAGCGCCTTACAGCTTTGACGTTCCCTACCGAATGGCCGTGCTCCCCGATGGCTTCGTGCTCGGTCTGAGCAGGACGGAGAACGGCCTTGCGGCTGTTTTTTCGGCTGACGGACGGCATCGTGCCACGATCGGGGGACCGACGTGGGTAGGGGATCTGACGTACATGGCGGCTGATTACCGCGTGGATGGTGATGCCAAGTCAGGCAACTTCGCTGCGGTCTTTCAGTTCACAGGCAGGATTCTGGCTGGCAGCCCGGAAAGCGGCTCACCTGACGTGCAGGAGTTGGAGGCGGTCGCGACGGCTGACGAGCCCGAGATTATCCATTTTGAGATCGACGGCATGGCGGCCTCGCGGTTGGCGCCCGGACAAGTGAGGCTGGCACGCAGCATCGCGGTCGAAGGCGATCGCATTCTTATCCTGTCGGCTCGGCAGACGGACGATGAATGGGTGGCAGACGTAATCGACGTCTATGAGAACGGTGACTACCTGTACAGCATTCGCCTCCCTGCGGCAGCGCGTCGAATCGCTGCGTCCGGTAACACGATTGCTACTCTCGAAACCGAAATGCTGCCCACGATCCGCGAACTAGTCTTGCCGTAGGGAATTCCCTCTGTTGGCCTGTAGCCGGTCGTCGGAAGCCAATCGGGCGGGGGTGCTTGGGTCCCGCCAATTGACGATGATTCTCCCGCGAATGGATAGGGTGCGACCATGTGTCCGTGTTGCGGCAAGAATGGCAGATCGTGCAGTCCTGATTGAACTTACGTGATTTCTTGCCGTGATGCGCGACCCTTCCACCTTGCCAGCCCGGCGCCTCGCTGCTCTCGATGCTCGCGTGGATTCATCCACGGACTGCTATTCCTCAAGGCGCACCTCCCTGGCGGCTTCTTCTTCCCGGCCCACCAGCACCCGGTCGATCAGGCCATATTCGCGCGCCTCGTCGGGGCTCATGAAGCGGTCGCGGTCCACGTCCTGCGCGATCTTGTCCATCGGCTGCCCGGTGCAGTCGGCGAGGATGCCGTTGAGCCGCTCACGAATGTCGAGCACTTCGCGGGCGGCGATCTCGATGTCGGCCGCCGTGCCCTGCGCCCCCGTGGACGGCTGATGGATCATGATGCGCGAGTTGGGCAGGGCGCTGCGCTTGCCGGGCGCTCCCGCGGCCACCAGGATCGCAGCCATCGAAGCCGCCATGCCAACGCAGTAGGTGGAGACCGGCGCCCGCAGGTGCTGCATGGTGTCGAAAATGGCGAGTCCGGCGTAGACGCTCCCGCCGGGTGAATTGATGTACAGATAGATGTCCCGCTCGGGATCCTCCGCGTCCAGAAAGAGAAGCTGAGCCAGAATGACATTGGCCACATTGTCGTCGATATGTGAGCCCAGGAAGACGATCCGGTCCATCAGCAGGCGGCTGAAGATGTCGTAGCTTCGTTCTCCGCGGCTCGTCCGCTCGATGACGTACGGAGGAAAAATAGGCATCGGGTTTTCGTTCTCCGTTGGTCCGGCTCAGCCGGCATGGATGATCTCGGACTGCTGCTTCAGAAACTCGAACACCTTCCCTTCGGTGATCTCTCGCTCCAGCGACTCCATGCGCCCGTTTCGGCGCAACTGGGCCTCCACCGTCTCCGGCTGCACGGCGTTCCTGCGCGCGATCTCGCCGACCCGCTCCGACACTTCGAGCGGGCTGGCGACCAGGTCGTTGGCCCGGGCCAGGCTCTCCACCGCCAGCATGGTGCGAACCGCCCTTTCCGCGCGCGGACGGACGGCGGCCTTCATCTCCTCCACCTTCTCGGGCGGCGCGTCCTCGGGTCCTTCGCCTGCCACCGCCTCCAGGTACCGGTCGACCATGGAGCCGGGCGCGTCGAAGGCGTTCGCCTCCAGCACAAACTCCATGAGGCGTGCCCGGACCACCTGTTCCGCCTGACCTGCGGCGTTCTGCTCCAGGTCCGCCCGGACCTTGTCCTGAAGATCGTCGAGGTTGGCGAAGTCAAGGCTGGCCGCGAAGTCGTCGTCCAGTTCCGGAAGGTCGAGAACCTTTCGGCTGACGAGCCGGATGCGCAGGCGCTCTTCCTCGCCCCGCCGCTCCTCGTTGGGAAAGTCGTCGGGGAACCGGACCACGAAGTCTCCCTCCGTTCCCACTTCCAGTTGTTCGATTGCGCGCTCCACATCCGGAATCGCGTCGCCCTCGCCCAGAATGAACTCGTAGTCCCTCGCTTCGGCGTCCTCGCGGTCCAGTTGCAGGATGTTCACTCCGACCGCGTTGCCCGCGTCCGGGAACCCGTCCTCCAGCGGGCGCCAGGCGCCGTTCTGCTGGCGCAGGCGTAGCAGGACCGCGTCGACTTCCGCGTCACCGACCTCCACCGCCGGCCTCTCCACCACGAACCCGCCGCTGCGCTCGATCTCGATCCGGGGCTCGACGTCGAACGAGATCTCGAAGAAGAGGTCCTCGCCCGGTTCGCTCCGCACCGCGCCCACTTCGGGATCGCTGATGGGCCGCAGCTGCTCGCTCCGGATGGCCGCCCGGGTCGCCTCGTTCAGGAGCGTCTCCAGCGTTTCCTGCTCGACGGCGGGCCCGTAGCGCTGCTCGAGCACCCTCGCCGGAATCCTGCCCTTGCGGAAGCCCGGCATGCGTGCCCGGCCCGAGACGCTGCCCATGACGCGCGCTCGCTCGCGCCCGACGATGTCGGCGGGAACGGTGATGGCGAGGTCCCGCCGCCAGCGTTCGCCTTCGGTAACGGATACGCGCAGGCGCGAGGGATCGATGGTCAAGGGTCGAGGCTCGTCATGGCTGTGTCAGGGGTTCGCTTCGGCGAGCGAAGTGCGACTCCGCGGACAGGATGCGAAAGGGGGGACTCGAACCCCCACGGCCCGGGGCCACGGGATCCTAAATCCCGCGCGTCTACCAGTTCCGCCACTTTCGCGGAAAGCCCGGGTCCGGGCGGAGTTCTCCCCCGCGGCATCCCCGAAGCTGGTACAAACTAGCGGTTCCCCCGGAACCGGTCACTCCGGCATGCGGATGTTGATGAAGCGCTGCCTGCCGTTCATCGGATTGGCCAGGACCAGCGTGACGATTTCGCCGGGCTCCACCTCGGCCAGCAACTCCGTGACTTCGTCCGCGGATTCCACCTGCCGCCGGTTGATGCCTACCAGCAGCTCGCCGGCCCGGACGCCGCGCCGGGCGGCGGGACCCATGCGGGTGACGCCGCTGATGAGCACGCCCTCGTCGATGCGGAACTGATTTCGCCGGGCCACCTCCGGGCTGTTGTCCAAAACCTCGATTCCCAGCCTCTCCTCGGCACGCGTCGTCGGCTCGGGCGCAGCCGCGGTGGCGGTTTCGTTGAGCGGGGACTCACCCAGCTGAACCTCCGTCTCCTGCCGCTGGCCATCGCGGTAATATGCGATGCTCACCCGGTCTCCCGGCCGCTTGCGCGCTACCAGTTGCTGCAACTGGTTCGAGTAGCCGACGGGGTCGTCGTCGATGGCGACGATCACGTCCTGCGGCTGCAGCCCCGCTTCCTCGGCCGGCGTGCCGGTGACGTCCTGAACCAGCGCGCCGCTCACCTCGGGCAGCTGGTAGACTTCGGCGTCCTCGGGTCCCACCGGGCCGATCTGCACGCCCAGGAAGGCGCGCCGCACCGCGCGGTATTCGATGAGATCCTCCATCACCCTGCGGGCAAGGCTGATTGGAATCGCGAAGCCGTATCCCTGGTAGTAGCCGTCCCCGCTGGCGATCGCGGAATTGATGCCGATCACCTGCCCGTCGAGGTTGACCATGGGGCCCCCGGAATTCCCGGGGTTGATGACCGCGTCGGTCTGGATGAAGTCCTCGATCGCGTACTGGGCGGCTTCCTGGGACTCGGGGTCGCTGCGCAGCTCGTTGCCGATGATGCCCAGCGGGCGGCCCTTGAAGCTGACAATTCCCGCCGTGACCGTGTGGTTGAAGGAGGCCGCCCCCCCGGCTCCCCGAATGCCGGGATTGCCCACCGCCAGCACCCACTCGCCCACGCGCACGCCGTCGGAGTCGCCCAGGCTGAGGATCGGCAAATCGCTTGCGCCGACCTTGATCACCGCGACGTCGGTGGTGGGATCACCGCCGATCAGGGTCGCCTCGAAGGTGCGCCGGTCCTCCAGCTGGACCGTAATCTCGTCGGCGTCCTCCACGACGTGGTTGTTGGTCAGGATGTAACCGTCGTCCGAGACCAGGAACCCGCTGCCGCTGCCGCCGCGCGGCTCGGGGTCCGGCGTCCCGAACCAGTTGCGGAAGGGGTCGTTGGCGGCCGACCGCACCATGCGGCGGGTCGTGATGCTTACGACCGCGGGCGTGACCACCTCGGCCACTCGTACAAAGGATTCGCTCAGGTCGCGCGCCGGCTGAACCGCCTCCGCGGGGACCTGGGGGGCGACCGAGATCGCGGGGGTTGCGACCGCGTCCTGCGTCCATCCCATCCCCGAGGCGACGCCCACGCCGACCAGGAACGCGAGGGCGACGTAGAAGAGCACTCTCATCTTGATTCTCAGGGGATCGAACATGCCTGGCCTCCTGTGGTATCGCTGCAGCCGGCGCGAGGGATGCTGACTGCTGCTACCCATCCCCGTGCCACCGGTTTCTCCTTGTCCGTGTGCGCCCTTTCGATGCGCCGCGCCGCGCCAGAGTTGTCCCGCGGCGGGGACATGGTCCCGCGCGGCGCGCCACGGAGTCGCCGAGGGGCCTGTTACTTCTCCTCGTCGACGATCTCGTAGTCGGCCTCCATGACGTCATCGTCCTCGGCCGCCCCGTTGCCGGTTCCGTCCCCGGTATCCTCGTCCGAGGCATCCTCGGCCGCGCCGGCTTCGGCGGCCTGCGCCTGGTACATCTCCTGGCCGGCCGCGCTGAACGCCTGCATGAGCTCGTCGCGGGCCGAGTTGAGCGTCGCCAGCTCGTCGCCCTTGAGCGCGTCCTTCGCCTTCGAGAGCGCCTCGTCGAGCCGCTCGCGCGTCGCCTCGCCCACCTTGTCGCCCCACTCGCCAGTGTCCTTCTCCACCTGGTAGACCAGGGAGTCGAGGTGGTTGCGCGCCTCGATCTTCTCCTTCTGCTCCTCGTCCTCGCGGGCGTGCTTCTCGGCGTCGCGCACCATGCGGTCGATCTCGGCGTCGGAGAGCCCGCTCGAGGCCTCGATGCGGATCTTCTGCTCCTTGCCGGTGGCGCGGTCCTTCGCGGAGACGTTCAGGATGCCGTTGGCGTCGATGTCGAAGGTCACCTCCACCTGCGGCATGCCGCGCGGCGCGGGGGGAATGCCGGTGAGCTGGAACTTGCCGATGGTCTTGTTGTCCAGCGCCATCTTGCGCTCGCCCTGCAGCACGTGGATCTCCACCGTGGTCTGGTTGTCCTGCGCGGTCGAGAACACCTCCGACTTGCGCGTCGGGATGGTGGTGTTTCGCTCGATCAGCGGCGTCATGATCCCGCCCAGGGTCTCGATCCCGAGCGACAGGGGAATGACGTCCAGCAGGAGCACGTCCTTGACCTCGCCGGCCAGCACGCCGCCCTGGATGGACGCGCCGATGCCCACCACCTCGTCGGGGTTCACGCCCTTGTGCGGATCCTTGCCGAAGAACCCGCGCACGATCTCCTGGATCTTCGGGATGCGTGTCGAGCCTCCCACCAGGATGACCTCGTCGATGTCGTCGGGGGTCAGGCCGGCGTCCTTGAGCGCGGCCTTCATCGGCGGGATGGTGCGCTGCAGCAGGGCGTCCGCCAACTGCTCGAAGCGTGCGCGCGTGAGCGAGTAGTTCAGATGCTTGGGGCCTTCCTGCGTTGCCGTGATGAACGGCAGGTTGATGTCCGACTGCATCGTCGAGGAGAGCTCCATCTTGGCCTTCTCGGCGGCCTCCTTGAGCCGCTGCAGCGCCATGGAATCCTTCGACAGGTCGATGCCCTGCTCCTTCTTGAACTCCGTCACCAGCCAGTCGATGATCACCTGGTCGATGTCGTCGCCGCCCAGGTGGGTGTCGCCGTTGGTGGCCTTCACCTCGAAGACGCCGTCACCGAGTTCGAGGATCGAGATGTCGTAGGTCCCGCCGCCCAGGTCGAAGACCGCGATCTTCTCGTCCTTCTTCTTGTCCAGCCCGTAGGCGAGCGCCGCCGCCGTGGGCTCGTTGATGATGCGGCGCACCTCGAGCCCCGCGATCTTGCCGGCGTCCTTGGTGGCCTGGCGCTGGGCGTCATTGAAGTAGGCGGGGACGGTGATGACCGCCTGGCTGACCTTCTGGCCGAGGTAGTCCTCCGCGGTCTGCTTCATCTTCTGGAGGATGAGCGCGGAGATCTCCGGGGGGTTGAAGGTCTTGTCGGCATTGGGGATCCGGACCTGCACCCGCCCCCCGGCGTCGCTGGTGACCTCGTACGGGACCAGCTTGCGCTCCTCGCTGACCTCCGAGGACTTGCGGCCCATGAAGCGCTTGATGGAGAAGATGGTGTTCTTCGGGTTGGTGATCGCCTGCCGGCGGGCCACCTGGCCGACCAGACGCTCTCCGTCCTTGGTGAATGCCACCACCGACGGCGTCGTGCGCCCGCCCTCCGCGCTGGGGATTACGACCGGTTCGCCGCCCTCCATGACCGCGACCACCGAGTTGGTCGTCCCCAGGTCGATGCCGATGACCTTGCTCATCTGTGCTCCTTGGATGGTTGTGAGTCCCCGGTTTACGGGGTGTCGCCGGGTCTGGAGCAACGTTCGTGCCCCCGTACCGGGCCGGAGACCTGACAAAATGGCAGACTTTTCCGCCGGGACCTGACAGAATGGCAGACTTTCCAGGCGGGTCGGGGCGGTTTTTGGGCGGTCGGGTTATCATGAGCCTCGCCCTTGCGCCTTGTGCCACCAAACAGCCCACGGATCCGACATGTCTTTCACGCCTTTCGTCTCCCGTCGTCCGGGTGCCTCTGTCGCCGCGATGAAGTCCGACGCCCGGGTGGTGCCATGACCCGGCCGTCTGCCGGACCTCGAGCCGTTCCCGGACCCGCGCTCCGGATACTGTGGGTGGTGTGCCTGCTTCTTGTCGGAGCCGGCCTGGCCGCTGCGTCGCCGGGCGCGGGCGGGGCAGAGGACGTGCCGGCGGCGGCGGAGGCGGCCACGGTCCAGCAGGGTCCGGGACTCGGGATATCGATCGCCTCGGAGGGACTGGACACCTCGTTTCCGGAGCGCCTGAGGTCGCTGCTCGGCATGCTGGCGCTGGGCGGGCTCGCGTGGGTCTTCAGCGTCAACCGGGCCGCCATACCGTGGCGGGTCGTGGCCTGGGGCGTCTCGCTCCAGCTGGTCTTCGCCTTCTTCATCCTCAAGACCGCCGTCGGGCTGGCGATCTTCCAGGGGGCCAACACGGTTGTGGTGGGGCTGCTCGGGTACACGCTCGAGGGAGCGCGCTTCATCTTCGGCAACCTGGTCGACAACAACATCCCCATCGGCACCGGCGAACCCGGCAACGGCGACTTCAACCCGATCCCCGGACAGGTCGCGAATCCGGGGGCCTACGTCGCCTTCACCGTGCTGCCCACGATCATCTTCCTGGCCTCCCTCATGACGGTGCTCTATCACCTGGGGGTGATGCAGTTCGTGGTGCGGGGAATGGCCTGGGTCATGCAGCGCACCATGCGCACTTCCGGTGCCGAGACCCTCTCCGCGGCCGGCAACATTTTCGTGGGCCAGACCGAGGCGCCGCTCCTCATCAAGCCCTTCGTCGAGAAGATGACCATGTCGGAGCTGAACGCGGTAATGACCGCCGGCTTCGCCACGGTGGCGGGCGGGGTGATGGCGGCGTACGTCGGCTTTCTCATCTCCTATTTCCCGGACATCGCCGGGCACCTGATGGCCGCATCGGTCATGTCCGCCCCGGCCGCGCTGATGTTGGCCAAGCTCATGTACCCGGAGGACGGCGAGCCCGAGACCGCGGGCCGCCTGGTCACGAGCGTCGAAAAGCCGGACGTCAACGTCATCGACGCGGCGGCGCGCGGGGCCGGGGACGGGCTTCGCCTCGCCCTCAACGTGGGTGCCATGCTGCTCGCCTTCGTGGCGCTGGTCTATCTGATCAACGGGCTGATGGGATGGGCCGGAGGGCTGGTCGGGCTGCCCGACCTCACCCTGCAGTCCGTTCTGGGGCTGGCCCTGGCACCGCTGGCCTGGCTCATGGGAGTGCCCTGGGCCGACGCCGCGGAGGTGGGTTCGCTGATGGGGATCAAGACGGCGCTCAACGAGTTCGTGGCCTACGTCGAACTGGCGGGCCTGCTCGGGGAGGGCTCCACGCTGCATCCCCGGTCGGTGGTGATCGCCACCTACGCGCTGTGCGGCTTCGCCAACTTCTCCTCCATCGCCATCCAGCTCGGCGGCATCGGCGGACTGGCGCCTTCACGACGGCAGGACCTTTCGCGCATCGGGCTGCGGGCGATGGTCGGGGGGGCGCTGGCCGCCTTCATGACGGCGACCGTGGCCGGGATGATCCTGTGACGCCGGGCGTGGGAACGGGCTGCCCGGGACCGGAGGTGACCCCTTGAAGCCGGGCGTGGGACCCGGAGACGACTTCGAAGCGGTGGTGGCCGCGGTGCGGGCGCGAATCCGCAGGGCTCCGCTCGTGCATCTGCTGCTCGGTTCCGGGCTCAGCGGGCTAGAACGGCTGGTAGAGGTAGAGGAGAGCGTGCCGTTCGGGGAGATTCCCGGGCTCCCGTCGGCGGGCGTCGCGGGTCACGCGGGCCACTTCCTTTTCGGGCGCTGCGCGGACGTGCCGGTCGTCGTGCAGTGCGGGCGGCTGCACTTCTACGAGGGTCACCCACCGTGGATGATCGCGGCCCCGGCCCGCATCGCGGCCGCGATGGGCGTGCGGAGTTCGGTCGTCACGGCAGCGGTGGGGGGGGTGGACCGGCGGCTGCGCCCGGGCGGCCTGATGGTGATCGACGACCACATCAACCTGCTCGCGCGCACGCCGCTGCCGCCGCCTGCGCAGGCGGGCGACGCGGACCCGTTTCCCGACATGAGCGCGCCCTACGACCGGGAGTTGCAGAAGGCCGCGCTCGAGCAGGCGGCCCGGCTGGGCGTGCGTCTGGCGCGGGGCACCTATGCGGCCCTGCTCGGCCCCAGCTTTGAGACGCCCGCCGAGATCCGCATGGTCGAGCGGATGGGCGGGGACGTGGTGGGAATGTCGGTCGTACCCGAGGTGCTCACGCTGCGCGCCCGCGGCGTGCGGGTGCTGGCCTTCGCCATGGTTACCAACATGGCGTGCGGGGTGGGGATGGCTCCGGGGGCGGAGGGCGCGGACGCCATCTCGCATGACGAGGTTCTGGAGGTGGGGAACCAGGCGGGTGCGGTGCTGGAGCGGGTGATCCGGGGGATGCTGGCGGGCGGCGCGTTTGCGGCCTGAAACTCACTCCGGCCGCGGCCTAGTGGACTTCGCCTCCCGGGACCCTCTGCAGTGTGTTGCAAAACTCCATAGGCAACAATTTGTTGCATTCGTCGATTTGCAACGTCCCACGGAGGTGCCGCTCACCCCTTGCCAGGGGCTGCGCTGCACCGGATCCCGGCTACCCTCGATGCGATCTCCCGCGGCTCAGTCGCCGTCCGTCCGCGGCCCGGCGAAGTGGTTGATGGGGCCGCCCCCCGCCCCCAGTCCGGGCGCGGAGGAGATCGCGCGCGCGACGAAGTCGATGGCTGTGTCCACGGCCCGGGGGAGCGGTGCTCCGCGCGCCAGACCGGCCGCCACGGCCGCGGAGAGAGTGCAACCGGTGCCGTGTACCTGACGGGTCGCGATGCGCGGGCGGCGCCAGATGCGCTCCTCGTTCCCGTCCCGGAACACGTCCGCCGCCTCGCCGGAGGGCAGGTGGCCGCCCTTCACCAGAGCCGCGCCCGCCCCCATCTTGACCAGGTGCCGAGCCGCCGCCTTCATGGCCGCGAGCGATGCGACCTCCTGGCCGGTGAGAAGCCCCGCCTCGTGCAGGTTGGGCGTCACCAGAGCGGCCAGCGGGAGCAGGCGGCGCGCGAGCGTGGCCTCGGCGTCGGGCTCGAGAAGGCGATGGCCGCTGGCGGCGACCATGACCGGGTCCATCACGAAGGCGCGCAGTTGGTGGGCGGCGATGGCCTCGGCGACGGTGTCGACCAGTTCGGCGGTCGCGAGCATTCCGGTCTTGAGGGCGCGTGGATGAAGATCCGCGGCGACCGCGTCGATCTGCGCGCGCACCACCTCCGCCGGAACGGGGTGGACCGCGGTCACGCCCAGGGTGTTCTGGGCGGTAATGGCGGTCACCGCCGAGGTGCCGAACACACCGAAGGCGTGGAAGGTCTTGAGATCCGCCTGGATGCCGGCGCCGCCGCCGGAATCGCTGCCCGCTATTGTGAGTGCTACCGGCAGCGAGCCGGGGCTCGGTCTTCGTGGAGCTGACATGGGCCGGTGGCGAGGTTGATCGGGGTCGTGGGGCGGCGTGGTGGCCGACGCCGACAACATACTTCGCCCGGGGGAGATGAGCAGGGTGGGAGAGGATGAGTGATCCGAGCGCCGGTGAGGCGTTGACGTGACGGGCTCCCGCCAGCGGGTGCTGAGCAAGCGCAGGACGCGAATGCTGGCGCGGCTCGGGAGCGCCCGGGGCCGTGTCCGCGAAGGTAGCGTGCTGGTCGAAGGCGTGCGCGCGACCGCCGAGGCACTGGCCTCCGGGGTGGTCGTGCGCTTCGCCGTCTGCTCGCGCGCTTTGACCCGCTCGCGCGCCGGCGAGGCGCTGCTCGCGGAACTGGAAGCGAGGGGGTTGACGCCGGACTGGGTAGGGGAACGCGAGATGGCGGCCGTGTCCGCGACGGCCAGTCCCCAGGGAGTCCTCCTGGTGTGCGAGGAGCCTTCCTTCGCACCGGAGTCGCTGCACGTCGCCTCGGACGCCCGCTTCCTGGCGCTGGACGGCATCCAGGATCCGGGCAACCTGGGCACCCTGATGCGCACGGCGAGCGCGTTTGGGCTCACGGGCGTGATCGCCCTGGACGGGACGGTGGATCCCTGGAACGCCAGAGTGGTGCGCGCTTCCGCGGGCAGCGTGTTCCGCATTCCCGTGGTGCGCGCCCCGTGGCCCGAAGTGGGTGCCTGGGCGGCTGGGGTGCAGATGATCGTGGCGGACGCCGCCGGACAGGACGCGGCCACCCTGTCCGCCACGCCCCCGTGGATGCTCGTGGTCGGCAACGAGGGTGCGGGTGTGCGCGCGGAAATCCGCGAGGCGGCGAGCGCATGGGCGGCGGTGCCCATGGCCGGCGCGGCCGATTCGCTCAACGCGGCGGTCGCGGGCGCGATCGTGCTCTACGCGCTCACGCGCCGATGACCGATCCGGTTGTGCTGGCCCTTGCCGGGCTGGTCGGCCTGGCGCTCGGGTCTTTCCTCAACGTGTGCGTGGCGCGCTGGCCGCGCGGGCGGTCGGTGGTGCGGCCGCGCTCGGCGTGCCAGCCGTGCTCGGCGAGGATCCGCTGGCACGACCAGATCCCCGTGCTGAGCTGGCTCCTGCTGCGCGGCCGCTGCCGGCAGTGCGGTGCGCGCGTCTCGCTGAGCTATCCGCTGGTGGAGACGGCCGCCGCCGCAATCTGCGTGCTCGTCGTCCTGACCCGCGGTGTGAGCCTCGAGGCCGCCGCGGCCGCCTTCTTCCTGCTCGTCCTTCTGGGCATCACGCTGACCGACGCGCGCCTCTACCTGATCCCGGACCAGTTTTCCCTGGGCGGCGCGGCGGCGGGCCTGGCACTGTCGCTCGCGCCGGGGGGAATCACTCCCGGCAGTGCGACCACGGGGGTGGTGGTGGGGTTCGGGGGGATGTGGCTGGTGGGTGCGGCGGGCACCTGGGTTCTCGCGCGAGCTCAACACCCCCCCAACGATGCGGACGGCCCGGAAGACACCCACGCT
>VXNP01000049.1 GCA_009840525.1 Gammaproteobacteria bacterium
AATAAATGAGGACGATGAAGATCCAGTACGTCGCATCGGCGAGCGCGACATACTGGGCAAGCACCGGATTGAGCTCCGTCCACGACGCGACCGACATCGCCCGTTCGGGGGCTTCAAGGGCGGCTGCGAGGCGGGTCGCGGTCAGGTCGGCTTGTGACGGATCGTCAGTGCTGACCGCGATTTCGTGGACCCGACCCGGATCGAGGGCCACGAGCGCCTGGAGGTCTGCGACCGGCATGACCATGGTGCCGGCATCGAACTCGAGCAGGCCGGTCCGGAAGATGCCGGTGACCGTGTACAGGTCGTTGCCCATCGAGCCGTCCGCCGCCGAGGCGACGACGACGAGTTCGTCCCCGACGCTCACCTCGAGCTGCCGCGCCATCTCGTCTCCCACCACGGCTTCGTATCGGCCGGTGGCAGGCAGGCGGCCCGCTGCCAGGGGATCCAGAAAACGGGTCAGCGCCACCTCGCGTTCGGGGTCGACGCCGAGCAGCACGCCGGCCGATGTCGCTTCGCCGGAACTCACGAGCCCGCTCGCGTACACGCGCGGCGCGGCGGTCACGACCGAGGGGTCGGCCTCGAGGGTGCGCAGGATCTCCCCCACGTCGGCACCCTCGCGGCCGCCGATGGTCTCGTACAGGCTGCGCTCGGGCCGGTAGTCGGCATCGTGGATCTCGATCGGTCCGCTGACGAGCGACGTGGCGTTCTGGACGAGTTCCGTCGAGACCCCGTCGGCCCATCCGACCATGAACACCACGGCGAAGTAGCCGACCCCGAGGCCGAGCGCGGTGAGAGCGGTTCGCTTCCGGTTACGGCCGAGGTTGCGCCACCCGATTCGCCACAACCGGCCCGTCACGCGTCGCTACCCCCCGCGCTGCAGGGTCCGGAGCGAGAAGAAGGATGGATCGACGTCGATGTCGAATTCAAGCTGCTCGTAGCGGATCGTCGTGCGTTCGTCCGGCCTGTCCGCCGGGTGCATGTTCATGACCCTGGGAACGATCCGCCCGCTGAACTCGGTGTAGTCGCCGTGCTCTATGGTCCTGGCCAGTTCGCCGTTCTCGTCGAAAAACTCCGCCCGGACCGGCATGTCGTCGGACTGCCGGATCCGGTAGTCGATATGCCCCCAGACGACGGGCACTTCCGGCCTGGGAGTCAGGCGAAAGTCCCAGACGGCCACGCCGTCCCCGTCCTCTCCGTCGAACACGAGTTCGATGTCGTAGTCCTCGACGAGCCTGCTGTCCTTGACCAGGTCGTCGTTCGTGAAGTGCGATCCCATCCACGATCCGCCCATCATCGAGGCAGGAACCTTGATCGTCCGATCGACCTTGGGGAGGTAGTTCCAGATGTCCTCGGCGGCCTTCAGGGTTGCCGTTCCGGCTTCCCTCCGCGGCGCCCGCAGGCGGACGAGCGAATAGTCCGTGCCGAGCGACCAGATCTCCATCGTCATCTGCCGCTCCCAGTGCTCGGTCACGATCTCCATCGTCGCGACGCCCCGGCTGGACTCGCCGCGCAGCAGCCGGTCCACCCGATCGATGATGGCGTTCGGGTCCAACTGGGCGTGGGCCGGCGCCGCGACGGCCAGATGCAGGATCGTGCCCGCAAGCGCGAGCCACATCGCCAAACCGCGCGTGTGCGGCCCCTGGAGTCCCGGGCGTGTTCCTGTCATGTGAGTGCACCGTGGCGTGATCCGGACGTTACGTAGTTAATACCGCAGCCGCTGGAAGGCGGCAACACCCGCGAGGCCATTGCCCACAAGGGTTCGACGGGTACCAATGACGCTGGCAGGGTAGCGACTTACCCCCCTTCCCGTCCCAGCAGCCGGTCCGCCTCGGGCACGATTCGGGTGGCCCGGAAGGCCGCCAGGCGGTAGAGGGTATCGTTCCCCGCTGCCCGCACCCAGTATTCGGCGTCCACCTGCACCATTTCCAGAGCAAGGACCGTGTCGCCGCTCTCACTCAGAGCCAGGAAGCGGCGCACGTCGTCGGTCGGAAACTCGGATCCTTCCTCCACGAAACCGATGGCGCGCAGCTCGTCGACCTCGTCGAGCATGTTCGCGACCGTAGCCGAATCCGGCACCGAGCCCGACTCCGCCACCGTCCAGCCGGCGTCTCCGCGCTCGACGATGATGACCTCTCCGTCGCGCTCCACCTCGATGGATGCGATGGACCCCACGTCCGTTCGCCCGATGAGCTTGTCGCGCCAGTCCGTGAGGGTGCGGGTGAAGGAGCCGCGCAGGTCGCCCCGGACGGTGTAGACCTCGTCGGAGCCTGGCAGCCGGACGTAGGCGGTCTGAAAGGCCGATCCCACCCGGCCCAGCGCCACGATGCGGCTCTCCCCGCCCAGGAGGCGGAACTCGAGCATCCAGGCGTCGCGGCCGGTCACCCCCAGGCGCTCGTGGTTGGCCGGGTTGGCCGCGGCCAGCGCGCCCACTTCCACCTCCGAGAGCGCCGTGAACATGCGCGTCACCGCGGGGGAGTCGGCTTCGTACCCGTTCACCGTCCATTCACCGGCGACCCGCGCCACCTCGATCTCCCGGTTGTCGCCGCTGAAGGTGGCGCCCTCCAGGGTACGCTCGTCGATGCCCTCCAGCTCCGCCGCAAGCTCGACCGCTCCGGGGGAGACCTCCGGACTGCGGCCACCCACCAGGCGGATGACGCCGTACAGGACCAGCAGTCCCGCCAGCGCGATGACAAGTCTCTGCAGTGCGTTCTTGCTCATGCGTCCATCTCGTTCCAGCGGCGCTCGGCGCGGGACCGCCTGCCCGTGACCCGCAGGGCGCCGGCGAGGCAGAAGAATAGGGGGATGCCCACCAGGTTCCCCCACTTGAGCGCGTTCTTGGCGAAGTCCGACTCCAGCGCCAGCGGAGGCGGCGTGCGATCCTTGGAGCGGATGCTGATGAGCGCCTCGTCCTGCGCCAGCCAGTCGACCGAGTTGGCGGCGAAGAGCAGGTTCTGGCGGCTCGACCGGACGAACTGCTCGTCCAGGAAGTCCACATCGGCTACGACGATCATGCGGCCGGCCGGTTCGGAACCGTCGCGCTCCTGCCCTTCCTCGGCGGGAAGCGCGAAATCCACCGCCGCCGCTACAACCTCAACACCGAGATTGGATTCGTCGGGGAAGGCCTGCATGTCGGGCGCGATGGGGCTGCCCGGCGCCTGCACGCCCCCCGCTTCCGTGGTGGTCCAGAGCGGCGTGACGCGCGCCGAGTCGGTCAGGATCAGCGAGCTGGCCCATCCGACGGAGAGGTTGTTGAGGTCGCGGGTCACCGGATGATCGGCGCCCCGGAAGAGGATGGGCCATAGGGGGTAGGAACGCACCACGGCGAAGATCCCCTGGCGACCCATCTGCACCCGCTCCGCGGAGGCCAGGTCGTAGACGATGCCACCATCGTACCTGATTCCGCGCTCCTCCAGGAAGTTCTCGAGCCCCGAGGTCACCGGCGACGCCATCGGCGACTGCGGATCGATCTGCGTCCCCTCCACCAGCAGCATCGCGGCGCCGCCGCCGTCCACGTATTCCGCGAGCCGCTCCAGGGCGAGCGCCGACATGGGCTCCGTCGGCCCTGCCACCACCAGCACGTCGATGGAATCCGGATTCAGCGCGGGGACTGTGTCGCCGTCGAGCGCGACGCTCCCGATCGAGTAGCGATCACCGAGCGCCTGCTGCAGCGCCGGCATCTCGAAGGCCTGCCTGGCGCCGAACCCCGAGGCGAAGCGCAGGCTGGGGCGCGCGTCGGTGGTCATGGACACGACCGCCGTCGCCATGCGCAGCTCCAGGTCGTCGGTGCGGTCGATGATGGGGATGATCTCGCGCTGGTCCGCGTACTGCATGGCCAGCCCGAAGTACCCCCGGCGCACCTCGAACTCGTCGTCTCGCAGGACGTTGAAGTCGAGTTCCGGGATCCCCATGCCGCTGGCCTCGGTACGCGCCTCGTCGCTGTCGCCGGGATCGATCTTCTCCACCACCAGCTGCCCGCCGCCCGCGCGCCGGAAATCGGCGAGCAGATCCTCCACGTCGCGCAGTGTGAGCTGCACCTCCGGGGGAAGCTCGTCGGACACGAAGAGCTTGAAGGTGACGATGTCGTCGATGTTGCCGAGCACCTCGCGGGTCCCGTCGGCGAGGGTGTAGAGGTTGCCGCGGGTCAGGTCCAGGCGCCCCCGGATGTAGCCGCCGACCAGGTTCAGCACCACGACCAGGGCCGCGATCGCGATGGTGCCCACGCGCAGCCGCCGATAGTCGGCCCGGCCGTGACTCAGCCGCTCCCGGCTCACCATGCCGATCGCAAGCACCAGGAAGAGGGCGGCGGTGGAGAGGAAGTACAGGACGTCGCGCAGGTCGATCACGCCGCGCGCGACGTTCTCGAAGTGCCCGATCACGGACAGCCGGGCCGCGGCGCCGCCGATCATCGGCGTCAGCCCGATCTGCACGAACGGAAGGCCGATGAGCACCAGCACCAGGCTGACGGCGATCGCCAGCATGAACGACGTGATCTGGTTGCGGGTCATGCTCGATGCCCACAGGCCGATGGCCACGAACTGGGCCGCGAGAAGCGATGCGCCCACGTACTGCGCGGTGATGATTCCCGGATCGGCTTCGGACGCCATCAGCACCCCGATCGACATCGGCAGCGTCCCGGCGAGCGCGACCAGGGCGAAGATCCAGTTCCCCAGGAACTTGCCGAGGACGGTCTCGACCTCGTTGAAGGGATGCGCCAGCAGCCATTCCAGAGTCCCGCTGCGGCGTTCCTCCGCGAGCGAGCGCATGGTCGCGGCCGGAATCAGGATCGCGAACAGCCAGGGCAGGAGATCGAACAGGGGACGCAGGGTGGCGATGTTGGAGGCGTACAGAGAACGGAACTCGATGAAGATCCCGAGGGCCAGGAAGGCCACGATCAGGATGTAGGCCGTCGCCTGATCGAAGAAGCCCGCGAGTTCGCGGCGCGCGATGGTGGGCACGCCCCTGAGGCCGGCCAGAATGCTGGAGAGGTTCATTCTTCCACCTCCTCGGTCGGCGTTGTCGCGGCGGCGTCATCCTCCGCCGGCGCAGCCGTCTCGCCGGCTTCCGAAGCGATCGCGTCCCCGGCGGCGTCACCGCCGGCCTCTTCGTCCCCGCCGTCCCCGCCGTTCGCGGTGAGCGACCGGAAGACCCGCTCCAGGTTGGCCTGCTCCCGATGCAGCTCCCAGAGCGCCCACCCGCGGCTGGTGGCGAGCTGGAAGATGGTGGGGCGCAGTTCGGCGCCGGACGCGACCTCCAGGCGCACGCGGGTGCGTCCTTCGTGGGTTTCCGCGGTGGCGGATGAAACCCCCTCCAGGGCGGCAAGGGCCCCGGACACGTCATCACCCTCCGCTTCGACCAGGTAATACGCTCCTCCGGTGCGGTCGGCGGCCAGGTCGGCCACGGTGCCGTCGGCGACCAGCCGCCCGCCCGAGATGATCAGCAGCCGCTGGCAGGTGGCCTCGACCTCCTGCATGACGTGGGTGCTGAGGAGGACCGTGCGCTCGGCTCCGAGTGCGTTGATCAGCTTGCGGATCTCGACCCGCTGGTTCGGGTCGAGGCCCTCGGTGGGCTCGTCCAGCACGAGGATTTCGGGACGGTGCAGGATCGCCGCCGCGAGCCCGATGCGCTGGCGGTATCCCTTGGAGCACTCTCCGATGGGTCGGAAGAACACCGCCTCGAGCGCGGTCTCCTCGGCCGCGTCCCGGACGGCGCGCCGGGCATCCGCGCCCCGGATCCGGCGGATCTCGGCCACGTACTCGAGATACTCGGCAACCAGCATGTCGTCGTACAGCGGGTTCGCTTCGGGCAGGTAGCCCACGCGCCGCTTGGCTTCCCTGAGGTCGGTCTCGATGGGCACCCCGTCGAACAGCACCACGCCCGAGTCGGGTTGCAGGGTGCCGGTCAGCATGCGCATGGTGGTGGTCTTGCCGGCCGCGTTGGGACCGAGAAAACCCACCACCTCGCCCCGGTCCACCTCGAACGACACGTCGTTGACGGCCAGGAGGGGGCCGAAGCGCTTGGTCACCCCTTGTACGGCGATCATTCCGTCCTCCTTCCGCGTTTTTCCTGGCGCCCCCGCCGGCGTCCTCGAACCGCTTCGCGAGCGCCCGCCACGCCCCCGGCTGCAACAAGGGCCGCCTTGCGCCCAGTGCCCGTGCCGTGCACGAAAAAAGCCGCGCGAAATCACATCATCGCGCGGCCCGGGCAGCCCGTGCCTTCCCGCGCGCGAGCAACTCGCTTGGTCTCCCCCGTTTTCGCGCGGGGGCGAACGATTCTACAATGGGATGCCAGCGATGTCCAGAAGGTTTTCCACTCCGGGTCCCACCTTTTGCGGCCCACCGATTTCGGGCCGTCAGCTGGAGGAATCGTCGCATGAACGGAATTCGGCGCTCGAAGCACGGACGACGACGCCACAGACGGCGATTCGCGGCGGCCGCCGCGCTCGCGCTGGCCGCATGGTCGTGCGGGGGCGCGACCGATGCCGGACAGCAGGGACAGGCAGCCGCCGACTACGCCGATGTGACGGCGTTGCTCGCAACCGCGATCGAGCGGGAACGCGCCGACAAGGGGCTCGCGGCGGTCTCGATCGCGCTGGTGGACGGGCACGAGGTGGTCTGGGCGGAAGGGTTCGGCGCCCGGGACGCCGCGGGAGAAGTGCCCGCCACCGCCGCGACGGTGTATCGCGTGGGGTCGGTCTCGAAGCTGTTCACCGACATCGCCATCATGCAGATGGTGGAAGCCGGGCGCGTGGACCTCGATGCCCCGGTGCGGACCTATCTCCCGGACTTCGCCCCCGACAACCGCTCGGGCACGCCCATCACGCTGCGTCATCTCATGGCGCACCGGTCGGGGCTCATTCGCGAACCACCCGCCGGGCACTATTTCGACGATGGCGGAACGGATCTGGCGGCCACGGTCGCCAGCCTGAACGGCACCGCGCTCGTCTACGAGCCCGGAGCGCGCACGAAGTACTCGAATGCGGGCATCGCAGTCGTCGGCTACGTCCTGGAAGCCCTCCAGGGCGAGCCTTTCGCCCGCTATCTCCGGCGCGAAGTGCTGGAACCGCTGGGGATGAACGCCAGTTCGTTCACGCCCGATGCGGAGATCGCCGGCGATCTCGCGCATGCCTGGATGTGGGGGTTCGACAGGGGCCTCTTCGACGCGCCCACCTTCGAGCTGGGTATGGCGCCGGCGGGCAGCATGTACTCGACCGTGCTCGACCTGGCCCGCTTCATGAGCGCGATGTTCGGGCGCGGCGAAGGGGTGAACGGGCGCGTGCTGGGTGCCGGGACGCTGGAGTCGATGTGGGAGCCCCAGTTCGAGGAAGAGGGCGCGCCGAGCGGCTACGGACTGGGATTCTCGGTCCGGGAGCGCTTCGGAGAGCGATGGCTCGGGCACGGCGGTGCGATCTACGGCTTTTCGACCCAGTTGGCGTTTCTTCCCGACGCCGACCTCGGGGTGGTGGTCGTGTCCGCGGTGGATGGCACCAACACCGTTACCGGACGCATCGCGGACGCGGCGCTGGAGCTCATGCTGGCGGCGCGCGACGGCCTGCCGCTGCCCGCGGAGGCGCTGCCGGAGACCGCCCCCATCGAACCGGCGCTCGCGTTGACGCTCGAGGGGTTCTACGGCACGGGGGACGACAGACTCGAGTTCGATGAGCGGAACGGCGGACTGTACATGACCCCGATGCGGGGCGGCGCCACCGTCCGGATGCGCGCGCGCGGCGATACGCTGGTCGTCGATGACCGGGTGGCCTTCGGCGCCCGCTTCCTGCCGGGCGGCGACGATCTGATCGAACTCGGCGAGCCGCCCGTACTCCATGCGCGCCGCGCCCCGCGGGGTTTGCCGGACCCGCCGCCCGCCCACTGGGAGGGACTCATCGGCGAATACGGCTGGGACCACAACGTGCTCTATATCGTGGAGCGGGAAGGCCGGCTGCACGCGCTCATCGAGTGGTTCTTCCTGTATCCGCTCGCAGAGATATCGGCGGACGTGTACGCCTTTCCGGACTGGGGCCTCTACCACGGCGAGCGGCTGGTGTTCGCTCGCGATGACGCCGGGCGAGCGACGTCCGTCGAGGCGGCATCCGTCCGCTTCGATCGGCGGGAGGTGGGAACCGAGGCGGGCGCGACCTTCCGCATCACACCGGTGCGCCCGGTCGATGAATTGCGCGCGGAGGCGCTGGCCGCGTCACCGCCCGGTGAAGCCGGCCCCTTCCGCGACTCGGAGCTGGTCGAGGTGACGTCCCTCGAGTCGGGGATTCGCCTCGACGTACGCTACGCGACCACCAACAACTTCATGTCGTCGGTCTTCTACGACGAGCCCCGGGTCTTCCTCCAGCGGCCCGCGGCGGAAGCCGTCGCACGCGTGCATCGCGCCCTCGCCCCCCACGGGTACGGCCTGCTGCTCCACGACGGCTACCGGCCGTGGTACGTCACGAAGATGTTCTGGGACGCGACCCCCGAGTCGCAGAAGCTCTTCGTCGCCGATCCGGCGAGCGGCTCCCGCCACAATCGCGGCTCGGCCATCGACCTCACCCTGTACGATCTCGCCACGGGAGAGCCCGTGGACATGGTGGGCGGCTTCGACGAGTTCTCGCCGCGCTCCTTCGCCGACTACCCGGGCGGCACCTCCCGCCAACGCTGGCTGAGGGAGCTGCTGCGGCGCGCCATGGAGGCCGAGGGCTTCACAGTCTACGAGGCGGAATGGTGGCACTTCGACCACGACGACTGGCGCGAGTACGGCATCCAGAACCTGACCTTCGACCAGATCACCGGGCAGCCATGAGGGCCCGTGACCGAGGAACATCCGTCATGACCAGAAGGCCGACGAATCAGCACCTGCCCGATCCGATGCGCCAGCGTGACGACTGCGCCGGTCCCGGACGCGCATCGGGGTGGCGCGCCCTCAGGTTCATCGGTCTGACCATCGCTTTCGCCGGCCTCGCGTGTGGCGGCTCCGGGGATGACGCCGGGGGTGGCGCAGCCGGCAGCGGAGCAGGCGCCGACGCCGCCACTTCCGTCCCGGCCGACGAACTGGTCCGCACGGCCGACCCGTTCGCGCGCGGCTACACCGAGGAGGACTTTCCGCGGCTGCGGGAGCTGGCCGAAGGGGTATACTCCTACGAGGCGCTGCGCTCGGCCGGGGACCAGCGCTTCACAACCGTCAGCATGTTCGTGGTGACCGACGAGGGCGTGCTGGTCGCGGACGGCCAGGGCGACGTGGCCGAAACCCAGCGCCTGATCGACCACATCGCCTCGGTCACCGACCAGCCCATCACGCACGTCGTGATCTGCTCCGACCACGGCGACCACACGGCCGGCAACTCCGCATTCCCCGAGGACGCGGAGTTCATCGCGCATCCCACCTCGGCGCGGGTGCTGGAGGTGATGGCCGCCAATCCCATACGGCCCGCCGACGCGCCCCCTGTGATGCTGCCCACCCGCCTGGTGCACAATCGCGAGGTGTTCGAGCTGGGCGGCCGGACGATCGAGATCCTCTTCCTCGGCCGCGCGCACACCGGCGGCGACCTGGTCGTCCATCTTCCCGAAGAGGACATCCTCTTCATGAGCGAGGCCTATCTGCACCGCGTCTTCCCCGCCATGCGCACCGCGTATCCCACCGAATGGGTGGCGATGATCGAGCGGGCGCAGGCGATGGAGGTGGAGACCTACGTCCCGGGGCATGGCTTCGTCGATTCGCCCGAGGTGCTGAGGGAGGAGCTGGAGGTGTTCCGCCAGGCCGTGGTGCAGGTGATTGAGGAAGGCCGTCGGTTGCACGGGCAGGGGTTGAGCCTGGAGGAAGCGCGGACGAGCGCGGATTTCGGAGAGCTCGGGGACTGGTGGCTGTTCGAGAGTCAGGCGGGCCGCGCGATCCAGCAGGTGTACGCGGAACTCGACGGCACGCTTCCGCCGATGGAAGGCGAAGAGGATGAAGCTGAGGAGGGCCGCGAGGGCGGCGAAGAACACGAGTCAGAGGGTGAAGGCGAACACGGCGAGGGTGAAGAGGGCGGCGAACATGGCGAGGACGGCGAGCACGGCGCCGGCGATGAGCACGGTGAGGAGGGCGAGCACGACGAAGAGGGCGAGGAATCGGGCGACTACATCGCTTCCGGCGAAACCTGGGACGAGACCCGGAGGGGCGCCCGCCTGATCCTCTCATTCGATGCCGCGCGGGACGCATTCGTCGGAACGGTCGAGAACACGACTCAGGAGGTGCTCTGCGCCTTGCGCGTCGAGGTTCATCTGTCCACCGGAACCGAGTTGGGGCCCACCGCGCGCTATGACCTTGGTCCCGGCGAATCCATGGAGGTGACGTTGACGGCGGAAGGCGAGCCTTTCGACGCCTGGACGGCCCATCCGGAGGTATCCGCCTGCGGGCTGACGACAACACGCTCTGTTGCGGCGGCGGGAATGCCGCGAGCCGGAAGCTGACAGATGCACGAAATGACGATTTGCTGTGCCGACATCGGGTCAGTGGCGAGAGGCAACTTCGGATGGGCCGGCCTCTCCGGTGATCCTGACCACGCAGAATCGTCTGGTCGTGACATCAGTGACTTCACGGCCGTCGTAGCACACCGCCTCGTCGCCGGTGAGAGTGTCTCGCTAGGCTTCGAGTGTCCCCTGTGGGTTCCAGTAGCGAACGAACCGGAGCGCCTTACGCGGGCGCGTCGGGGAGAGGGTAGTCGCGCTTGGTCTGCTGCCGCCGGGTCCGGTTCTCTCACGACGGGCTTGACCGAGGTTGCCTGGATCCTGGACCAGATTCGCCAAGGGGCAGAACACACCAAGGCCTTCCTGGACTGGAGCCGCTTCCAACGTTCGCAGGGTGGCCTGTTCATTTGGGAAGCGCTCGTAACCGGCAAAGCGAAAGCCGGTTCGCACGAATCGGACGCCATGGTTGCCGTTGACGCGTTTCGCCTCGCCCTGCCCGACCCAAGGCCGAGGAACGCCCTGATTCCGACGCCCCGAACACGTTCGTTGATTGGCGGTGCCCTTCTCTGGGCCGGTTGGTCCACGGATATCCGGCTGCTCCACACGCCGTGTCTGGTGATCCAAGCGTGATAGTCGCGTCTTCGTTAACAACTCCGGCGGCGCGACCCGGCAGGAAGGGACCGACGGAGCCTAGGAGTCCCTCATCATACTGGAAAGGGACGAGGCCATCAGTCTGACGGCGCCCGAGGAAGAACTGGAGGCCGCGCGCCAATGGATGGCCGACAACCTAACTTCCGCTCCGGGGCGCCCTGCAGCCACACTTGGACCAGCTGATGCGAGCCGAGGACGACGCGCTCGACGAGTTAGAGGGTACCGATTGAAGCGTAGCCTGCGGGCGGATCGAACGTCAAACGGGGGTCGCTATCCGCTCGACGTGGATCCGGCCGGCGTTCTTCATGGCCTGTGCAAGGTCGTAAGCCGCCTGAAGGCGATACCACGTATCCGCGCCGCCTCCAAACGCCTTGTCCAGACGGATTGCCATTTCGGGAGAGATGCCCGAACGGCCGTTGACAAGTTCCGAAAGTTGTTTGCGGCTAACCCCCAGCTTCCGCGCGGCCTCGGTCACGGTGAGCCCCAGCGGCTCCAGACAATCATGGCGCACGGACAGGCCCGGATGCGGTGGGTTCTTCATCGGCACGTCACCTTCCTCCTAGTGGTAGTCGGTCAAGTCGACATCCCTGACATCGCCACCGTCGAAGCGGAAGACCACGCGCCAGTTGCCGGACACCTTCACCGCCCAATGACCTGCGCGGTCGCCTTTCAGCGGGTGGAGCCCCAAACCCGGCAGGTTCATGTCCTCCGGCTTGGCCGCCACGTCCAAGCGGGCAAGGACCCGCTCGACCTTGGCGATCAGGCTCGGGGAAATCCGTCTCCGGTCTCCCTTTTCGAACAAACGCTCGAGGCCTCGGTGGCGAAAGCCAAGTATCATTGGATGAGAACTGTAACGTATCACCGGTCACGCGACAATGCCTCCGCGGCAACACCTGATGGAGCCGAATCGGCCTACTACCTGTAGTAGACCACTGACACTCTTACACTGCTGGTAGTAGGTACAAACGATGACCAAAGACGATACGGGCCCCAAGCCTGCCGGCGCCGTGACCAGCGGATCGGACAAGGACCGCCCCGCTACGAATCGCCGGGCGTCCGGTCATGCGGCACACCACCCCGCTTCCGGGAAGTCGAGCCAGCCCAGACCCTTGCGGCGCGAACTCCTGGAGATGGCCCGGCTGGACCACTCCGTGCGTGCCGAGCTCGCAGCGTCCGGCGCGCTCTTCAACGCCGGCTATGAACCTCGGATGGCGCAGGTGCACCAGCGCAATGGGCGGCGTCTTCGGCGAATCATCGAGTCGGTCGGATGGCCCGGTTCCGACCTCGTTGGTTCTGACGGAGCAGAGGCGGCCTGGCTGATACTACAGCACGCGATCTCGGAGCCCGACCTGCTCCGGCGAACACTGCCACTCCTCACGGCGGCGGCACGGGAAGGGAAGGCGGATCCTGCGCACGCCGCCATGCTCGAGGACCGGATCCGATTCTTCGAAGGACGCCCGCAGCGCTACGGCACGCAGGTGGATTGGGACGTCGACGGGAGGCTCTCGCCGGGCGAGGTGGAGGATCCGCAGGAGCTTGCAGAGCGCCGGAAAGCGGTCGGCCTCCCACCTCTGGTAGAACAGGTCGAGGACGCTCGGAGCCGGGCGGCCGCCGAGAGACAATCACCTCCGGCAGATTGGCAAGCGTACGTGGACGCCCGCGATGAGTGGGCGTTCAATGCAGGATGGCGCGCCGGCCTCCAGCTCCACTCCAGGCCGTAACCTTCCGGCAGCGGAATCTCGATTCCCGCAGCCCCCAGCCGTGTGCGTGACATCCGGGAGGCTCGGACAGTACCTTCGACGTTGTCCTCGGAAACGTCGAGCCTTCGTTGCACTCTCCGGTGAGGAGGATCGGGTCATCGGTATCGTGAGATCCCGTCCTTTCGCTTCCCCCAAGGCACGCATCGCAGCGCTGGCCCGTGATGACAAGTGGTTTCTGGGGGGGCTGGACGGCGTGGTGTGGGCACCGCCGTTCCCGCGGTGGCTTCACCGGCCGGGGTTCTGGGATCCCGTGCACGTGCTGCAGCACGAGGTCGGTCCGGGGTACTCCGTGGCGCTCGTGCGTCGCGACGCGCGGGAAAACCCGCTTCATGGAGCGGCTCGGGGGCCGGGCGGCCGCGAGCCGGCCGTGCTCAGGTGGCGGCCCGGGCGGCTGGACACCGCGTGGTTGGACGAGCGAGGCGTCCTCATCGAGGAGCGGCGCCAGGTGCTGCCGGGCGGAGTTCTGGAATCATCCTGGCAGCTTCCCCGCGGGCTCGAGGGCTACCTGGTCGGCTTCACCGCGCAACCGGCCGATGCAACCGACGGGGTGGGACCCACGGCTGACGGCGTGGGGTGGACACGGGCCGTGTCGGACCGGCGCGGGCAGGAACTGGTGCTGAACATGGAGCTCGCGGGGTCGTTTCCGCCCGCGTGGCGGGGCATCGCTCCTTCCGAGGGGCGCAGCGAACCCGAATGGCGTCATTCGCCCTTTGCGGAAGGCCAAGTCGGCGGGGGCTCCGACCCTCCCCTCGGCGCGGAGTCCGACCCGGACGCGCACCGCTCCGGATGGATCTGGATCGCCGTCGCCGTCCCGCTGGCGGGGATCGACGATGACGGCCTGACGACCATCCGGTTGACACTCCGCCTCCGGCGTGCAGAAGCGCGGCGCGGTGCTCCGGGATTCTCGACGCCCCATGCCCCCTGGGAGTCCTTCTTCGACGGCTTTCCCCACTTCCAGTGTGGCGATCCGTTTCTCGACCGCTACTTCGACTACCGCATCCATGGCCTCGGCCTGAACCGCATCGAGGGCCGATGGGGCCCGATCCGGCACCCGGCCATCGCCGAGGGCCCCGAGTACTTCCACGTGCCCATCACCTACAGCGCGCAGTGTCACATGATGGAGATGCGCTGGCGCAGAGGCGGGCGCGAGGCGTGGGGTTCGCTGTTGAACTTCGTCGACAACCAGAAGCCCGATGGCTCCTTTCACGGGCGCCTCTATCCCGAGCGCCTCAAGGGAACCGACTTCTATCACGCCAACTGGGGCGACGCGCTCCTCGCGGTCGACGACATGCAGCCTGACGCGGCGGCGCTGGCGCGCTGCTACGAGGGGCTGTCGCGCTACGCCCGCTGGCTGACGTCGGCGCGCGATCCGGAGGAGTCCGGGATGTTCACCGTCACGAACCACTTCGAGACGGGGCAGGAGTACATGTCGCGCTACATGGCCGTGGACGAGGAGGCCGACGTGGCGGGGTGGCGCCCGCGGCTCCGCCTCAAAGGGATCGACATCACGGTGTACGCGCACCAGTTGTTCCGGGCCCTCGGCTGGGTGGCGCGCCGATTGGAACGGCCGGGCGACGAGGGCGTATGGCGGGGGCTCGCGGACCGTACCTGGGAGGCGATCGACCAACGTATGTGGTCGGCCGAGGCCCGGCTGTTCACCGACGTGGACGGGCGCAGCGGCGAGCGTACCGGCGTGAAGGCCGCGGTGGGGTTCTACCCGCTGCTCACCGGACGGGTGGGCGGCGCCCGCCTGGACGCCCTGCTCGACCACCTCGAAGATCCCGAGACCTTCGGCACGCCCTTCCCCCTGCCTTCGTCCAGCGTGGACGATCTGCGATTCTCGGCCGAGGGCGTCTGGCGCGGCAAGCGCCGCAACTGCCCCTGGAACGGACGGGTATGGCCGATGACGACGAGCCACGTGATCGAAGGGCTGCTGCGCTGCTGGCGCGGCGGCAGCGAGCGGGCGGGCAGGCTCGCGGCCGACATGCTCATCCGCTTCGCGCGCATGATGTTCACGGATGGCGATCCCGCCCGGCCCAACTGCTTCGAGCACTACAACCCGTACACGGGTCGTGCCTGTCACTTCCGGGGCATCGACGACTACCAGCACTCCTGGATCATCGATCTGATGGCGCGCGGATTCGCCGGGCTCCACGTGGATGCGTCGGGCATCGAGGTGCGGCCGCTGCCGGACGGTCCCGCCCGCGTGTCGCTGGGGCCGGTCATCGCGCGGGGCCGGACGCTGCAGGTCGTAGTGGAACCCGGGCGAGTGAGCGTCTCCGTGGACGACGAGCAGTTTGGAGGATCGCGTAGCGAGCCCCTGCGGGTGCCATGGGCTCTGTGAGTCGCGCCGGGCAGGGCGTCGTGCTGCGCGGCGTGGAGAAGCGGTTCGGCGATGTCGTGGCTCTGGAGCCGATGGACCTCGAGGTCCGGCCCGGAGAGCTGATGGTGCTGGTGGGTCCCTCGGGATGCGGCAAGAGCACGCTGCTGCGCCTCATAGCCGGACTCGAGGAGTCCACCTCGGGAGAGGTGTGGATCGGGGGACGGCGGGTGGACGAGGTCGAGCCGGGCGCGCGCGACGTGGCGATGGTATTCCAGAGCTACGCGCTCTACCCGCACATGACCGTCGCCCGGAATCTGGGCTTCGGCCTGCGCATGCGCGGAACACCGCGTGCGGAACTCGAGCAGCGCGTCGCGGAGACTGCCGCGGCGCTCGGGCTCGGGGAATTGCTCGAGCGGAAGCCCGGCCAGTTGTCGGGGGGTCAGCGCCAGCGGGTGGCCCTTGGACGCGCCATGGTGCGCGATCCGGGCGTGTTCCTGTTCGATGAGCCGCTCTCGAACCTGGACGCGGAGCTGCGCCTGCGGACACGCGACGAGATCGCCGCCCTTCACCGGCGCCTCGGCACGACGATGATCTTCGTGACGCACGACCAGGTGGAAGCGCTCTCGCTCGGCCAGCGGGTCGCGGTGATGGACCGCGGCCGGCTGCAGCAGGTGGGCACGCCGGCCGAGGTCTATCGCCGACCGGGCAACCTGTTCGTGGCGGGCTTCGTGGGCTCGCCGCCCATTAACCGGATCCCGCTGTTTCGCGATGACCGGGGACGCCTGGCGGGGGGTCCGTTTGTGCTCGCGGCTCCGTCGAGCCTGAGTCGAGCCACGCTGGCGGTAAGGCCGGAGGATCTCGCGGTCGCGGGACCGGGCGAGGCTGATGGCGACGCGTCCGGTGGCTCGACTCGGACGGGCGACTTCCGGGCAACGGTGCTTCGCGTGGAGGCGCTGGGCAGCGAGCAGCGCGTGCATCTGGACGGTCCGGGCATTGCCGCCTGGGTGGCGCGCGCATCGCCCGCGCTGCGGGTTGCCTCCGGCGACCGGGTGAGCGTTTCCGTCGATTGGGAGCGCAGCCACCTGTTCGGCCCTGATGGCCGCCGCCAGGAGGGCGTGCCGAGACCGGCGGAGCAGGGGGTATCGCGATGAGAAGCGGCCCGTCGCAAGACGCAGCATCGGCGGCGGCGATGGTGAGGCACTCGCGTGGCAAGCCGCGGTGGGCTCTTCGGGCGGCTGCCGATAGCGCCACTGTCGTCCTCGCGACGCTCGTTCTCATGGCGGCGGCCTGCTCTTCCGGCGAACCAGGCACCACGTTGCGCGTGGCGCTCTGGGCCGGGGGCCACGAACTGGAGATCGAGCGGCAGGTGGCCGACCACTACGAAGCCCTGCACCCCGGCGTGCGGGTCGTGCTCGAGTCGGCCCCCAACGGATATGAAGAGCGGCTGCTGACCTCGATCGCCGCAGGGCGTCCGCCCGACCTCTACCTCCTGGACTCGCCCGACATCCCCACCTTCGTGGAGCGAGGACTGGCGCTGGATCTCGCGCCGTACCTGGAGGCGCTCGGCTTTCGGCCGGACAGCGTGTTCGAGCAGGTGGGCGACGCGTTTCGGCGGGGCGAATCCATGTTCGCGCTACCGAAGGACTTCACGCCGATGGTCCTTTACGCGAATCGCGGAGTGCTGGCGGCCGCGGGGATTGAAGACCTGTTGCCGGTCTCGCCAGCGCCCGGCTGGACCTGGGCGGACTTCCGGCGGGCCGCCGAGACGGTCGTCGCCGACACCGACGGCGATGGCCGGACGGACGTGTTCGGGTTCGATTTCCCGCGCAACCTGTACCAGTGGATCCCCTTCGTGTGGTCGGCGGGAGGCGACATCCTCGCGCCCGGCGGCAGCAGGGCGGCGGGGCACCTGGACGGGCCCGGAGCGCTCCAGGCCTACCGCTTCCTCACCGGCTTGGCGGAGGACGGTCTCACCCCCGGCGCGCAGTTCGTCCAGCAGGGAGACCCCGCGCGCGAGGCGCGTTTCGCGTCGGGGGGACAGGCCTTTCTGCTCTCGGGTCATTGGACGCTCCCGGTGTTCCGTGATCTCGTGGAAGCGGGCGCGCTCGACCTGGCCATCGTCCCGATTCCGCACCACTCGTCCCAGGGAGCGGCGACCAGCGTGCTCTACGCATCGGGGTGGGCGGTGCCGCCCAACGCCCCCGAGCTGCGCCGCGCCATCGACCTGGCGGGTTTCCTCGCCTCGCCGGAAGCGCAGCGCATCCGGGCGCGGTCGGGGTTGGCCATTCCCTCGCGGATGGACGTGGCGGCGGAGATTGCGGCCGCGGACGGCACCGGAGTCGAGGACGCGTTCCTCTCGCTGGTGGAGGGCGCGCGCATGACGTGGGGCGCCCGGGTGCGCGACTTCTCCCGCATCGAGGCACTGGCGGTGGAGATCATGGACCGCCGCCTGGTGCGGGGAGAATCGCTCGCATCGAGTGCAGCGGACGTGGCCCGCCGCATCGACGCGGAGTTCGGGTGGTGAGCGGCGTGCGTCAGCCGTTTCTGGATTCCCTCGCCGCCGTCGTGCTCGCGGCCGGGCTCGCGCTCGTTCTGGTCGTGGCCGCAGGCCGGCTGGAGAGTGCGCGGGTCGGCGCGGCCGAAGCCGAGGCGCGCATGGCGGCCGCGCTCTGGGAGCAGGAGGGAGGCGGCGCCGATGCCGTGGTCGGGCTGCTCGGTGCGCGGGCGACCATCACCGGCGCTGACGCCGGCGGCGCCGGACCTGGACCGGCGGCGTACGCCTACGAGGCGGGCGAGCTCGACCCCGCTGTGTGGATCGCGGTCGCGCCGCCTCCCGCGGACGGCCCCCGTGATGCTCTCCCGGTCACCGCCATCGCTATCGCCCTGGCGGGCTTGACGGTCGTCACGGGGTGGGTCCTGGCCCGGCGCCGCGGGCCCACGCGGACCCGCTATCCGGTGAGCATTGCGCTCCTCTCCGTCGGCTGCATCGCCCTGACCGCAGTCGCTGCCGGGCGGTGGACGCACGGCGAACTCAGGTCGCTGAGCGCCGCCACCGCCGCGCAGGGCGCGCGGGCCGTCCAGATCGCCTTGGCGGCTGGCGCGGATCCGGCCGACGCCGCTCGGGTCGCTCAGCTCCCATGGGCGCAGGACTCGTCGCTCGACTCTCCCACCGAACAGTGGACCATGCCGGCCGCGGTCGTGGCAGCCATCGCCGCCTCGTCCGAACGGGATGTGGAGACATCCGCCGGGAATGATGCCATCTCGCTGGATGCCGCGAACGCGCCCGCCCCAACGGCGCGGGAGGCTGACGCCGGCGCGCGCCTCATCGCGCCGCACACGGTGGAAGCGGAAGGCGCCACCTGGCACGTGGCGCGCACCGCCGACATCCACGTCGCCCTGCTCGGATACGAGCGCACGGCCTCTCCCGCGCTCGCGCTGGCGGCGGCGGGCGGTCTCGCCGGCCTGCTGGTGGCACTCGGCCTCCACCTAGCGCAGCTCGCGTCGCGCCCCCGCGTCCTCGGAAGAACGCTGGCGGCCTGGGGGCTCCTCGTGCCGGCGGCAGCCCTCATCGTCGCCTTCACTCTCGGACCGCTCCTCTTCTCCCTGTGGATCTCGCTGCACGAGTGGCGCCTGATCGATCCCGCGCCTCTCTTCCTCGGCTTCGACAACTACGCGGCGCTGCTCTCGGACCGGGAGTGGTGGTCGGCGATCGGGAACACGGCGCTGTTCACGCTGCACGTCCCCGTGGCGATGGCCATCGCCCTCGCCCTCGCGATCCTGACCCGGGGATCGCGCCGCGCGCTGCGCTGGGCCCGGCTTGCCCTGTTCCTCCCCGGCATCACCAGCGTGGCTGCGATCGCGGTGGTCTGGAAATGGCTGCTGAGCGACCAGTACGGGTTGCTCAGCCGGGGTCTCGAGCACGCCGGACTCGGATCCGTCCCGTGGCTCACCTCGCCCGACACCGCGCTCGCGAGCCTCATGATCATCGGCATCTGGATGGTCGTGGGCTATCAGATGGTGGTCTTCCAGGCGGGCCTCGCCGCCATCCCGCGCGACTGGTACGACGCGGCCCGGGTCGATGGGGCGGGGCCTTGGCAGCGCTTCCGCCACATCACGGTGCCGGGCCTCCGCCACACCCTGTTCTTCGTCCTCGTGACGTCGATCATCGGCTCCTTTCAGGTCTTCGGGCTCGTCTACGTGATGACCCAGGGCGGCCCGCTGGGCGCCACCGACGTCGCCGTGTACCACATCTACCGGGAGGCGTGGGAGTTCCTGCAGTTCGGCAACGCCGCCGCGATGAGCTGGCTCCTGTTCGTCGTCGTGTTCGCCGCCACTTGGCTGCACTTCCGCTTCCTCGATGCACGTCGCGCCCATGGCTGACCGCGCCGTCGCGCCCCGGATGGCCCGCGGGCTCCTGCTCGCCGGGGCGTGTCTCGTCATGGCGTCGCCCTTCCTTTGGATGGGGCTGACGAGCTTGATGGGACAGCTCGAAGTGTTCTCGGGCGGGAGTATCCTGCCGCAGGCGCCTCGCTGGTCGAATTATCCGGAGGCGCTGACCGCGCAGCCCTTCGGGCGCTACTTCCTGAACTCGCTGGTGTTCGCGACCGCCGTGGCGGCGGGCCAGGTAGCTACCTCCGCTACCGCAGGGTACGCGTTCGCCCGGCTCGATTTTCCGGGGCGGGAGGGGCTCTTCCTGCTCTTCCTGTCGACGATGATGGTTCCGGCGGTCGTCGTGCTCATCCCCCGCTTCCTCGTGATCGACGCCCTGGACTGGATCGACACCTACCAGGGGCTCATCTCCACCGAGCTGGTCTCGGTGTGGGGCATCTTCCTCATGCGGCAGTACTTTCGGACCGTCCCCCGGGAACTGGAGGACGCCGCGCGCGTGGACGGCGCCCGACACCTGCGCATCTTCTGGAGCGTCGCCCTGCCGCTCGCGAAGCCCGCCGTGGCCACGCTCGCGCTGTTCGCGTTCGTCGATGCGTGGAAGAACCTGCTCTGGCCGCTGCTCGTCACCCGGTCCATGGAAATGCGGGTGGTCGAGGTGGGGATCGCCGCCTTCCATTCGACCTACGAGATCAACTGGCCCTACCAGATGGCGGCCGGCGTCACGGCGGTCCTCCCCATCGCGCTTCTGTTCCTGTTCACCCAGCGGTACTTCGTGCGGGGGATCCAGTTGGAGGGGATTCGGTAACGTGCGCGTCGGGGCTCTCGAGGCGCGCCGCTGGGCCGGTCTCGTGTTCGCAGCCGGGCTCGGCGAGGGCATCGGCCTCCGCCTCGTGTTCACCACACCGGACGGCCGGCGCCGCGACCTGGAGGACTGGTACTGGATGGTTTCCCGCGTCGGTCCGCACGCGCCTGACGACAGCTACGCGCGCATGGAGTTCGATCTCGCAGCCGAGCCGTCGCCCTCGTCGCGTCCTGCGAAGAGCACGCTCGTTCTGGAGTGGTCGCGGCGGGAGGACGCCGTGGCGTTGCGCGCGGTCGCGCGC
>VXNP01000028.1 GCA_009840525.1 Gammaproteobacteria bacterium
CCCCGGAAGCGCGCGCCCACCCCCTCGCGATCCATCGCCGTCCCCCGCAGGTACACCGCGTCTATCGTGCGCGTGTTGGTGATATCGTCCAGCGGATTTGCGTCGAGCACGATGAAGTCGGCGCTCATGCCCGCCTCGACCGTCCCCAGGTCGTCGGCGCCCACGAATTCCGCGGAGGCGCTGGTGGCGGCCACGATGACGTCCGCCGGACTCATTCCGCTCCGCACCATGTCGGCCAGCTCCTGGTGGACGGCCCAGGGCGAACTGCCGTCGGTGCCGAAGGAGATGGTGATGCCCTCACGGCTGAGGCGGTCCAGGTTGCGCGCCTGGATGCCGAAGAAGTCCTGGAGTTCCGGCCGGTCGAACGAGTTGGTCTGCATCAACTCGACCTGGGCCGCCGGCACCGAACCCGCCAGCCAGCTCATGTCCTCGGCCACCCCGGGCGCGGGCAGGTTGGGGACCAGCACCACGTTGGGACGCTCCTGCCAGAGGGCGACCAGCTCGTCGTCGACATCCATGTCGCGAATGCCGTGCGCGAAGGCGTCGACGCCGGCCCGCAGCAGCCCCTTCGCGTCCTCGAGCGTGAAGACGTGGGCGGTCACGCGCAGCCCATTGGCGTGCGCCTCGTCGATGACGGCCTCGTACAACCCGGACGAGAGCCGATCGTACTGGCCACTCCGGTCGTCCACCCAGATCTTCACGATGTCCACCTGGGCGGCGGCCAACTCCCGGACCGCCGCGCGCGCCTCCTCCTCGGTGGTCACCCAATGCGGAATCTCCGTGCGGCCGGGCTCCGGTGAGGTGATGCCCCGTCCCGCGCTCTGCGAACGGGCGCCGTCGGGCACCACTTCGCCGCGCATCTGCAAGCCGACGCTCCCATCCTCCGTCCCCAGGCTCACCACCATCGACTGGCCGTAGTACGCGTAGTGCTGCAACTGGTCGGTGCGCGTCTCGCGGTCGGACGCCAGGTGGATGTGTGCGTTCACGATCGCCGGCATGACGGTCTTGCCGGCCAGACTCACGTGGGTGGCTCCGGCGGGCTCGTCCACCTCCCCCGCCGCGCCAACCGCCATAAAGCGGCCATCCTCCACGACGAAGACGGCGTCCTCGATCACGCCCCCGTCGCCGACGATTACGCGCGCGCCCTCGAAGACCACCGCGTCCGAGCTCCCGGCCTCGGGCGCATCCGCACACGCGGACGACACCAGGCTCAGGGAGAACGCGGCAGAGAGGATCGTCAATCTGAGTAAACTGTTTCTGGCGTCCATGCGAACCTCACATCTGGATGGACATTTCATTCACCGCGCCGGCCGGGTCCAAAGGTTGAGCGGAATCGGCATGATCGGCCTGCGGGCCATCTGCTCCATGAACTGATTGGTGTAGATCCGGATTTCGGAGCCCCGGGAGAAGACTTCCATCAGATAGATGTCCGAGACCGCATAGGTCTCCAGCTCGTCGAGCCCTCCCCACGCGAGCGCCTCGTCCACATAGACCCAGGGTTCGATCGCGAATCCCCGGCGATAAACGCATCGGCTGCTCATTGTCCCGGGGGGACAGGTCACGATGCGCACCAAGGTGCGCTGATTCAGGAAGTCCAGCGGGGTACCGCTCATCGCGCGAAACAGCTCCTGCCGGTCGTAGGCCTGGGTGGAGAAACCCGCGGCCCTCCGACGGAAGCGCAGGCGGGCTTCCATCTCCGTTACGTTCTCGACCGTGGCGGTCACGCCAGCGAGCATGATGGGCCGGGGCGTGAGCGCCACCTGCATCATTCCGCTGGACTCGGGGGTGACGGTGGCGGCGACCGCCCTCTTCTGGTATCCGAACTGCGTGACCACGAGCAGCTGGGGTCCGGCTTCGACATCCTCCAGCCGGAAGATGCCCTGGTCGTCGGTGAGCACCCCCCGCCGGCCGTTTTCGAGCGAGACGGCGGCCGTCGGAATGGCAGTACCGGTCACGACGTCGTAGACGACACCCGTGATGGTCACCCGTGCGTCCTCGGACTCCGGCTCCTGGGCGGACACGGTCCCGGGAAGACACAGAACTGCTGCGATGACCAGCGGGACGGCCATCCAGGCGGGTATCGGGTTGGCGGTGCATCCTTGCATGACGTTGGCCTTTCCCTGGAAGTCCGTGGAAGGGTTCGCGCAGCCGAAGGCCGCGGCATTGCACCTCTTTCTTACTACTACGCCACCGGAAGTGCTCCCGCCACTCCCGCAAGAAGAATCACCAGTAGATGTCAGTATACGCCAGTACAAACAGTATCCGGAATCAAACGCCTTCCCTCCATCAATCCCCGGCGAGTCCCGTCTCGTCGACGGCGAGCAGCGTCAGCAACAGCACGTTGGCGCCGTTGACGATGTCGGAGTCCTCGGTGCGTTCCTCGGGGGCGTGGCTGATGCCCCCGATGGAGGGCACGAAGATCATCCCCACCGGGGCGAGCAGGGCGATGCTCTGGGCGTCGTGCCCGGCGCCCGAAGGCATGCGGCGCGAAACCAGGCCGAGTTCGCGGGCGGAGGCCGCGAAGAGGTCGCGGATGCGCGGGTCGGTGGGAGCGGCGCGGCTGGTGTAGAAGCGCTGGAAGGCGAAGGTCACGCCGGTTTCTTGCGCGATTCGTTCGCTCCGCGCGCGCACAGCCTCAAAGACGCTCTCGATGCCCGCCATCGACAGATCGCGGATCTCGAGCGAGAGAACCGCCCGCCCGGGGATCACGTTGGGGACGCCGGGCTCGGCGGCCAGCCGTCCCACCGTGGCCACCTGCCGGCCCGGCATGCCGCGCGCGGTGCGATGCACCATGTCGATGAAGCGCGCGGCCCCGACCATCGCGTCCTGACGCCGGTCCATGGGGGTGGTGCCGGCGTGGTTGGTCATGCCCTCGACGGCGACGTTCCAGCGCATGATGCCGACGATGCCCTCTACCACCCCGACGTCGATGTCGTCGGTCTCCATGACCGCGCCCTGCTCGATGTGCAGCTCGAGGAAAGCGGCGATGGAGCCGGGCTCGCGGCGGGCGTCCGCCAGTCGGTCCGGGTCACCGCCCAGGCGCCGCAGGCCTTCCCCGATGGTGTAGCCCGAGGCGGTCTGGACGTCGCGTTCGAACGGCAGGAACTCTCCGGCGAGGATGCGGCTGCCCGTCTTGCCGCCTTCCTCGTTGGAGAAGATGGCCACCTCGAGGGGATGGCGGGTGCGGTGGCCGGCCTCGGCGAGCCGGGTCGCGGCCTCGACAGCGGCGATCGATCCGACCTGGCCATCGAAATTGCCCCCTCCGGGCACCGAGTCAATGTGCGAGCCGAACATCAGCGGCGGTAGCGAGGAATCCCGGCCCGCCTTGCGCGCGATCAGGTTCCCGGCCAGATCGATGCCGACCTGGAAGCCGGCCGCTCCAAGGTGGCTCGCCACCCAGTCGAGCGCCTCGATGTTCGCGTCGCTGAAGGCCACCCGGTCGATCCCGCCCGCCGCGTTGCGCCCGAAGGCCTCGAGCGCGCGCATCCGTGCGATCAGGCGGGTTCCGTCCACCCGGAGCTCCTGGCGCCCACCGTGGCGCGATCCGCGCGGCAGACTCTTCGTGCCGCCGGGGAGCGCAAGCCCTCCCAGCGCCATCGCGCCCATCCGGGTAAAGTGTCTTCGGTTCATCATGCGACCTCCGCGCCCATGAAGCATCCAGCGAGCCTGACCATGCCTGGCAGGTTGCCCGGTCCGGGTTCTCGCCGCAAGCGGCCGCGCACCGCGGGCACGGCGCCGAACAGGCGCGACCCGAACCCCGCCTCGCGAGCGGTGTACTCCGGCAACCATGAGCGACTACGATCCCACCCCGAAAAGGCCCGCCGACTCGAACACGGTCATCACCGAGCTGATGATGCCGAAACAGGTGAATAACCTGGGGAACGTCTCGGGCGGGGAGGTCCTCGCCATGGTCGACCGCGCGGCCGCGGTCGCCGCCATCCGCCACGCGGGTCGGCCGTGCGTCACCGTCGCCATCGACCGCGTCGACTTCAGGGAGCCCATCCGCACCGGCGAGCTGGTTACCTGTTCGGCGCGGGTGAACTATGTGGGCACGACCTCGGTCGAGGTCGGCGTGCGGGTCGACGCGGAGAACCCGCTTACCGGGGTGAAACGGCACACCAACACCTGCCTCCTCACCTTCGTTGCCATCGACGAAGCTCACCGCCCCACCCCGGTGCCCCCGCTCGACCTCAGCGACCCCGAAGACCGCCGCCGCTACGAGGCGGGCCGGGAGCGACGGCGAAGGCGGCTGGAGCTGACGTAGGCAGGAACTGGTCGCGCCCGGCGGGGGGGCCGTCGCGACGGCTACTACGCCTGCGACACCGGACAGCAGGCGACGCGTGGCTTCCCGCTCTTGTCACTTCCGCCGTCCACAACCTATTATCGCATGTCGCGCTCGGGTTATGTCCGGGTTATGTCCGGGTTTGGTCCGGCGCAAGTTCACTACGCGACTCGGGAAAGGAGGAGATCCGTGAGACGCAACACCTTGTTCGCCCTCATCGCGCTCGCGATGGCATCGCCCGCGCTGCTGCAAGCGCAGACGGTGACGGGCACCGTTCGGGACCAGGCCACGGGGGATCCGATCAACGCGGCCCAGGTCTTCATCGAGGGGCTCGACATCGGCTCGCTCAGCCAGGCCGACGGCCAGTACCTCATCATCAACGTGCCGGCCGGCTCGCAGACGGTCACCGTGCAGTCCATCGGCTACCGCTCGGAGTCGGTGGTGGTGAACGTACCAGCCGACGGCTCGGTCGTTCAGAACTTCTTCCTCGCCTCCCAGGCGCTGCAGCTTGACGAGGTGGTCGTGACCGGCACAGCGGCGGCGAGCCGCGTGCGCGAGATCGGCAACTCGGTGGCCGTGCTCGATGCGGCCGTGGCCGAGGTTCAGCCGCTCCAGAACGTCTCCGACCTGCTGCGCGGCCGCCTGGCCGGGGTCGTCATCCAGCAGGGCTCGGGCGACGCGGGCGGCGCCTCCACCATCAAGATCCGCGGCAGCTCCACCATGCGCGAGGTCAACGACGGTCCGCTCGTCTACATCGATGGCGTCCGGGTGAGCAACCGCATGGAGAGCGGCTCGCGCGATGTCTCCCGCATCGACGACCTCGACCCGGCGATGATCGAGAGCATCGAGGTCATCAAGGGCCCGGCGGCGGCGACGCTGTACGGCACCGAGGCGGCCAACGGGGTCATCAACATCAAGACGAAGATGGGGGCCGTCGGCGACGCCCAGTGGAACTTCACCTTCCGCCAGGGTGCGCAGTGGTTCCGGGATCCGGCCGGCCGCACGCCCACCAACTACGGCGTGAGCAACATCTCGGGCCAGCTCGAAGAGATCAACATGTTCCGGGATTACCCGGCAGAGCAGGATCTCATGTTCGACACCGGGCACACCCAGTACTACGGCATCGACCTTTCCGGAGGGTCCGACCTGTTCCAGTACTTCGTTGCCGGATCCGCGTCTTCGGACCGGGGCGTGACCGAGGACAGCTGGGCGAAGAAGTACAACGGCCGGGTGAACGTCCAGGCGCAGCCCAGCGAGGACCTGACGCTCTCGGCCAACGCCGGTGTCGCGCTTACGCGCATCCGGCTGGGCGGCGACCAGCCGTACGAGGAGGCGATCCGGGCCACGCCGACGACTCTCGGCACCCCGCGCAGAGGCTACAGGCGGTACACGCCCGAGGCGATGTACGAGAGGAACAACTACTACAACAACGCCAACCGCATGACGGCCGGCCTCACGGCGTCGCATACTCCCTTCGACTGGCTCACCCACCGGTTCACCTTCGGGCTGGACGTGACCGATCAGCTCGAAGATCAGTTGCAGCCCTTCCTCACGCCGGAGTCGGCGCAGTTCTGGTCGACGAACGCGGCCGCGGGCGGGCGCTTCGCCAATCGGGAGGCGGTCGTCTACACCACCTGGGACTACGCCGCCTCCGGTACCCGCGACCTCACCGCCGACATCCTCTCCACGACCTCGGTCGGGTTCCAGGTCTACACCAGGACCATCGAGGACGTGTCCGCGGACGGGAACCGCTTCCCGGCGCTCGGTCTCTCGAGCGTGAACGCCACCGCCGAGCGCTTCGGGTTCGACGGCTTCGTCGAGAACAACACGGTGGGCGTCTACCTGCAGCAGCAGTTCGGCTGGCAGGACCGGCTGTTCATCACCGGGGCCGTGCGCGCCGACGACAACAGCGCGTTCGGTGAGGACTTCGACCTCATTGTGTACCCCAAGGTCAGCGGCTCCTGGGTGGTCGCCGACGGCGGCTCGGGGTTTGCCAACTCCTTCCGCCTGCGCGCCGCCTATGGCGAGTCGGGCCAGCAGCCCGACGCCTTCGCCGCGCTGCGCACCTTCGCCACGCGCGCGTCTCCCGCGGGCTCGGCGACCGTGCGGCCGAACGATCCCGGGAACTCGGAGTTGGGTCCCGAGCGCGGCGTCGAGATCGAGGCCGGCTTTGACGCCAGCTTCTTGAACGACCGCGTCACCATCGACTTCACCTATTACGACCAGCGCACCAAGGACGCGATCGTGGCGCGTAATCGCGCGCCGTCGACCGGATTCCTCGCCCAGCAGTTCGTCAACATCGGCGAGGTCAGCAACCGGGGCATCGAGGTCGGACTTTCCGCCCGCGTCCTGGAGTCGAGTTCGCTGGACTGGGATCTGATCGTCAACGCCAGCACCAACCGGAACCGGGTCGAGAACCTGGGTCTGCCGTGCAGCGGGAAGCCGGAGCTGAGGGACACCTGCTTCCTTCAGCTGGGATGGACCACGCGCCACCACGAAGGCTATCCGGTGGGCTCGCTGTTCGCGCCCAGCGTTGCATTCGCCGAGTTCCTCCCCGGCTCCGACCAGATCAACCGCGAGACCCTCCTCTGCCACTCGGTCGACGAGGACGACAGCGCCCCCTACATCCCGTGCAACGAAGAGGCGTGGATCTACCAGGGGCATCCGGATCCGAACCTGGAGATCTCCGTGGGATCGTCGTTCACCATCGGCGAGCGGCTGACCGTGGACGCGCTGGTTCAGGGCAAGATCGGCCAGACCAAGTACGACCTGCAGGGCTGGTGGAGGTACGGCGCCATCCAGCAGAGCGAGCTCACCGCCTACCCGTTCGACCACGACATCCGCCTGGTCGCCGAAGCGCAGTTCGGTTCGACGGGCGAGTACGACCTCTGGGTAAACGAGGCGTCGTTCGTGCGCTTCCGCGAGCTCTCGCTCACCTACCAGATGCCGCAGGACTGGACCCAGGTGCTACGGTCGACCCGGGGAAGCCTCAGCCTCTCCGCCCGCAACCTGGCCATGCTCTGGACCAACTGGCCGGAGTGGCCGCACCACGATCCCGAGGTCGTGGACCCGAGCAACACCTTCTCGGGCAACCGGGAGCCGCAGGAGGACTCCGCGGTGCCGCCGCTGACCTCCATCACCCTCACTGTCCGCCTGGGCATGTAAAGGAGGCTTGTCATGATAAAGCAGATGATCAAGGCTTCCGCCCTCGTCCTCGCGCCCATTGCGCTGCTCGCGTCGTGTGAGGCGCTCGACGAGCTGCTGAGTGTCGAAGAGCCTTCCCGGGTGGTGGCGAGCGACCTCGAGAACCCGAATTCGGCTAATCTTCTCGTCTCCAGCGTGGCCAACGAGTTCCGTTGCGCCCATACCTATCACGCGACCGCCAGCGCCCTCACCGGGAACGAGTGGCGGGATGCTTCCAACAACACTATCTCCAACATCTGGGACGCCCGCATCCACGACACCAGCGGCTACGGCTCCCAGTACGCACAGCGCGACTGCGGAGACACATTCAGCCCGGCGATCTACCGTCCGCTTTCAAGGACGCGCTGGCTCGCCGACTACGTGCTCGGCCTGCTGAATGAGTGGACCGACGCCGACGTCCCCGACAGGACGGCCCTGATCGCCGAAGTGGCGATGTACGCCGGCTACACCTACACACTGTTCGCCGAGTCGATGTGCGAGCTGGTGGTGGTCGAAAACGGGCCCGTCGTCAGCCCCGCCGAGGCCTTCGGTGTGGCGATCGAGCGCTTCGACCAGTCGGCGGCGGCCGGCGCTTCGGGCGACCTGCTCAACGCCGTGCGGGTGGGCAAGGCCCGGACCCAGCTCAACCTGGGGCAGACGTCGGCGGCCGCCGGCACGGCGAGCGCGGTGCCGGAGGGATTCGAGTGGCTGCTCGAGTATTCCGGCGCCGAATCCGTAACCAAGAACAAGCAGTGGGAGTTCAACGTCGACAACAACATGGTCACGGTGGCGGAGCCCTATCGGGACTTCCCCTGCAACTTCCCCTGGCCCGACGACATGATGTCGGAGTGTATGGTGGAACTTGATCCGCGCGTCGCGGTGACCGACCAGGGGCGGGGTCATCCCAACACGGAGATCGCCCTCTGGTTTGCAGAGAAGTATCAGAGCGCAGGTTCGCCCGTGCAGCTCGCCAGTTGGGAGGAGGCGCAGCTCATCATCGCCGAGGCCGCAATCGAAGCAGGCAACTACGGCCAGGCGTCGTCGATCTTCAACACGCTGCGCGCAAACGCTGGCCTGTCGCCCCACATGGCCATGATGGACATGAACGGCATGATGGACCAGCTCATCGAGGAGCGCGCCGCAGAACTGTTCCTGGAGGGACACCACTTGTGGGACTTGAGGCGGCTCGGGGTCAGGCCCTATCCGCCGATCGGCCAGGACGACGGCTTCGGCGCCGTGTACGGCAACCAGCTCTGCTTCGACCTGCCGGCCACGGAGTTCCAGAACAACACCACCATCACGGGCGGCTAATGATGCGCCTGTGACCGACGGCATCCGGAAGGAGAGAAGGATCCGGAGGATCTGACTCCCCCGGAAGCAGGAACCGGAGGCGGGCCCCCAGGGGCCTTGCCTCCGGTTTTCTCTTTAGTGCCGCTGGCCGGGTCAGCGCCCGGTGACGATCAGGATCACCCCGGATTGATGGCCCGTGCCCCAGCGCGTCGTGGCGTCGCCGGGGCCGATGAACTCCATCCGCCGCACCTCGCTCAGGGGGACCTGGAAGAGCGCGCTCAAGCCGCCCGGCCGGCGAATGTTGTCGATGTACACGACGGGGTACATGGCGCCGGCGGAAGTAAGGGAGTTGGAGCCGCGTGAGCGCAGCCACGCCGGCCGCATGCGGCGGAGAAACTGCATCGCGGTGTGTGCGTTCGCCCCCCGTTCGTCGATCTCGGCGCGCGACACCTCGTTCGGGGGATAGGAACGGACCTGGGCTTCATCGGCGGCGGGCGCATCCGGCGAGTTCCCGGGAGCGCCGCCGGCGCCGCCACCGCAGGCGGTGGCCAGGACGGTCAGGAGCAGCGCGCAGGCCGCCATCGGGGTCGTCCCCGGGCCGGCAGAGCGCGACGCCCCTCGCAGGTCCGGGATGGCGCGCCGGGGCTGGAACGAGGTCGGGAGGGTCATGATCACCCCAGGCAATGTAGAAGCGGCAGGGAACAGGCTACAGGTACACCACCGCTTCGGACAGGTTCTTGCCCATGGAGCGGCCTGCCGGCGTTTCAGCCGCCCGTAACGATCTGAATCACCCCGCCCGTGTGGCCCGTCCCCCAGCGCGTTGTGGCATCGGCCGCACCGATGAACTCCAACAGCCGGATCTGCCCGACGGGAACGTTGAAGAGCGCATCCACCCCGCCCGGCCGGCGGACATTGTCGACGTACACCACCGGATCGGCGCCGCGCGCCAGCAGCCACGCGGGCCGAAGGCGGCGGACCACTTCCATCGCGGTGCTCGCGTTGTCGCCGCGCTCCATGATCTCGGCGCGCGAGATCCGGTTTCGAGGATAGGAGCGGGTCTCGGCCTCCGCGTTCGCAGGCGCGTCCGGCGAGTTCGCGGGTCCGCCACCGGCACCCCCGCCACAGGCGGCGATCGAGAGGATGAGCACGGTGCCGGAAGCTGCCGAAAAGGCCGTTCTGGCGCCGGAAACGAAGCGCGAGTCCCGGCGAACCGAAGCTCTGGCGGAGCAGCGTGACCGCGATTGAGTCGGAAAGATCATGATCACCCCGGGCAACACGGAAGCCGATTGGTGTAGGCTGGAAGTACACAACCGCCTCGGATATGTTCTGGAACCCGAAGAGGGGCGAGTGGCTCGGTCAGGCCATCACGCAGGGGGTGAACAAGCCATGAAGAACCGGGACTGCCGGCAGTGCGTGTTATCGACGGCGGCCATCGTCGCCCTCGTGCTGCTGTCGGGATGCAAGAGCTGGCATCCGGTTACGGACACTCCGGCGAGCTGGATCGCCCGCGAGAACCCTCCGGAGGTCCGCCTGACGGCCGAAACCGGAGACCAGATGACGATCCGACGCCCGATCGTGGTGAACGACTCGATCGTGTCGGCTTCCGCTCGGGTGGCGGTCGGACCATTTGCGCCCCCCAGGCGTGGCGTGCGGTTGTCAGACGTGCACGGCTTCGAGGTCCCGCGGTTCGACCCGGTCAAGACGGCCGGTATGGCCGCCGGCTTCCTGGCGATTTCCATCAGCTGGGCACGAACCGTCGGCAGGCACGGCGGCGGGCAGCAGACCCCCGAGCCGCCGGTGGTGAAGCTCGCGCCCGGCTTTCGGCTCATCTGGAGCGTGATTCCATGACCGGATCGATACGCGCCCGGCCGCGGCGACGCGACAGCCATGCCATGCGCGGTTGGCGGGGGCGTTCTCCGTTCCCGGCCGGAGCGCGTGCCTGGACCTCGGTCGCCATGCTGGTCCTGTGTGCGTGCGGTGACGCGACGGGACCCACCCTGAGCCCCGGCGAGCGCTGCGGCTCGGATTCGAGCGCGGTCCCGAACTTCGCCGATCCGGCGCTCGAAGCCGGCGTGCGCGCGGCACTCGACCTCGCCCCGGAGGAATCGCTCACCTGCGGACGCGCGGCCTCCCTCGAGTCCCTGGGGGTCAACGCCACAGGCATCCGTGACCTTTCGGGAGTCGAGAACCTGACCGGCCTCACCGAACTTCTGGTTGCTCAAAACGCGATCGAGGATCTGGGCCCGCTCGCCGCGCTCACCGACCTCGAATACCTGGACGTGCGCGAGAACTCAATCACGGATCTGAGCCCGCTTGCCGGGCTGACCAGCATGTTCGCGCTCAGCTTCGGCGAAAACCAGGTCTCCGACCTGTCGCCCGTCCGGAACATGAGCCAGCTCGAACAGCTTGGTGGGTCGCACAACCGGATCAGCGACCTCACGCCGCTGGCGGGACTCGAAACACTGCTGCGGCTGGAGCTCTACAACAACGACATTGCCGACCTTGATCCGATCGTTGGCCTGTGGGCGCTTCAGACGCTGGATGTTGGCCGAAACACCCTCTCCGACTTGTCGGCGCTGACCGAGCTCGACAACCTGCTGATCATCGGCCTCGAGCGGACCACGATCACCGACGTCAGCCCGCTCATCGACATGATCTATCTGACCACCCTGCATCTCCAAGACAATCGGGAGCTGAGCGACATCCAGCCCCTCCTCGACAACCCGGGGGTCGGCAGGGACGACGAGGTGAAGCTTGAGCGCACCGCCGTCTCCTGCGCGGACATCGAGATGCTCAGGGCGAAGCGCGCCACGGTGACGTCGAACTGCCCGTAGGAGGCTGCCGGCCGACGCAGGCTCCGCTAGCGCTACTCTGAATTCGCCGCCTCTCCTTCGAGGCAGGAGGCGGCCACGTCGACCAACTCCCGCGTTCCCGCGAAGAGCGGTGTGCGCTGGTGAATGTGCCTGGGACGAATGTCGAGGATGTCCTCGGTGCCGTTGGTGGCCCTTCCTCCCGCCTGCTCCATGATCAGCCCCATGGGCGCCGCTTCGTACATCAGGCGCAGCTTCCCCTCCGGCTTCCCCCGGAAGGCGGGGTACATGAAGAGCCCGCCCACCAGCAGGGTGCGGTGGATGTCGGCCACCAGCGAGCCGATATAGCGCGCCGAGAAGCCTTTGGCTCCCTCCGGCGGAGGCTTCTTGAAGTGGCGCACAAGCTCATGCTGGCGAGGATCCCACCGGCGCGTGTAGGCCTCGTTGGTGGAGTAGTGCAGAGCGGAGGGCGAGGGAATGCGGATGTCGCGCCGGTTGAGGAGGAACTCGCCGCTCTCGGGGTCCCGGATGAACCCGTGCACGCCGCGCCCGCTGGTGTACACCAGCACGGTGGCGGCCCCGTAGAGGATGTAGCCCGCGGCGATCTGGTCGCGGCCGGGACGGAGAATCTCCGTGAGGGTGAGGGCGGCACCGCGCCCATCGTCGGACGGGGAATACGGCAGCAGGGAGAAGATCGTGCCCACCGGCACGTTCACCCCCAGGTTGGACGACCCGTCCAGCGGATCCAGGGCGAGGATGCAGCCTCCGTCCGGATGACTCGACGGGATGGGCATGAGGTCCTCGGCCTCCTCGGACACGATGCAGCACAGCATCTCGTCTGCGGCGACCTCTTCCACCACCGCGTTGTGGGCGTACTGGTCGATGCGGGTGGCGGCCTCGCCGTGGACGTTGCGGTCGCCCGTGCGCGGCAGGGTGCCGGTCAGTCCCGTGCGCGCCACCACGCGGGCGATGCGGGTACCCGCGCGGGCGAGGCCGGCAAGCACGTGAATCCAGCCCGGTGGTGCGGACGAATGGGCAGCCTCCTCGCTTTCGAGGAACGCCCCGAGGGTGGGCACGAGCGTGCGAGAGCGCATTGGGTGGGGGGCGGTGGTGGTGGGTGTGAGCGATGGCCGCTACTCGGGCTGGCAATGTCGCACGACCGGGGGCTCAGGGGTAGAGCCGGAACCACTCGCGACGGCTAGCACGCCGGGAGCACCGGGCAGCGTTCCACCGAGAGCGTGAAGTCGCCCGTGGGGAAGGCGCGGACGCGCACGACGCCCTGAAGGTCCGTGCGCGCGAGATCGACGCCGGCCCGCTCGAGGCGGTCGAGGATCTCCGCGTGCGGGTGTCCGTAGCGATTGCGGGTGCCCGCCGAGACCACCCCCAGTTCGGGCTGGGTGAACTCGAGGAGCCTCCAGGACGTCGAAGTGCGGCTGCCGTGGTGTCCCGCCTTAAGCAGGTCGAGGGGCGGGATGCGGCCCGCGACCAGGAGCGCGTCCTCCACAGCCGCAGGCGCGTCCCCGGGGAGCAGCGCCGTGAAGTCGCCGTAGCGCAGCAACAGGACGACGGACTGGTCGTTGGCCTCATCGCTGGCGGCAGAGGCGGCGGCGCCTCCGGGGTGCAGCACCTCCAGGGTGACGCCGTCCGCGGAGACGCGGTCCCCGGCGCGCGCGGCGAACCAGGTGGCGCCCCGGGCCTGAGCTCGCTCCAGTGCGGCCACGTAGGCAGGCCGTGCCGCGGGGACTCCGGGGTCGAGCACACGCAGCACGTCGAGTTCCGAGAGGACCGTGTTGGCGCCCCCGATGTGGTCCAGATCCGGGTGGGTGAGGATGAGCGCCTCCAGGCGCGCGGCGCCCCGCCTTCTCAGGTAGGGGACGACGATGCGCTCGCCGGAATCGAAGGTGCGCGAGCGTGGGCCGGTGTCGACGAGGATCCAGCGGTTGCCCGGGGTGCGGATGGCCACCGCGTCGCCCTGGCCCACGTCCAGGAAGACCAGCTCCATGGCCCCTCCGCTCCCGATGAGCGCGGGAATGGGCCAGGCCACCAGTGCGGCCGCGAGCGAGGCGGCCAACACGGCCGCGCGCACCCGGGGACGCAGGCGCAGGGCAAGGCCCCGGACGACGAGCCAATAGATAGCCAGGGCGGCGGTGGCGGCCACGATCCACCAGCGGGGCGTCCACACGGCGGCCCCGGGAAGATCCACCACCAGCGAGACGATGGCGCCGGCGAGCTGGAGAAACAGGTCGACGCCTCCCGCGAAGATGCCCGCCAGGGGGAGAGAGATGAAGGAGAGCAGGATGGAAAGGAGCATTCCCGGGATGGCGGCCGCGACCAGCGGTCCGGCGACCAGGGTCACCGGAATGCCGGCGGTGGCGAAGTAGCCGAAGTGCCAGGCGACCAGCGGGAAGGTGGCGGCGGTCGCGGCGATCCCCGAGGCGAGACCGGTGCGCAGCGCCGATGGAAGGCGGCCAAGCCGGCCCGTGCGCAGAACCCGGCTCACCGGGGGAGAGAGAAGGACCAGACCCGCCGCGCCCGCGAAGGAGAGCTGGAAGGCCACCGAGACGATCGCGTCCGGGCGGGCCGCGAGCAGGGCGATGAAGGCCGTGGCGAGCGCGCCCAGCGACGAGACCCGGCGCCCGAGCAGGCGACCCGCCGCCAGCGCCGCCAGAATGAAGGCCGCGCGGGTGGCCGCCACCGGGGAGCCGATGGCGAGCACGTACGCCCAGCTGCCGGCGGCGGCCGCCAGAGGTGCGCGGCCGGGACCGAAGCCGAGACGGCGCGCGAGCAGGTAGAGGATGGCCGCGATCACCCCCACGTGGAAGCCGGAGATGGCGAGCAGGTGGGCGATGCCGGCGCGCGCCCACTGGTCGCGCACCTCGCGGGCAAGACGCTCGCGGCGGGCCAGGATGAGCGCCTCGCCCAGGCCGGCGCGGGCCGGATAGAGCACGTCCAGACGCTCGCGCACGACGGCCCGCAGGCGCACCGCAAGCGGGACGGCCCGGGCGCCCTCGTCCACCTCGAGGGCCCGCACCACCAGGGTGCCCGCGTACTCGGGGGGCATGCCCCGGCGCAGGGGACGGGCGAGCCACTGGCCGCGAATCACCAGCGACGCGGCGGCGGACGGGACGGAAACATCCTCCCGGACCACCGCGCGCACCCGGGCGCGGCATCCCCCGGGGAGTCCGTCACGGGCGATAAAGGGCGCCGCGCCCTCCCCGGGCACGCCCTCGAAGTAGCCGTGCAGTTCCAGCGTGGCGCCGTCCGGGATCGCGAGCTGGCAGCTGCGGGTGCGCGCCCCGGCCGAGGCCGTGCCGTGGAGCAGTCCGCCGCACAGGGCGAGAAGGAGACCGGTCGGGAGGGGCTGCGGGCGGAGGCGACCGAGGCGGGCTGGTCGGCTCGGCGGTGCGTCAGCGTCGGCCTTGGAGCGCGGCCATGCAAACCGCGGGCGCTCCCATGTAAATATGAGCCAGCAGAGCAGCGATCCGCCCACCACTGCCGGCGTGAACCACGCCGGCAGGTGAACCAGCGCCGTCCCCAGCCCGAAGGCCAGGGCCAGCCACGCTACCGGCGGAATCCAGGTGTTCGGCTGCCCTCCTCGGCCAGACTACACATCTTGCGCAATTTACGTATTCTTGCCGCCCCCCGCGTCCTCCGCATCGAAGAGGTCGCGCTGGGTCAGGTCCGTAGCGCCCTCGGCGCGCGCCTCCTCGATGAGCCTGTCACGGAGGATCTTGCGCACGCGCAGATCGGTGTGGAGCCCGGCCAGAAGCATCACCAGCATGCCCACCAGGAGCGCCGCGAAAGCCACCATCGTGACCGGGAACCGGTAGAACTGGGCGAACCCGAGGTCGAGCGTGATGCGCTGGTCCCCGTTATGCGCGGTAAACCAGATTACCAGCCCGACAAAGGCCGCCACTCCCGTCAACGCGAGCCATCTGCTCAAGTCGGCTCCGGAGGCTGGGATCCGTTCGCCAGCCGGCGGCCTGTGAACGTGGCCCCGCTGGTTCCGGTGAGCTCGACGGTTGCGTACGCCCCCTCAAGGCTGGTGGGCGCGGCAAAGGCCACCACCTTTCCGCGCCGGGTGCGGCCCAGCATCTGCCCCGGGCCCCTGGCCTCCTTCTCGACCAGCACCTCCTCGACTCGCCCCACCTCCGAGCGGTTGATCTCGGTCTGGACGGAACGGGCCACCTCGATCAGCTCGCGCAGGCGGGCCGCCGCCTCACCGTCCTCGATGAACCAGTGCGCCGGCATGCGGGTCGCGGGAGTCCCCTCGCGGAGCGAGTAGCGATAGGTGTAGACGTCGTCGAAGCGGACCGTGCGCAGCAGATCCAGGGTGTCCTCGAAGTCGCTGCGGGTCTCGCCCGGGAAGGCGCAGATGATGTCGGTGGACAGGGCGATATCGGGGATCGCCTCGCGCACCATCTGCACCCGCTCGAGGAAGCTCTCCACCGTGTAGCGGCGCAGCATGCGCTTCAGGGTGCGGTTGTTGCCCGACTGCGCGGGCAGATGCAGTTGCTCGCACACTGCAGGCTCGGAGGCCATCACCGCCACGAGTTCGGGGGTGACGTCATTCGGGTGCGGCGAGGTGAAGCGCACGCGCCGGATGCCGGGGATGCGGGCAACGCCCGCGAGCAATCGGGCGAAGCTCCAGTCCCCCCGGGCGTAGGAGTTCACGGTCTGTCCCAACAGGGTGACCTCGGTGACGCCGTTGCCGGCGATGCCCCGGATCTCCGCCAGGACCTCCTCAGGGCGGCGGTTCTTCTCGGGGCCGCGGACGTACGGGACGATGCAGAAGGTGCAGCGGTGATCGCATCCGCGCTGGATCGGAACCCAAGCCGAGATGCGCGACGTGCGGCGCTGTTCGAGGCCTTCGTAGTTCTCTGCCAGATCCAGGGAGAGGACCGAGAGGCGCCGTCCGGGCTCAGCGAGGGCGTCGAGCCGCTCGGGAAGCTCGCGGTATCCGTCGGGGCCCATCACCAGGTCGACGTAGGGGGCCCGTTCCAGGAGCGTGTCGCCCATGCGCTGGGCCATGCAGCCGGTGACGCCGATCACGAGATCGGGGTTGTCGCGCTTCAGGCCGTTCAGCTGCGAGACCCGGCCGAGGACGCGCCGTTCCGCGTGTTCACGGATGGCGCATGTGTTCACCAGAACCACGTCGGCCTGCCCCGGCGTTTCGGCCACGGCATAGCCCCTCTGCTCAAGGATTCCGGCCATCAGCTCGCCGTCGCTGATGTTCATCTGACAGCCGTACGTCTCGATGTAGACGCGCCTGCGGGCAGCCAGGGGCAGGCGGACGGCGGTTCGGGCTCCTGTCGCGGCGGTCGGGGCCCCGGCACCCACTAGAAGCTCGATGCCCGGAAGGAGAAGGTGTAGCGCGAGAACGACTCCGAGATCGAGTCCGTCGCCCGGGTGCCCCTTTCGTACGAGAAGTCGAAGGCGGCGATGATGAGGTTTTCGGTCTCGAGCAGGTTCCAGCCGAAGCCGGCGGCGAAGCCGCTCTCGGTCGGGGTCGAGGCGTCTATGGAGAAGGGCAGGCCGGCGCGGCGGTAGCCCACCCGGACGGGAAAGCTGCGCCCGAACAGGCCCATTCCCGACCACTCGAACCCGCCTCCGAAAGTAGTGACGGCGCCGCGCGCAGCGGCGCCCGCACCCGACTCGGCCGGCGTCCAGTTGGAGCGCCCGAAACCGAGGGTCGCGGCCACCACGGGCGTGAGCATCGCGCTCGCTCCGATGCGGAATTCCGTGGGCAGTTCGAAGCGGGCTTCCCCGCCCGCGGTCTGGCCCACGGGGGTCGCCCGCAGGTCGCCGGACCAGGTCAGGCTGCCGGAGACGCGCAGGAAGTCACGGAAATCCCACATCGCTCCGAGCCCGAAGGTTGTGCCCGTCATTTCCCAGCGGCCGCGCTCGCGAAAGCGGTCGCCGGTCTCCTGGTCCTCGTCCTCGACGACGCCGATGGCGCGCGAGAAGCTCCGCACCTGGGTCCCCGTGTGGAAGCCGAGGGTGGCCGCGACGGAAAGACCTCCGGAAAGGGCGCGGGCAAAACCGATGCGGGCCGCACCCACGCTGCCATCGGACTCGTAGGTGTCGGCGACATCGATCGAGTCCTGCTCGCGGGCGACGCGAAGGGTTCGTTCGGCCTTCCAGTTCTGTTCCAGGAGGCCCCCGTAGGACAAGGTGGCGACCCCGTAGTTCCGCACCGGATAGGACAGCGCCAGCAGGGGAAAGCGCGTGCCTTCGATCGGGACGCTCTGGTCGCCGATGGCCGCCGCGCCGCGGCTGGGTTGGATGGTGACCGAGACGCTGGGGACGGTGATCCGGCTGGCGCGGGCCGGATCCGTGGGGAGCACGGCGCCGCCGAAGAGACCGACCCCCACCGAGCCCATCGCGCGCGATCGCCCGTCGAGCGCCTCCAGGGGAATGCCCAGACCCTGGCTGCCGATGAGCGACTGGGCGGCGAGCGGCCGAGGTACGGCGAGGGCGAGGAACGCGAGCGCGGCGGCCATGAAGAGACCTGCCGCAGCTGCGGGGGCGGCGATGCGGCAACGGGCGCGGGCGTTCATCTCATGCTCATCCCGGAGAGCTGGCTCACGAGGATGCGAAGCAGCGGCGGCGAACTCGAGTCGGGTCCCAGGAAGCGCATCAGCTCGAAGCTCTGGGGTTCGATGGCAGCCAGCAGCGCCAGGGTGTTGGGCGCAGGAACGCTGTCTTCGGTGACACCCCGTGCCAGGTCCCTGACGAAGCCGGTGATCGGTATCTCGAGCACCCGTCCCTCATCGCCCGCGAAGATCTCCGGAGGCACCTGCAGGACCGGGATCTGGATCGAGTTGCCCAGAGGCGCGCGCGGCAGGAACTCGGGCGAGGGAATCGGGCGGGCGTCGACGAATAGCGTGTCGGTGGGGCGCAGCGCCGGGTCGGTGGTCCCCGGGGTCAGGACCAGCGCCGCCTGGGTGATGCCGTCGGCGGTGAGAGGAAGGGCGCACTCGCCCGAAGGACAGGTCTCGCCGCGAATGGGAAACGAAGCCGGCAACTGCACTTCGAAGACGGTGCGCCAGGCGGGGGCGCCGCCGATCTGGAGCGTCCCCTCGGGCAGGGAGGGAACCGGGTCGTAGATGAAGGTCAGGTATTCCGAGAAGGTGTCTGTGGTGACCATCGTGTCCGACCGGATCGACGGCAGCGCGTCCATGACCAGATTGGCCGAACGCACCTTCACGCGCTCGCCGGGCGTGACCATCCGCACCAGCATGCCGCGGGCTTCGTCCTCGGTGTCCCACGCCTTGATGACGAGGGTATCGATGGCGAAGAAGGCGGAGTCGGATTCCGCCGGATCCCACACCGCCGTGGCGATCGGCGTGGCGTCGCCACCGCCGGGGTGAGCCCAGGAGACCTGTTCCCCGAGAGTGTCCACCGCGTGGACGAAGGTGGCGGAGGGCGGATGCCAGCGCTCGCTGATGAGCGATGCGGACAAGGTCACCGGTCCGGAGGGGGCCGCAAGGGTATCGAAGCGGAGGACGGCGCGCCCCCCGACCAGCGTGAGGTTCGGGTCGGTAACCGTGGTGCCGGCGGTGTCGCGAATGCTGGCGGAGCGCGGGATGGGACCGAATCGCACCAGCGTGCGTGCCTCCAGGCCGTCTTCGCCGAACTCGGTGGCGACCAGCGGAACGGCCACGTCCGAAGCGCGGCCGAAGCCGCCGAACACCTGAATGCCGCTGGCGAACTGGTCGTGGGAAAGATGGACCTCGGAAGTCACCACGGTCACGGGGAACGTCAGCCCTTCCACCGCGGTGGGGGTCTCGTACCCGCAGGTGGCGGTGAGAAGCGCAGCCACGGCCGCAAGCACGCGGGCCGCGCGCTTCAGCCGGAAGGGCGCGGGCAGCAGCGTTGCCAGGCTCCAGTCGGCGGTTCCCTCGGGTGACTCGGAGCGAACGGAGAGCCCGGGCGCGAACTCGGCGAGGGCCTGCCGGCACAGTCCGCAGGGTGACGCGGGCGGTCCGGCGGAGGTGCTGACGACAATGCGGGTAAACGACCGGTGACCGCTGGCCACGGCGGCGGCCAGAGCCGAGCGCTCGGCGCACAGGGTGAGGCCGTAGGAGGCGTTCTCCACGTTGCATCCCGAGAACACGGCGCCATCCGCCGTCTCCAGCGCCGCGCCCACCTGGAACCCGGAATAGGGAGCGTAGGCGCGCTCGCGTGCGGCGCGCGCATGGTTCAGAAGTCGCTCGAAAGCGTCCGTCATGCTTGCCAGATCCGCGGAAGTCGGCCGGTCAGACCGGTGAGAACCTCGTAGTTGATGGTGCCGGCCTGGTCCGCCACCTCCTCGACCGTGATCTCCTTATCCCGGTCGCAACCGATAAATGTAACGATATCGCCGGGGCGCGCGGCGGGGACGCGCGAGATCTCTACCACCGTCACGTCCATGGAGATCCTTCCGACCAGCGGAACCCGCCGCCCGCGCACCAGGGCGTGCCCGCGGTTGCCCAGCGCGCGCGGCAGGCCGTCGCCGTACCCGATCGCAACCGTGGCCCATCGCTCGCGCCCGCGCGCGAGGTGGGTGGCGCCGTAGCCCACGGAACTGCCCGCGGGGACGTCGCGCACCAGGGTGATGCGGGCGCGCACGGCCGCCACCGGGGCGGGTCGCGGCAGGTCGGGAGCGGATGCTCCGCCGTACAGGAAGATGCCGGGGCGTACCGCGCTGGCCGCGTACTGCGCGCGGCGCAGGACGGCGGCGGAGTTGCACGCGTGAACCCACGCGTCCGCGGGCAGGGACAGGTGGCCGACGGCCTCCTGCAGGCGGGCCCACTGCCGGTCGATGGTGCCGGCGGCCTCGTCGGCCGAGTGGAAGTGGGTGTAGCATCCGCCCCAGCGGAGCGGGCGGGCGGCCCGCGCCGCCCCGGGCCGCCCCCCCGGCCCCCCCGCGCCCCCGGCGGGGCCGGCCCGGGCCCGCCCCCGGGCCCCCACGCCCTGGGAGGGGGCGGCCGCGG
>VXNP01000003.1 GCA_009840525.1 Gammaproteobacteria bacterium
CCACCCCTCCTCTGCACCGCATCATGAGGGGCGCCTCCGTCATTTGTCAAACCCCCCCCGGCCCCCGCCCTGGCCCCCGGCGCGGCGGCGGGCGCGGGGGGGGGGGACGGCGGCACGGCCGCCGAAGGGAGGTCGCGGACGATCCCTCCCTCGCCCCGCAGCATGATCCTGCCTCCCTCCAACCGCAGCCTCAGGGACCGGGAGGTGGAGGTCTGGGTGTTCGTCCTGGAGTCGGGGAGAGTCGCAGCGGATTCGGTCCGCCTGATGCCCCCCACCTCCGACCGCGACTTCAATCGCCGGCTGATGCAGGAGGCCGCCCGCTGGATGTTCGAACCGGCGCGCCGCGGCGGGATGCCCGTGGCGGCCTGGTTCCGTTATGTCATCAGCATGGAATAGACTCCTTCTTCCGCTGCCCCGGACGGCCTCCAGGCCCGCCGCAGCGGCCAGCCAGCCTACGGAATGACCTCACCTCCCGCCGCCCGCGCCAAGCGCGTTCTCTGGGTCGACGACGAGATCGACCGCCTGCGACCACACCTCCTGTTTCTGCAGCAGCGGGGCTACCATGTGGACGCGATCACCAACGGCGACGATGCCCTCGTGCTCCTGCGCCGGAACCACTACGACCTGGTCATGCTCGACGAGCAGATGCCCGGGCGACGGGGCCTCGACGTGCTTGCCATCCTTCGGCGGCAGGATCCAAATGCCCGCGTCGTCATGGTGACGAAGTCGGAGGAAGACCGCACCATGACCGAGGCGATCGGGCGGCGCGTCGAGGACTATCTGGTCAAGCCGACCAGCCCGCGCCAGGTGCTTTCGGTGGTCACCCGCATCCTCGAGGGGTCGAGCATTCGCCAGCAGCAGGTGGCCCGCGACTTCGCGGCGCGCTTCGGACCGCTCTCGGCGCTGCGTGCCGAGGTCCGCACCCACGAGCGGTTCGCCTCCCTGTATGCGGAACTGGTGGACTGGCACATCCGGCTGGATCAGGCGGGAGAGACCGGTCTGCTGGATTCCGTCAACGGGATCATGGCCGAGCTTCGGCACGACTTCGGAACCTGGGTCACCCGCAACTATCCCCGCTGGGTGAAGGGCCCGGGCCCCGGCCGGCCCGAGCTCTCGACCGACATCGTGACGAACCATGTGGCGCCCCTGCTGGGCACCGATCCCGTGGTCTTCGTGATCCTCGACTGCATGAGGCTCGACCAGTGGCGCGTCATCGCACCCCTGCTGTCGCCCATGTTCGAGATCCAGGAGAAGCTCTACTACTCCATCCTGCCCACCGCCACGCCCTACGCCCGCAACGCGATCTTCGGCGGACTGTTCCCGGACGAAATCGCCCGGCTGCGCCCCGGGTGGTGGGACGCGTCCGACGACGAAGGGAGCCTGAACGCCTTCGAGGACGAACTGCTGGCGGCCCAACTCTGGCGGCTGACCGGGCGCGACGTGCCGCTGCACTACGAGAAGATCTTCACCGACCGGGAGGGCGAGCAGGTACGGGCGCGCTTCCGTTCGGCCGTGCGCACCGAGGGCTCGCTGGTGGCGCTGGTATTCAACTTCGTGGACCTCATGACGCACGGGCGCAGCGAATCCCCGGTGCTCATGGAGGTGGCCAGGGACGAGGTCGCGCTGCGCAACCTGACGCGGGCCTGGTTCGAACGCTCTACCGCCTTCCAGGTCCTGAAGGAAGCGGCGACGGCGGGCTATCCCGTGGTGCTCACCACCGATCACGGCTCGATTCACTGCAACCGTCCGACCACCGTCTACGCCCGCAAGGACGCCACCACCAACCTGCGCTACAAGTTTGGAGTGGATCTCCGGACCGCGAGCAGGTCCACCGTCTTCAGCAGCAAGCGGGCCCGCGACCTGCGGCTGCCCCGGGGACGGATGGGGACGACCTACGTCGTCGCCCGGGATGACTACTTCATGGTGTATCCTACGAAGCTTCGGGAATACCAGTCACGCTACCGCGGGTCCTTCCTGCACGGCGGCATCTCGCCGGAGGAGATGATCGTGCCGGTCGCGCGCCTGCAGCCCCGAGGCCGGAGCACGCTGGATTGAGGTTGTATCTCCGCATCCTGCGGTATCTGGGTCCCTACGTTGCGGTGTTCCTGGGCGCCGTGGCCGCGAGCATCCTGTTCGCCGCCTTCGACGCCTTCTCGATGGTGCTCCTGATCCCGTTCCTGAGCGTCCTGATGACGCAGGAGGCAGGTGCCTCGAGCGGGGTGGGGGACGGGATGCTGGGCCGGCTGCTGGACGCCACCGCGGGCCGCTTCGTCGCCGGCGCGTCGGGACCGCAGGAGGCTGTCCAGGCGCTCATCCTGCTGATCCTCGCCGTCTTCGCCGTCAAGAACGTCTTCGACTTCCTGAAGACCTGGCTGGCGGCGCGCGTGGAGCAGGGGGTAACCCGCGATCTGCGCAACCAGGTGCACGATCACCTGCTCGAGCTCGACCTGGTCTTTTTCGGACGGACGCGCATCGGGCAGATCGTCTCGCGGCTGACCCACGACGTCGAGCTGGTGCGGACCCTGTTCACGCGCGAGTTCATGCGCGGCATCTCGGCCGCCTTCGAGGTGGGAGCCGTTGTGGTGCTCATGGTGGCGGTGTCGCCCTCGCTGACGCTGCTCTCGGTTGCCGTGCTGCCGGGCATGGTGGTCATCTGGGGGCCGATGCTGAAGAAGCTGCGCCGCGAGGACGGTCGCGTGCTCGACCAGGCGGCCGAGGTGAACGCCCGGATTCAGGAGACCTTTTCGGGGATTCGGCTGGTGAAGGGGTCCGCGGCCGAGGACTACGAGCGCGGGCGCTTCCATGCCCTGACCGGACGATACTTCCGCACTTTCCTGCGCACGGAGCGGGTGCGCGCCCTGGCGGCTCCCGTGACCGAGATGGTGGCGGCGCTCGGCACCATCGTCATCCTCTGGTACGGCACCCGGCTGGTCCTCGTGCAGGGCGACCTCACCGGGCCGGCATTCATGGGTTTCGTCGCGCTGAGCACGAAGCTCTACAGGCCGGTCAAGTACCTGAGCAGGCTGCCCGCCATGATCCAGCCCGCCCTGGTGGGAGGCTGCAGGCTGTTCGAGTATCTGGACGCGCCCGCGGCCATTCGCGACCGGCCGGACGCGCTGCCGTTCTCCGGCGTGGAGCGCGAGATCGTGTTCGACCGGGTGGGGTTCGGCTACCGCGAGGGCAGCTCCGTGCTGGAGGATGTTTCACTTGTGGTCGAGCGCGGAACCATGGTGGCCGTGGTGGGGCCGAGCGGGGCCGGGAAGAGCACCCTGGTGGATCTGCTCAGCCGGTTCTTCGAGGTCACCTCGGGGAAGATCCTGATCGACGGCACGGACATCCGGCGGTTCCAGCTGCGCAGTCTGCGGGCGATGATGGGCATCGTTTCGCAGGAGACCGTGCTCTTCCACGACACCGTGCGCGCCAACATCGCCTACGGGCTGCCCGGGGCCGGGACGGGGGAGGTGGAGGAGGCGGCACGCGCGGCGGGTGCGCACGAATTCATAGAAGCGCTGCCCGACGGCTACGACACCGTGGTCGGTGAGCGCGGCGCCGAGCTCTCCGGCGGTCAGCGCCAGCGGCTCGCGATCGCGCGCGCCATCCTGCGCGACCCTCCGATCCTGATCCTCGACGAGGCCACCAGTTCGCTCGACACCGCGTCCGAACGCCGCGTGCAGCGCGCCCTGGACCGGCTCAGCGAGGGACGGACGGTCTTCGTAATCGCCCACCGTCTGTCCACCGTGCAGCGCGCGCGCGCGATCTTCGTGCTGGACGGGGGCCGTATCGTCGAAGCCGGGGACCACGACCAGCTCATGCGCTCGGGAGGACTGTACCGCCGGCTCCACGAGATGCAGAGCGGGTCGCCGGCCGCGGAGTACCGCGCACCGGAAGTGGCCGCGGCGCGGGGTTGATTCCGGCGGGGAGCAGGCATGGGGGCATCTGAGGGACGGCGCGCGCGCGTCCGGCATCGGGTCGAGTACGCGCTCTTCCGCATGGCTGCCGGGTGTGCGGGGCTGCTTCCGGGGCGGTGGGTCCAGGCCCTGGGGGCGGTGGCCGGATGGCTGGCCGGCAGCGTGCTGGGCATCCGCCGCCGGGTCACGGCGGACAACCTCGCGCGCGCCTTTCCGGAGCGTTCGTCCGCCTGGCGGGCCCGCGTGGCGCGGGAGAGCTATCGCCACCTGGGACGCACTGCGGCCACCACGTTCCGGCTCGCGCGCCTGACGCGCGCCGAGATAATTGCGCTCTCCCGGGTGGAGGGACGGGAGCTGCTGGCGGAGCCGGTGGCGCGCGGCGTGGGTGCCATCCTGGTGACCGGCCACATCGGCAACTGGGAGGTGGGGGGCGGGGCGCTGGCTTGCCGCGGCCTTCCGCTGGACGTGGTGGTGCGCCCCCAGAACAATCCGCTCTTCGACCGTGCACTGACGCAGGCCCGCCAGCGGCTGGGAATGAACGTGGTCTCGCGCAACGACCCGGTGCACGTCCTGCTCCGCTCGCTCCGCAAAGGCCGTGTCGTCGTGCTGCTCGCCGATCAGAATGCCCACGCGCGCGGCCTGCCGGTGGATTTCTTCGGAGAGCCGGCCTCGACCGCCCGCGGCGCGGCTCTGCTCTCGCTGCGCAGCGGCGCACCTCTGGTGCTGGGCGTCGCCCTCCATCATCCGGCGGCCTCCGTTCCCCATCACCTCGTGCTGGAACAGGTCTCGATTTCACCGAGCGGCGTGCCGGCCCGCGACGTGGAAGCGCTGACGCGCGCGCACGTCGCCGCGCTCGAGCGCTGGGTGCGGCGCTATCCGGGCCAGTATCTCTGGCAACACCGGCGGTGGTCCCGCCCGCGAGCCTCCGACCGGATGCTGGAACCGTCCCCGCGCGGTCAGGTATAAGCGCCAGCCTGTTTGTTCCCACCGTCCGCGGTTCTGTTCGGCACCGATCTTGCAATGCCGAGAGGACGTCCCGCGACGTCACGGAGTCCAGCTTGGTCTATATCTGCATACCCGCGCGCAACGAAGAGAACACCATCGGCGTGCTTCTCTGGAAGATCCGTCAGGTCATGGCCGGCTTCGGCCGCGACTACGAGATTCTCGTTCTCGACGACGGCTCCAGCGACGATACGCGCTCGCTGTTGTCGAGCTACCGGCGCGTCGTGCCACTCGTGATCCTGTACGGCAAGAAGCGATTGGGGTATGCGGGGGCGACGGAAGAGCTGCTGCGCCACGCCGCGCGCCGGGCCGAGTATCCGAAGCGGGATGTGGCCGTGACCCTTCAGGCCGATTTCAGCGACGACCCCGCGGGCATCGTGCCCCTCCTGAAGACCATCGAAGGGGGTGCGGATGTCGTGAGCGTGGCCTACGCCGGAGAGCCGCCCGGACTTACCCGGTCCGCCCGCCTTACCCGCTGGGTCGGGCGCCACTGGCTGCGAGGGGCGCTCAGCTCGGCGCCGGTGTCGGATCCGTTCGGGGGCTTCCGGGCATATCGCATCGTGGTCCTCCGGAAGATGTTTGGCGAAGCGGGAGAGGAGGGGCTGGGGCTCGGAGAGGGCTGGGCCGGCAACCTGGAGTTGCTCGGGCGTGCGCTTCCCCATGCCCGCGCGGTCGCCGAGGCCGTCGTCGAGGCGCCCCGCAACCGGCGGGTGCGGGGTTCGCGTTTCAGGGCGTGGCGCACGCTGAGGGGCCTGGGCCGCGCGCGCGGACGGATAACCTTTGCCGCGGCACAGGGATCATGAGACCCCTGATCGGTCTCGCGTTCGCGCTGGGCCTCGGCGCCGTCTCGCCGGCCGAGGCCCGCGCGCAGGCGCCGACCCCCTGGATGAGGCCGGCGGAACCCATCGCGGCTCCCGTGCCGTTCGAAGTGGGCGAGCTTCTGGAATACAAGGTCAAGCTGGGAATCCTCGACGCCGGCGAAGGGTCGCTGGAGGTTGCCGCCATCGAAGCGGTGCGGGGAACCCCGGCCTACCGTGCCGTCATGCGGATAGACGGCGGGATACTGTTTGCGCGCGTGCGCGACGTGTTCCAGACCTGGTTCGACACCCGCACGCTGACCAGCCTTCGCTTCATCCAGGACCAGAACGAAGTCGGGTCGAAGCGCTATCGGCATTACGAGATGTTCCCGGAGCGGGGGGTCTGGGAACGCAGGGACGACGAAGAGGTGGGCGATCTGCCCACATCGCTGCCCCTCGACGACATCTCCTTCGTCTACTTCATCCGCACCCTGCCGCTGGAGGTGGGCGACGTCTACACCTTCAACAGGTACTTCAAGGACACGGGCAACCCGGTCGTCATACGGGTGCTGCGCAAGGAAGAGAAGGAGGTCCCCGCGGGCATCTTCAAGACCATCGTGGTGCAGCCGATCATCCGCACCCGGGGACTCTTCGGCCAGGGCGGCAGGGCCGAACTGTACTTCAGCGACGACGACCGCCGGGCGCTCGTGTACATGAGGTCGAGGATCCCGGTCGTCGGCAGCCTCACCCTGCACCTCACCAATCCGCCCGCCTGGCAGCCCCAGCCCGGGGACACTACCGGCTCGCCGCCGCCGTAGCACCACCGCCCGATTGTTGCGGCCGCGCCACCGTATTACACTCGTAATACGCGGGCATGGCCGGCCTCCATGGTCCGGCCCGATCCCTCGCTCGCGAGGTCCTTCGTTCGGCCGGGAGCGGTGATCTGAATGGCAACTCGGACGGTGCGTCTCGGACAGGAAGGGGAGACGACCCTGGCCGATCTGCGGGACCGGACCGGCCTGTCGATTTCGGAGGTGATCCGGCAGGCGCTGCGCACCCTGGCGGCGGAGCTGGACAGGGAAGCCGCCTCGCGCCCGTACGACGTTTACCGCAACATCCCCCTGCCGCGGTCGAGCGGGTACGCCCTGGCGCCGTCCTCCCGGGCGAAGCAGGCGGTGGTGCTCGTGATCCGACGGAGGCACGCATCGTGATTCTGGTCGACACCGGACCGCTGGTGGCGCTTTTCACTCCCACCGATGACTACCACCGCCACTGCGTCGCGATTCTGGAGTCGCTGAACGAGGAGCTGGTGACCACGGCGCCGGTGCTTACCGAAGCGTTCCATCTGCTGCGCCCGGGGAGCCAGGGTCCGCTCAGGCTCATGGAGTTCGTGCGACAGGGCGGGCTCCGGGTTCTGCCGATGGACGACGAGTGCCTGCTGCGCGGCTTCCGGCTAATGGACCGATACGCGGACATGGCGATGGACTTCGCCGATGCTTCCATCGTGGCCACGGCGGAGGGTTTCAGGATCCACAGGGTGTTCACCCTGGACAGACGGCGCTTCGCGTCCTACCGCGTGAAGCGCGGCCACCGGCGCGTCCCTCTTTCGTTCGCAGAGCCACCCGAATAAGCCCGGCAGTGTCGGAGAAGCCGCCAACGGGGCGCCGGCTCCGGCTGGAGACGCCCGAGCACGTCCGGCTGGACTACGAGCTGGCGGACGTGGGCTCGCGGCTGGCTGCTCTGCTGATCGACATGGCGATCATCGTGGGCGGTCTGATCCTGCTTGCGATGGCCGCCGCACTGCTGCAGCGGGGCGGCTTGTCCCTGGGTGAGAGTCTGGCGGCGAGCGTCCTGGTGCTCGGGTTCTTTGTGCTGCAATGGGGATACTTCCTGCTGTTCGAGCTGCTGCGCGACGGCCAGACGCCCGGAAAACGCGCGCTCCGCCTGCGGGTGCTCCACTCGAGCGGCCAGCCTCTCTCGGTGCGCGGCTCGGTGATCCGCAACGTGCTGCGCATCGTCGACTTCCAGCCGGCGGTGACGGGTGTGCTCGGGGGGGGAGTGATCATGCTCACCGGCAGGTCCCAGCGGCTGGGCGACCTCGCTGCCGACACCATCGTGGTGCGCGACGGTGGCGCGGACGAAGTGGCCTGGCCCGAAGCCTCGGCCGCCCCGGCGGCGGGCCGACCTCTGCTCTCGGCCGAGCAGTTCGAACTCCTGACCAACTATCGCCGCAGGCGGGCCGACCTCTCGCGCGAGGCAATGGACTCCGTGGCGAGCGCGGTGCTGCAGGCGATCCGTCCGGCCGTCGAGGGACATTCCCTTCTCGGGACGGTGTCCGCCGACGAGTTCCTGGTGCGGCTGCACGACGAGGAGGAACCTCGCCGGGCGGCGGCGGGCGGTGTGTGGGGACTGCAGGCGGCCGCCCTGGTGCGGGAGCAGCGGCAGGAATGGGCCAGGTACGGCGAACTCCTGCGCCAGAGTCGCAGGGGCGGACTCGCGCGGCTTCCCGAAACGGAGCTCAGGACCTTCGGGCGTCTGTATCGCGGGATGACCGCGGACCTGGCGCGCGCCCGCACCTACGGCACCCCCGCGTCGGTGCTGCGCAGCCTGGAACGCTGGGCCGGAGCCGGCCACAATCTCCTCTACCGGGTGACCGGGGAGTCCATCGTGTCGGTGCGCCGCTGGATGACATCCGGTTTTCCGAAGGCCGTGCGGACGTATCACCGGCCCATCCTGCTTGCGGTCCTGCTCCTCTTCGGTCCCATGGGCATCTCCTACGGCCTCGTGCGATCGAACCCCGTCCTGGCCCGCTACATGACCTCTTCGGCCATGCTGGAGCGCGCGGAGTCGACCCCGCGCGGAGACATCGACGCCGAATACGTCGACATCCCGGGCACGCTCATGCCGCTGGCCTCCACGAGCCTCATCACCAACAACGTGCAGGTGGCGCTGCTGGCCTTCGCGGGCGGGGTTCTGGCGGGATCGCTGACCGTGCTGCTGCTGGTGTTCAACGGCGTGCACCTGGGCAGCGTGCTGGGGCTGTACGCGAACGAGGGGCTGCTGGGCGTCATCCTCGCGTTCGTCTTCCCGCACGGCTTCATGGAACTCACCGCCATCTGCCTGGCGGGTGGCGCCGGGCTCTGGCTCGGATCCGCGGTCCTGGCTCCGGGTCGCCGCACGCGCCGGGCGGCGCTGCAGGCGCGAGGCCGGGAAGCGCTCTCGCTCCTGGCGGGCGTGGTCGGACTGCTGGTGATCGCGGGGGTCGTCGAGGGCTTCTATTCCCCGTCGGGCCTGCCGGCGTCGGCGAAGTTTGCGTTCGGCGGAGCGACGGCGGTCTTGCTGGCGGTCTATTTCGCCCTGGGCGGACGGAGGGAGGCGAATCCGGCGTAGGGCACCCCTACAGCAACCCCCGTTCCTTCACCTCCATGTACTTGTCGAGCGTGGCCGCGAGCGTCTCGGCGGGCGGGACATCGACCACGAGGATCCCGGAACGCCGCATGGCCTGGAGCGCCAGCGCGCGCGCCTGCACCAGTTCGGCCGCGGCCGCCCGGCGGAAGGCGTCGGCGTCGGTTCCGACCACCTGGCCGGCGGCTTCCTCCAGGCCCGGGTTGCCGATGGTCACGGCGAGCGGAAGGTGCGCGCGCGCGACCCGGCCCAGCGAGCGAACCAGGGCCCGCGACACGGTCTCGTCGATCACGTCCGAGAAGAGCACCACCAGCGAACGCTTGCTGAAGGTTCGCCCCAGCGTCGCCATGGCGAGGGGGTAGTTGGGCTCCACCAGGCGGGTTTCGACCCCGGTGAGCGTCTCCGCGAGCCGGGAGAGGTTCACCCTCCGCGGCGCCGACAAGTGGCGGATACGGTCGTCGAAGACCATCACACCGAGGCGATCCCCGCAGGCCTGCGCGCGGGTGGCCAGCAGCATGCTCGCGGCCAGCGCGATGTCGGCTCGCTCCCGGTCGAGGATGGTCTCGCGCATGTGACGGCCTGCGTCGATGGCGAGGACGAGGTGCTGTCCGCGCTCCGCCTGGTAGTTGCGCACCAGGAAGTGCCGGCGGCGGGCGGAGGCCTTCCAGTCGATAGTGCGCGGATCATCCCCCTTCACGTACTCTCGCAGGCTCTCGAATTCGGTGCCCTCCGCGCGCATGCGCGTGCGCCGGGGTCCCATCTCGTGGAGCGGGCGGCGAAGGCTGTGCTTCCTGTCCCGCAGGAAGTCGCGGACGCCCGGCTGTACGCGCACCACATCGGTGGCCGGAACCGTGACGCGCGTCCACGCGAGTCCGAGCGGGCCCAGCGCGCGCAGATGCATGTCGCCGAGCTCGAGAAAGCCGCGCGCACGCGGCCGGATCCGGTAGGAGCGCGAGACCGATCCGCCGGGCGGCACTGCCAGTCGCACGCCCGCGTTCCAGTCGTCGTTGCTCCGCCGGGCGCCGCGGCGCTCGAACCTCGCGTCGATGTCGTCGGTGAGCATCACGCGGGCGGCGCGCGGAGTGGGGTTGGCGACCGTGACGACCGCTTCTCCGAACGTGCCCAGGGAGGCCACCTCGGGAGCCCGCCGCCTCGCTGCGGGGGTCTGCGTCCGGCGCGCGTCCAGCAGGATCAGCCCTGCGATGACCAGATCGACCAGCAGCGCAACCGGAACCGATACCGCCAGCAGCGGCGAAGCCAGCGCGAGCAGCCAGAGGGCGCGCCGGCTCGGGACAGCGCGGATCATCGACGCTCGAATGCCGGGGCGGTCTTCGTCCACGGGCTGCTACCGTGGCGCTTCCAGCGTCTCGAGCAACGCGGCGACCTCGTCGTCGGAGGATCGTCCCTCCACTTCCGCTTCGGGGGTGAGGACCACCCGGTGACGGAGGACAGGGAAGGCCAGCGCCTTTACGTCGTCGGGAATGGCGAAGTCCCGGCCGTTGAGCCAGGCCTCGGCCTTGGCCGCCTGAAGCAGGGCCACGCCGGCACGCGGGCTCGCCCCCAGCGCGAAGACCGATTCCCCGCGCGTCGCACGCACGATGTCGGTGATGTAGCGGCGGATGCGCTCGTCCACGTGCATGCGGTTCACGGTGTCCCGCATCGCCAGCAGCTCCTCCCGCGACACCGGCTCGCCCAGCGGATAGGTGGCCTGGTCGTCCGCCCGGAAGCCGGCGTCGTGGCGGTCCAGGATGCGGCGCTCCGCCTCCTCCGGAGGATAGTCCACCGAGATCTTCATCAGGAAGCGGTCCACCTGCGCTTCCGGCAGAGGGTAGGTGCCTTCGTATTCGACCGGGTTCTGGGTAGCGAACACCGTGAAGGCCTCCGGAAGCGGACGCGTAACCCCATCCACCGTGACCTGCCGCTCCTCCATCGACTCGAGCAGCGCGGCCTGGGTCTTGGCGGGCGCCCGGTTGATCTCGTCGGCCAGCAGCAGATCGGCGAAGACGGGCCCTGGCCGCCAGGTGAAGTCGCGTCCGGTACCGTCCAGGACGTTCACTCCCGTGAGATCGGTGGGCATCAGGTCCGGGGTGAACTGCACCCGGCCGAAGTCCAGGCTCAGCCCGCCGGCGAGCGCGCGCACCGCCAGGGTCTTCGCCGTTCCCGGAACGCCTTCGACGAGCGCGTGTCCGCGGGCGAGGAGGGTGATCGTCATCTGCCTGAGCATGGTGGCCTGGCCGAGCACGATCTGGTCGAGGGCGGCGAGCAGGCGAAGCGCCGGATCCGGCGAATTCATGCGGAGGTCCTCCCTTGGGTGTGGTTGTCGATGCCCTGCGCGACCCGAACAAGGTCCAGGGGACTGGCCCCGAGGCCCCGGCGGATGAGCCTGAGTGCGCGGGGCCGCGCGGTCCGCTTCTCCAGTCGCTTCAGCAGACGCCCGGCGTCCCGCAGGTCATGGGGAGGCGGGAGATGGGCGGTGCGTGCAAGCCGTCCGAGCATCAGAACCGCCGCGGTCTCCCGGGCCTGCGCGCTCTCGTACACCGCCGCCAGGGCCGTCACGTGTTCCAGCGCGGACCGCCCGGGGCCGCCGGCCGGGGCCAGCGGAGCGCCGAAGCGGAGTCCGGCGCAGAAGAACGCCAGAAGAACGACCACGCCCAGGTGAAGCGACGCCCTGCCGGCGGGCGTGCCGACGAGGAAGTCCACGGTGGCGCGCGCGGGGGAGCGGGACGCCCCCAGTCCCTGGCTGAACTCGTCGAAGAAGACGGAATCCCCGGGGCTCGTCCAGGCGATGGCCGCGCGCACCGCCAGAACGGCCAGAGGCGCCTCGTCGGCGAAGCGATTGGAAAGGGGAGCGGCGTCGGCGAAGCTGACGATGCGCCCCTCGCGCAGCGGAATCGAGACCGCGACCGCCCAGCGGTGGCCGGCCGAGTCGGGGGCGGACAGGAGCAGGGGATGGTGAGGCACGGGATCGGGCCCCGGCTCTTCGTCCGCGTCCGCCTCGTCCTCTTCTTCGTTCTCCTCCGAGGCCGTGTCGGGCGCGATGGCGTAGCGCGCTGCGCGGGCCACCGGCAGCCCCTCGGCGAGAGGGTGCTCCGCGCTCCACAGCGGGCCGTCGTCGAGTTCCGCACCCGGCGACGTGCCCGATGCCCCCGCGGAGTCGCCGTCTTCCAGGAGCGTGCGCCGCACCAGCCCGAGCGAGTCCAGGATGGGCGACGCGCCCCGAGGGGCGTGGATCAGGGTGCCCCCGCCCCGCACCCATTCCAGCAGCTCGTGGACCTCGCGCGGGCTCGGGCGCCGCACCGGTTGCAGCATCACCAGGGTCCCGCGCAGGGGCTCGGCGTCGACGAGCGGCGTCACCCGGGTCGCGGTGGGAGTTCCCAGGCGCGCGATCGCGCGGTACAGCCCCGCAATCCCGTCGGGCGTAGTGCGCAGCGCACTGCGCCGGACGTCTCGGGCCGAGGAGCCCGACGGACGCATCGCGAACGCCATCACCACGAGCAGCAGCGTGACAACCGCGATAGCGGCCAGGGCTCCCCATCCGGCGCCGGGAGGAGTGGACCCTCGCGTCCGCCGGTCTGCGCGCGTGGCCGTCCCGGCGCGCGGCCGAGCCCGTTGCGGAATCACCTCTCCGCCTCGGGCGCCCCTTCGCACCCTGCCTGCCCGGCCAACCGTTCGAGACCGCGGTAGCCGGACGAAGTGGGGGTCTCCTGGCCGAAGGCGAGCTCCTGGAATGAGCGGATGAAGTTGGCGGTCTCGGCCTTCTCGCGTTCGTCGATGACCCCGCCCCCGACCGCCTCCAGCGCATACTCCCCGGGCGTCTTGGACGGGTGGAAGTCCACCGCGCCCCTGCGCTCCAGCGTGAGGACGAATCCCTGATACAGTGCCGTGGCGGCGTGCCGGTACTCCGCAGCGCGCGCTCTCTCGCCGGCGATGCGCAGCCAGTCCCGAGCGGTGTGGCGCTCGTCGGGTACCGCTTCCGGATCACGCCGCGCCGGCTGCCGACCCGTCTGCGGCAGCGCGCGCAGCACAACGTAGGCGACGGCGCCGAGGCAGACGGCCGCGACGACTACGGTCAGCAGTTCGGCCTGTGATTCCGAAATGCCCGGGAACATGCCGCGGACCCAGTCCCAGAACCGCACCCACAGCTCGGCCAGCACCCGACTCGACAACCCACCCTCGAAGGCCTGGAACTCCGGTCCCGCAAGGATGTCTGCGAGGGTTCGCGACACGTCCTCGGCGGAAGGAAGCTGCTCCTGGAACACTCAACCCGCCATCGCGCGGGCGGCGGCCTCGAGATCCGTCCCTTCGCTCCGCGCCTTCAGGTCCGTGAAGAGCACCATGGCGCACGCCATCATCAGCGGAGTGGTCACCGACTGAAAGCCCAGTCCGACGATCTGAATCACCCAGAACCGGACCAGGCCGATGGTCTGGGCCGGATTGGCCGCGAACAGGTCTCCCGCCGAGCCCGCGAGTGCGTACGCGGCTACCCCGGGCATGGCGGTGATGAACCAGGTGACCACGACGACGAAGAAGGTTCGCATGCGGCTGCCCCGCACCAGCCCGAAGGATCGGCGGAGGCCCGCGAACGGCCCGCGCCCCTCAACCACGGTCGCGGGCACGAGCATGAAGACGTGCGTCGCCCACCATCCCACGACGGCTGCCGCCATCGCCAGGATCACGAAGGACGAGATCAGGGCGCCCGCGAGCGAAGCGGCGGGCCCGGCGAAGGCCACGAGCGCAACCATGGGGAAGGCCAGGGCGAAGATCGCCGCCCCCAGGACCGCCAGGGCAAGAGCGCCGGCGGCCACCAGCCGGGGAAGGGCGGCCAGCGCCCGCGCGTAGCTGCTCCCGATCGAGGCCGGCCGATCGCCCATCAGGTTGTCCATGGCCGCCGCGAGTGCCCCCCAGGTCAACAGCGAGAACACCATGCCGACGGCCATGAGTCCGAAGAACGGCAGAACCGCGCCAGGGTCGGCCAGGATGACGTCCGCATCGATCTCGGACGCGGTCGGGATCACCGTCGCCACCATTGCCGGCACCAGCCCGACGAGGGCGAGCGGCATGTAGAGCCGATAGTCGCGCCGGAAGAGTCCGAAGCCGAGGTCGAGAACCTCCCCGAAGTCCAGAGGCCGCAACGGGATTGCCGACATCGATTTCTCCGGTCCGGTCTCTGTCCGCCCCCAGGATGTGGCGCCCGATCGGCGCAATCAAACGTATCCGCCAAAGGCAGGCAAGCGATCCCGCCTTCCCCTACCCTGGGCCTGGACGGCCTCGTCCAGGGCGCTGCGGCCGCTCCGAATCCGCGAAACGGCGCCGCGCCTCCCGAACGATCTCGGCGAATGCCGGGTCGCTGCGGATGGGGTCCCAGGCGGGATCGGTGCGCAACATCATGAGCCGGGGATCAGATGTCTCGAGTGCCTCCCGGAGCTGATCGAGGGCGCCTTCGCTGTCACCGGCCCAGAGGGACGCCTCGGCGAGAGAGGTGGGCGCAACCCGCCGGCCCTCGGCCTGGATGGCGTGGAGACGGTCGAGCTGCCACGACCAGTACCCGGCCGTGCCACCGGACGCGACCGCTTGCTCGAGCTGCCGGACGGCCTCCGCGCCGGGAGCTTCCGGCCACCCGTAGCTGCTCCAGCGGCGCATGGTTGCCACCGCGGCCACGACATCTCCCGCGGACGCGCGCATGCGCGCCAGCGTCTCCCACACCGGGCCAACGTTGGGATGGTCGATCAGCAACGTCTCCAGCACCTCGATGGCCGAATCGATACGCCCGTCCCCCGCCAGGCGCCGCGCCACGAATATCTGGCGCCCGGCATCAGTGCGCGCCGTCTGCAGGATACGGCGGCTCACGGCGTCCTCCAGGCCGCGGCCGATCTCCGTCGTGGCCACGGCCCAGGTGGTATCCAGCTCGGCCAGTGGAACCCGGGGGGAACCGGCTCCAGGCTGTGCTGGCGCCGGAATCGCGAATCCTTCCGTGGCCGGCTCCCGGGGGAGGCTGCGTTCGAGGAAGTCGACCACCTCCCGTGCTTCGGCGGAACCCGGATCGAGCGCCAGGGCGCGGGTGGCTTCCTCGCTTGCCCGCCCCACCTCCCCGGCATCCAGGAAGCCGCCTTCGATGGCGGCCAGGAAGCGCGCTCCGGCCAGACCCGCGAGCGCGGGAGCGAAGCCCGAGTCGCCGCGCAGCGCGTCCTGGAAGTATTCCACCGCCCGGCGGTACCCGTCCGCCGTGCCGAGCCCGTACTCGTACCGTCCCCTCAGATAGGCCTCCTGCGCTGCCGGATCGCCGCTCGGCCCGCTGGCCGCGGCCAGCGCGATCTCCCCCTGCTGCCCCGGCCTCCCCGGAATCCCGGATGTCACCGCCCTCGCCACTTCGCTCTGGAGTGCGAGCACGTCGGTCATTTCGCGGTCGAACCGAAAGGTCTCGATGTGGGAGTCGCTCGCGGCGTGAATAAGCTGAAGTGTGATGCGCACCTGGTCGCCCGCGCGGGTCACCGACCCCTCCACCAGCGCATCGACTCCAAGTTCGCGTCCGATGACCGGCGCGGAGGTGGTCGTGCCCTGGTACTGCATGACCGAGGTTCGGGACGCCACTCGCAGCCACTCGAGCTGGCCGAGGCTCGCGGTCAGCTCCTCCTGCAGACCCGCCACGAAGTAGGCCTCGCTCGCGTCCGGCGAAAAGTCCTCCAGCGGCAGCACCGCGATCGACGTGATCGGCTGGTCGGGATCGTAGACCTCCAGCGCGATCGTCTCCTGCCCCTCCCCGGACGTGAAAGCGCCCCTGGACGAGAGCCAGCCCGCCAGCCCGCCGGCAATCCCGATGGTGAGTACGAAGAACGCGACGCGCGGCAGGATGCCCTGGGCCGGGCTGTCGGGGGTCCGCCGGATCCCGTCCCTGGTGCGTTCGTAGACCCAGGCCAGCGCGACGCCCGGCGGAAAACCGAGCACGACGAGCACTACCAGAATGCGCAACCCGGTGTCGCCCATGCCGAACGCAGGAAGGACGATCTCGCCCAGCTGCAGGAGCACGAAGGCGACGGCGCAGTATCCCAGGGCGAAGCGCACCACCCGCCTGCGCCGCAACTCGGCGATCAGATCGGCGAAGGCGAATCGACGTTCAGGCAGGGTCATGCTGCGTCTGGGTCGCGAAAGAGGTGGAGCGCCGACCCTTTAAAGACACGTCCCTTTGCGCGCACGCTGAATCGGTATCTCCCGGGAACCGGGAACACCACGTTCTCCACGGGCATGATCAGGCAGGTGCGGGCAGGCGGCCGATCGGGAGCGCGCGGGTCGACCTGGGTCTCGCCCTCGACCGTCAGGCACGGCTTCTTCGAAGGATCGAGCAGGTCCACCCGAAAACGATAGCTGCCGTCGTCGCTCCGGTCCCACTCGATGCCCGCCACGATCACCATGCGGCTCTGGACCGCCGGGAACCCTGGCGCGAACAGGTCGTTGAAGGCGCCCTGGACGTCGATTCGGGTTCCGGAGGAAGCCTGCCGCGCCGAGTCGCAGGCCAGCGAAAGGTAGAGTTCCATACCCTACGCCCTGGCGCCCGGCGATCGATCTGCGGCGTCGTCGGGAGATCCCCAGCCACCGCCGCCGGGCGACTGGATGCTGATGATGTCCCCCGCCTTCACCTCGAACGAGGTCTTCCCCGGCAGGATCCGCTCCTCGTCCCCGGAGATCAGCGTGTTGACCCCGGGCGCCCCGTCCTCCCCGCCCCGCGCCCCCGCCGGACCGCGGGTGCGCCGTTCACAAAGGAGCGTCGAGCCTCCGTCGACGAGCATCATGATGTCGCGGCGCAGGCCGTCTCCCCCGCGGTACCGCCCCCGCCCCCCGCTGCCGCGGCGGAGCGAATAGCGCGTCACCCGGAAAGGATAGGCGTGCTCCAGCGCCTCCACGGGCGTGTTGAGCGAGTTGGACATGTGGCAGTGAACCCCCGAGAGCCCGGGATGGCCCGGACCGGCGCCCATCCCGCCCCCCACCGTCTCGTAGTACGCGAAGCTCTCGCCGTGAAGGTCGATACCGCCCATGGTGGTGTTGTTCATGGTCCCCTGGCTGAGCGCGGGCACGAGATCGGGCAGCGCCTCCGCGAAGGCGCCGAGCAGCGTATCTGTGATCCGCTGGCTGGCCTCCACGTTGCCCGCGGCGACGCTGGCCGGCAGGCGCGCGTTCACAAGCGAGCCCGGCGGAAGGCGCTGCTCCACGCAGGTCATCGACCCTCCCCCTGCGGGCAGTTCCTCGCCCAGCAACCCCTCCACCACACAGCGCACCACGTAGCGCACGGCGGACGAAGTGATGGCCGCCACCGCGTTGATCCCCCCCTCGGTCTGGGGCGAGGTGCCCGCGAAGTCGATCACCAGCCCGTCGCGCGATACCTCGATCGCCACCCGGATGGGCACCGGACCGTGTCCGAACCCGTCGTCGTCCATGAAGTCCTCCGCCTCGAAGCGCCCCGCGGGCATGCGCCGGATGCCGGTGAGCAGGAGGCGGTCGGCGTAGGCGACGAGCTCGTACATGGCACCCAGCACCGCGCCGCTGCCCCGCCGCTTCACCAGGTCGAGCAGCCGCACCTGCCCGGTGTAGAGCGCCGCGATCTGCGCCTGCAGGTCGCCCGCGCGCTCGGCCGGGGTGCGCACGTTGGCCATGATGGTGTCCCACAGCCCCTGCCGCCGCTTCCCGCGCACGAACAGCCGCACGGGTGGAATGCGCAGCCCCTCCTGGTAAATCTCCCTGGCCAGCGGCATCGACCCCGGCGTCATCCCGCCCACATCGGAGTGGTGCGCCCGGGAGGCGACGTAGCCCAGCAGCACGCCGTCGGGCCGCGAATACACGGGCGCGATGAGCGTGATGTCGGGGAGATGGGTCCCGCCCCTGAAGGGATCGTTGAGGCACGCGATGTCGCCGTCCTCGAGGGTGCCCAGCTCCGCCAGGGCGGCCTCCACGCTCATCGGCATGGCGCCGAGATGGACCGGCATGTGGTCTCCGAGCGCGACCGCGATGCCGTCCGGCGTGAAGAGCGCACACGAATAGTCGCGGCGCTCCTTGATGTTGGGAGAGAAGGAGGAACGCCGCAGCGCGGCTCCCATCTCCTCCGCGAGCGCGGCGAACAGTTGCCGGAAGATCTCGAGCGTCACCGCGTCGGGACGAACGCCGGAGATCCCGCCTGGATTTGCACCGCTCGCGGTCACAGCGTAACCTTGCTGGGCTTTTCCGCCGGATTTTGGGTCGGCGATGTCGTCATGCATGGTAAAAGGAGGTGAAATTGTCGGATTCGAAGCTCCTGGATCGAGCCAGGGATGAGCTTTTCAGTCACATCAACCGATGTGGCGTGGTCGACGCCAGCGAGGCCGACCAGTCGGAGTGGATGAACGATACCATCGACTATCTCGCGGAACGCTATCCGACTCTCGCGGCACACGAGTTACGCTTTCTGCACGCCGTCGGCATGCGCTTCTGCCAGCCCGCCATAGCCCGCGGCGCCGCCACCATCACCACTGGCGCCAACTCCGACACTCCCGCCGGCCAGGAGTAGTCCGGGCGCCCGAGAATACCGCAGCCCGGCACACCGGCGCAAATCTGTGCCGGTTCTCATTCAACCCGCAAAATTCTGCCGCGCGTCGCTCCGTCGGACACCGCCGGAGTCTGGTTGCCGTATGTGCCCCAGGTTAGATTTGGGCGCGCTCGCGCCTGCGAGATCCTGGTCCGAACCGGCCATCCTGCGGGCACCCCGGAAGCGCCCCATATCTCCATCGGGAGGATGCGGATGATGCAAGAGCGGTTCCTGAGCTCTGAAGAATACGATGAGGAAGCATACAAGCTCTACGATGAAGGCGACTACGAAGGGGCCCTCGAGATGTTGAAGGAGGGCCTTTCCTTATATCCCAATGCCGTGGAGCTGTACGTAGGCATGGGATACGCGCGGCTCGCGCGCGAGGAATATGCGTGGGCCCGCGAGAGCTTCCAGCATGCGCTCATCCTGGATCCCGATCACGAGGACGCCCTGGTGGGAATGGGCGAGCTGCTCCTCCGGTTCGGGAAGAAGGAGAATGCGCTCAGGCTCTTCGAGAAGGTGGAGGCGCTCGGCTATGACGCGGACATGGACCTCATGCTGACGATGGGCCGGGCTCTGTACGGGGCGGGTCTGTACGTGGAGGCGCGCGACGCGTTTGCCAGACTGGTGGCATCGAGGCCGGATTCGGCCGAGGCGGTCGCGGCGCTCGGATACGCGCTCCAGCGCACCGGAAACGAGCTCGAGGCGACCCGCCACATCCGGCGCGCGCTGCGGCTCGCCCCGGAACTGCATGAGGCTCGCATCTTCCTGGGTCATGTGCTGTATGACCGCGCCGACCGGGAAGGAGCGATGCGCGAGTTCGAACAGGTGCCCCCCGCCGAGCACTGGGACTCGCGGGCGGTATGGCGGGTGATCGAGTTGAACGCTTCCCTGAGGGACGTTCCGGTAGACGATGCGCGCATGGAGCCCTGGCAGGCCCGGCTGCGGGAGCTGGAGAACCTTTCGGATCCGCTCGACCGTCTGCTGGCCGAGGTGGAGGCGCAGGCCTCCGGCATCGTAGAGTCCGTGACCGACCACCAGCAGCTGGAACTGTTCGAGAACGCGCGGCTCAAGGATCGCGAAGCGCATCACCTCCGTACCCGCGAGGGCCGGCCCTTCCGGGGAACCTGGCACGAGATCGTGCGCCAGATGCGTGACGACGCGGGATTCTCGCACGAGACCGTTTCCCACTACATGCGGCGGTTGTCCGAGCGCTGGCGGGAGCAGTTCGGCCTGGAAATCCCGATCGTGGATCCGGAGAGCTTTCTGACGGCGGCGCTTCGGGCCGGGCTGGTACAGCGCGTCGACGATGGTCCCGCTCCCGCCGGATGATCCCCCCGGCGACCGCCCCCGAC
>VXNP01000070.1 GCA_009840525.1 Gammaproteobacteria bacterium
AAACTCTTTGGTTGTCCCCGGCCTCTATGCGCTGGGCGGTGGTTGTCTGGGTTTTTTTTTTTTTTGTTTTTGTGGGGGGGGGGGGGGCCCGCGGCGCCGCGGGGAGGGTCGCGCCTGTTCTCTCGGCGAAGTACGAAGAACCCGGGAACGCTGAAGAGCAGGAGCGAGGAGATGAACCACGATATCCGGAAGGGCGCACCCGTCAACTCGTTCAGGAGCAGCGCCACCAGCGCGCCCCCGCCCAGCGACAGCGCTGCGGCCGCCGCCAGAATGAAGTACTCGAGGATGTTGAGCCGGCGCACGGCGCGGGCCATATCCCGGCGCACCCCCTTGTTGCCGTCGGCTACCATTCCGGGGGCGTTCCGTGATAGAAGTAGACCCGGTGGCCGGTACCCCGCCCCGTTCCGACCGCGCCGAACCAGCCCTCCAGAGGAATCCATTCGCCCCAGGCCACGGGCACCAGATCCCCTTCATTGGCTCCCGATGGCACCGCCGCATGGTAGACGATCGCGCGAATCGCGACCAGAGCCGAATCGCGGGCGGCGCGTTCGGGCAGCAGCTCCCGCAGGGTTCGGCTGAATTCCGCGCGCCCGCCGGGCTCCTGGGCGAGCAGATGAAGGGTAAGGCGGCGTTCCAGAACCGGATCCGGTACCTCATCGAAGAGGACGAGAGGAATCGCCTCGGCATCGTCGGCGCCGAAGGACGAACGCGCTGCCGGGGACGCCGGAGCGGGCGGCGCATCTTCCCCCGCGTCGGGTTGGCGGTCGGGAGAACAGGCTCCCGCGCACAGGCACGCGGCCGCCCAGACGAGAGCCCGCGGCTGTTGCCGGCCTGCCCGGCGAGAGGTCATGGCGTCGGCCTGCCCCGGCGCAGGTCGGCCAGCGACACTTCCTGCTGGCTGCCTTGCGCCATGTCGCGGATCAACGCCACCCCCCTCGCCGTCTCCTCCGGCCCCAGAAGTATGACCCTGCGGGCCCCCTGGCGGGCGGCCATGGCCAGTTGCTTGCGCACGGGACGTTGCTCCAGGGCATAGGAGACGGTGGAACCCGCCTCCCGCAGGGCATGGGCGATCTCCCGTCCCAGCAGACGCTGGGCCGGCGACACGCTGGCGATGAACCAGTCCACCGCCGGGGTCGTCCGCGGGAGCAGTCCCCGATCGCGCAGCAATTCGGTGAGCACCACATCCCCCATTCCGAACCCCACCGCTGCAAGGGGTTCGCCGCCGACCCGCTCGAGCAGCTGGTCGTAGCGGCCTCCCCCGCAGATGGCACGCATTTCGCCCCTGCGATCGAAGAGCTCGAAGACGATGCCGGTGTAGTACGCCAGCCCGCGCACGATGCGCAGGTCGAAGCGAAGGAAAGGACCGAGCCCCATCGCCGTCAGGTCCGCCTGGTAGCGGTGCAGTTCGGCGAGGCTGGCGCCCACGGCATCGCGCTCGCCAAGCAGGTCTTCGACCACGTCCAGCCCGGAACCGTCCAGGATCTCCAGAAGTGAATCCACGGCCCGGGGGGCCAGCCCGACGGATTCGTGCAGCCGGGCGCGCGTCAGATCCGGGCCTACCCGTTCGTACTTGTCTATGTGGACATAGGTTGCCGCGATCCGGTCTCCCGGCACGCCCAGCGCGTCGAGAATCGCAGACAGCAGGCGGCGATCCGAGACCCGGGCCAGGAAGTCGTCCGGTCCAAGACCCAGCGCCCGCAGTGCGTCGACCGCCACCGCCAGGACTTCCGCGTCCGCGCCCGTGCCGGCCTCGCCGAGGATGTCGACGTTCCACTGGAAGTGCTCTCGCAGACGCCCCCGCTGCTGTCGCTCGTAGCGAAAGAGCTGCGGGATCGAAAACCAGCGTATGGGCTTCGGCATGGCCCGGCTCCGTTCGCCAAGCATGCGCGCGAGTGACGGCGTCATTTCAGGGCGCAGCGATACCTCGCGCCCGCCCTTGTCGACGAATGCGTACAGCTGCCCGACGATTTCGTCGCCGCTCTTTTCCCGGTAGAGTTCCAGCGGTTCCAGCGGGGGACCGTCGTATTCCTGGAAACCGTAGCGACGCGCCATGCCGCGCCAGCTTCTGAACACGTGCTCCCGCTCGGCCAGGGCCTCCGGGGCGAAGTCCCGAAAGCCCGGAAGTCTGGGGAAGGTTTTCCCTTTTTGCATGGCGGCGAATCTATGCGCTTCGCTCGACGCGTCAAACCCGGAAAGGGGCTGGGAACGGCTGGATGCGAAGCTCGTCGAGGGCGCTGCCGACGGTGTGGCACGACCCCGTGACCACCGCCGTGCCGCCCTCCGCCCGTTCAGCCACTCTGGCCAGAGCGCTGCCGAAGTCCGCTTCCACCTCGAGCGTGAACCGTGGTGCGAGCGCGGCGGCCACCTGTCCGGGGTTCCACCTCCGTTCGCCGGGCGCGGACGGCGGCTGGGTCAGGACCGCCGCATCGGCGGTCGCGAGGAGACCCGGAAGCATGCCTCCCCAGTCCTTGTCCCCCAGGATGCCCGCGAGAACCACGATCGGCCGTGCAAGACCGAGGGACCGCAGGGTGGTGGCGAGCGTCTCCATTCCGGCGACGTTGTGAGCCACGTCGAAGACCCAGGTTACGCGGCGCTGCCGCACCAGTTGTACCCGGCCCGGCCAACTCACCCCCGCCAGGCCCCGCACTACGGCGCGTCGCGCGGGCCGGAGTTTCTCGGGAAGCGATTCGAGTGCCCTCGCCGCCAGCGCCGCGTTGGTCGCCTGGTGTCTTCCCGCCAACGGCACCGAGAGTTCGAGGTCACCCCAGGTGTCGGACGACATGCGAAAGCTCGTGCGCGCCCTCGAAAGCTCCAGGTCTCGCAGGTCCCTGAGTGGATCGAGCACGAAGAAGGGAGCTTCGGCCCGCGTTGCCCGATCCCTCAGGATTCGCAGCACGGGCCCGCCCGTCTCGCTCGTGTGGACGGGAATGCCCGGCTTGATGATCCCGGCCTTCTCGCGGGCAATGTCCTCCACCGTGGGGCCCAGGTAGTCCGCGTGGTCGAGCGAGACGTTGGTGATGCAGGTCACCAGCGGGACGACCACGTTGGTCGCGTCGAGACGGCCGCCCAGCCCGACCTCCACCACGGCGATGTCGACTTCCCGGGCGGCGAAGACCCCGAACGCCAGGGCGGTGGTCGCTTCGAAGAAGGTGGGTCCGATCCGGTCCACGGCGGCATGCAGGTCGGCCGCCACCCGCGTCATGGTCTCGTGTTCGACCGGACGGCCGTCGACCTGGATGCGCTCACGGAAATCGCACAGGTGGGGTGATGTGTAGAGCCCGGTGCGCAGGCCGGCTTCCCTCAGCATCCCGGCGCACATCGCCGCCACCGAACCCTTCCCGTTGGTCCCGCCGATGTGGATCGACGGACAGGCGAGCTGTGGTTGCCCCAGGGTCGCCAGCAGGGACCGGGTCCGTTCAAGGCCCCACTGGACGCCGTGTCCCAGCCGCGGAAACAGTTCGTGCATCGCGGGCGCCCCGGGCTCGGGCATCGTGTTCTCCAGCGCTTGCGGAGCGACGCCGGAGGGGTTCAGCCCTGGGGCTTCCACCCCGCCCACATGTGCCGCAGCAGAAGTGCCACGGTGGCCTTCAGTTCGCTGCGCGGCACGACGCAGTCGAGCATGCCGTGCTCGAGAAGGAACTCGGATCGCTGAAACCCGTCCGGAAGCTCCTGCCGGATCGTCTCCTCGATCACGCGGGGCCCGGCAAACCCGATGAACGCGTCGGGTTCCGCGAGATTGATGTCGCCCAACATGGCGTAGGACGCGGTGACCCCGCCCGCCGTCGGGTTGGTGAGGATGGATATGTGGGGCAGGCCGGCGTCGTGCAGCCTCGCCAGCAATGTTGCCGTCTTTGCCATCTGCATCAGCGACAGGATCCCCTCCTGCATGCGGGCTCCGCCGGAGGCGCTCACGACGACAAGCGGGACACTCTCACGCAGCGACCTGTCGATGATCCGGGCCAGCTTCTCCCCCACCACCGATCCCATCGATCCTCCGATGAAGGAAAAGTCCATCACCGCCAGCGACACCGGGATGCCGTCCAGCTTGCCCGAACCCACCACCATGGCTTCCGGCCGTCCGGCACGCTGCTCGGCCACCTGCACCCGGGCGGTATAGGGCTTCGAGTCGACGAAGCCCAGGGGGTCGGCGCTGGCCAGGCCCGCGTGCTCCTCGCTGAAGGAGCCTTCGTCCATCAGCAGACGCAGATAGTCGGAAGCCTCGAATCTGAAGTGGAACCCGCACTCCGGACACACGGAGAGATTCTGCGTGAGTTTTTCGCGGTACAGGATGGCGCCGCAGCTCGGGCACTTCCTGAAGACGTCGCTCGGAACATCCCGACGATCCTGGGCGCGCAACGGCTTCTTGGGCTTGTTGAACCAGGCCATGGCTTGTTCAGTTCTGCCGGGCGACGCGCACGGCGAGCGCCGCAGCCACCCAGCACATCAGCAGAAAGGAGCCCCCGTAGCTGATGAACGGAAGGGGAATGCCGGTCACCGGCACCAGCCCGACGGTCATTCCGGTGTTTACGAAGACGTGGGTAATCCAGGCGCCGAAGATACCGAAGAGCACGAAGCTTGCAAAGTGATTGCCGGTTCCGGTCGCCATGCGGATGAGCCGGAACAGAACATAGGAGAAGCCGGAAAGAACCAGCAGCGTGCCTACGAAACCGAACTCTTCCCCGATCACCGCAAAAATGAAATCGGTGTGCTGCTCGGGCAGGAAGTTGAACCGCTTCTGGGTGCCCAGCGTAAACCCCTTGCCGGTCAATCCACCGCTGCCAATGGCAACCTTCGACTGGACGAGGTGGTAACCTGCCTGCTGCGGGTCGAGGCCGGGATCGAGAAACACCAGCACCCGGTTCTGCTGGTAGGGTGCCAGGGAGTCCCAGAGAAGCCGGGCGACCGTGCCCACGGCCAGATTGAACACGAGCACCGCCACGTACTCGAAGGTGTAGAGGCGGGAGCGGCGCAGGTAGAGAAGCCCGATCAGCGCCACCATGTACGCGGAGAACAGCCAGGTGTTGAAGGAGACGACCAGGGCGATGGCGGGGCTCACCAGCAGGAACAGATAGGTCAGCGGGATTCCCGACCAGAAGAGCACCGCCATCAGGATTCCTACGAAGGCCATCGCGGTGCCCAGATCCGGCTGTAGCAGGACCAGCACAAGAGGGAGTCCGACCAGCGCTGAGGGCCCGATCACGTCGGTCAGCTGCCACGATCGGCGGGAACCATGTCCGGGTGCTTCCAGGCGTGAGGCCATGAGGCGCGCCAGCGCAAGGATGGTCGCAATCTTGGCGACTTCCGCCGGCTGGAACTGAAAGCCGCCGAACTGGAGGAAGCTGGTCACCCCGGCCGCCGTGCCACGGCCGGTACCCACGACCAGTGTGACGGCCAGCAACACTACCGCCAGCACATAGGCGGGCACCGAAGCCCACTCGATCCAGTTGCTCGAGATCCGGCTGATGATGGTGAAGGCCGTCAGCCCGAACGCGAACCATACCAGCTGCCGGATCCACACGCCCTCGACGACGGGGCTGGGCACGTTCAGCTGGCCGGTCGAATAGATCATCGCCACGCCAAAGGCGGAGAGCGCGAGCAGTGCGAGGATGAAGCCGCTGTCGAGCGCCCATCGCGAGAACAGCGCCCTCATGGCGTGAATCCCGCGGTGTCTGGCGGGGTCACCAGATTGCCCACGGAGCAGGCGTGCCCGTCAGCAGGTGTTCGCCAAGCGTCTGTATGGTGTCGGTGGGGATGCCGTAGCGCTTGCGCAGGAAGTAGTCCGCGGACTTGGCGGCGAGCGGCGCGGCCACGATGGATCCGCTTTCTCCGAGCTCCACCAGCACGACCACGACGACCTCCGGCTGTCCGCCCCGGGGCCCCGCCATTGCCGCGAACCACGCGTGGCTGCGGTCCGGATCCTGTGCGTTCTGGGCGGTGCCCGACTTGCCCATGAGTTCCCAGTGCTCGACGGACGACATGTATCCAGTGCCGCCCGGCATGAAGACCCGCCTGAGCCCTTCCATCAGAATCTCCCCGTGCTCCGGTGAAATCCCGATGTCCCAGGTGTCGCCCGCCTCGTCCCCCTGCAGGATGCGCGGCGCCGGAGCCTGCCCGCCCCGGGCCATGGCGAGGTAGAACTGGGCGATCCCGAGGGGAGTCTGGTCGTTGGGGCCCTGCCCGATCGCGAGCGACAATACCTCCGTTTCCTGCGCGCGATACCCGAACCGCTCCTCCCAGAAGCCCAGATCGCTCGGAAACACCCCCGGCGATTCGCGGGGCAGGTCGATGCCGCACTGCCGCGCGAAGCCCATTTCGTTCGCGTTGGCCAGAAGACGCTCGAGCCCGATCCTGAGGCCCAACTGGTAGAAGTACACGTTGCAGGAATGCTGGATCGCCTCCACGAGATCGAGAGACCCGTGACCGGCTTCGTCCCAGCAGCGGAACAGGCGGTTGCCTACGAACATCCCTCCCGTGCACCCACGCGACATGTGTTCGTGCGCCTCCACCAGGCCGAGCTGCAGACCGATGGCCGCGACCGCGAGCTTCCAAGTGGACCCGGGGGCGTAGCGTCCCACGACTGCGCGATTGAAGAGCGGCTGGTCCGGGTCGCTGTTGAGGGACGCCCACTCGTCGGGCTCGATCCCACCGACGAAGCTGTTGGGATCGAACGTCGGGGCCGAATACAGCGCGAGCACGCCGCCATCTTCAACATTCAGCACCACTACCGCGCCGCGCATGGAGTCGGGGAAGATGTGATGAATCCACTCCATCAGATCAAGGTCGAGATTCAGTTGCATGTCCACCCCGGGCTCGGGCGCCTGCACGACCTGTCCGAACGGAGAGCTGACGACCCGGCCCAGCGCGTCCACCTCCGAATAGCGCAGACCCCGCTTTCCCTGAAGCCGGGCTTCATACTGCCGCTCTACCCCCTCCTTGCCCACCGTCATCCCGCTCGAGTACTCCGAATACCGTTCCTGCTCCAATTCCTCCGCCGTGACTTCGCCTACATACCCCATGAGATGGGAGACCGCGCGCGCAGCCTGGTACTGGCGCTTCGGATCCATCCGGACCACCACGTTCGGCAACTCCGCGCGGTGCTCCTCGAGCGTGGAGACGAGATCGAAATCGGCGTCGCCGTCCACCAGGAGCGGCTGATAGGGTTCGCGGCGGGCGCGTTCGAGCAGCACCTCGATCCTCGCATCGTCCAGATCGACATACGATTGCAGGCGCTCGAGCGTGGTCTCCATGACCCCGGAAGCAGAGGAAGGGAACACGTGCAGCGAATAGCCCGGGACGCTGCTCGCAACGACCCGCCCGCTACGATCGAAAACGGCGCCGCGGGGAGCTTCAATGGGAAACGGCCGCAGCCGGTTCGACTCCGAGCGAAGCTCGTATGTGTTGGCCTCGAGCACCTGGAGGCGGAAGAAGGCGACGGTGAGGACCGCGAAGAGCGCTATGAGCCCGACGACGGCGATGCGGGCGCGCTGCGACGCCTCCGGACCGGGAACCTGGAACTGATTCATGACTCGCCCTCGCTGAAGGGACCGATGAGCTTCACGACGAGCACGCCCACCAGAGCGGCATAGAGCGCGGCCGGAACCGCAGTGAGAATCATCGGTTCGAGGAACCCGCTCGTGACGCCGGCGACCTGCTGCAGGATCCAGTGGATGAAGTCACGCAGCCACTTGCCGGTGAAAAAATAGATGATGTGAAAGGAAAGCGAGGTGGTGGGTACGAAGAATGCCCTGGTCTGCACTCCCAGAATGCCCACCACGGTCATCGCCACGGTGTTCGCGCCAAAAGCTACGAGCGCGAACGCGTCTTCCAGCATGCCCAGGGTGAAGCCGACGCATGCCGCAGTCCCGAAACGGACCCTGCGAACGTGGAACAGGAGCGCGACAGTCAGGAGGTCGGGAGCTTCGGCACCCATCCCCAGGCCGAGCCTCAGAACGAAGTGGAAGAAGACCAGAATCAGGGTGACTGCAACGACCACGCCCGACCCGATTCCCAGCCGCGGGGATCCGGGGAGCGGACGGTCAGCCACGGCCATCGGCGCCGGGCGCGCCACCGGGCCCGGCTTCTCGAGCGGAGTCCGGGATCGGCGACGTTGCTCGCGGGAACAGGCTGGACAGGTCGGCTTCCTCCCCCGGTGCGGCCGAATCTGCAACGCCGACCAGCGCGTGCGTGACGGAGGCCGGATGCACCGTCGGGTACACCCAGTAGCTCCGGTGCCACCCTTCTTCGACCTCGGCCAACCCTCCGATCCGGCCCACGGGCACGCCGCGCGGATAGACACCGCCACGGCCGCTGGTAACCATCAGCGTGCCGTCCTCCAGGACGTTGAAGTACGGTATGCCGGTCAGAATGAGCCGCTCGGCTCCCCCGAACGTGGCCGGTTCCGGGCCGACAATGCCATAGAGCTCACCGTCCTCCGACATGACGGAAGCCCGGAAGTCCGGGTGCGACCAGTCCATGCCGATCGAAAGCGAGGGGTGGGCTTCGAGAACCCTGCCGGCGAGCCCATCGGCCGTAATGATCGGGGACAACCCATGGACACCCTGCTCATAGCCGAGGTCGAGCACGACCGTGCTCTGGGAACCCAGGTTCCCCGGGCGATGCACGCTCACCGCGCGATACGACCGTTCCACCAGCGGCGCCAGTCCGATCAGGACTCGAAGGCGCCGGTTCTCCTCTATCGCCGGCGCATTGTTGGCAACCCAGGCGCGCAGGGAGTCCACCTGCGCGCGCAGCATGTCCGCTTCGCGGCTCATCGACCGGGCCGCGGACAGTGCGCTGCGGATGTCCACGAACGGGCGCAGCAGGGTCAGGCGAATGCCGGACGCGATATTCTGCTGGGGCCCCGTGGGAATCAGGTAGAAGAACAGGCCGGCAAGCAGGCAGGCGGCCGCCAGAAGGAACTGCGTCCGCAGTCCGTTACCGCCGGCGCCGCCGTATTCGCGCATCAACCCCACCCGTCGGGCTCAAGGCTTGCGCTGCCGCCTCGACCGCTCCGTGAGCTGGTCGACGATCAGCGGTCAAGCCGTCAGGATCTTACGAAACGTGTGCAGATCCTCCAGAATCCGGCCCGCCCCGCGCACAACGCAGGTCAGAGGATCTTCGTCAACATGCACGGTCAGGTTGGTCTCGAATGTGATCAACTGGTCAAGGCCCTGGATCATCGCGCCGCCACCGGTCATCAGCAGGCCCCTGTCCACGATGTCCGCGGAAAGCTCCGGGGGCGTCGACTCGAGCGCGCGACGCACGGCGTCCACGATGGACCTGATGGGCTCCTGAATCCACTCCCGAACCTCCGACGAGCCGATACGGATCATCTTGGGCATACCACTGACGAGATCGCGACCCTTGACGTCCATCTCCTGTTCCTCGCCGGTGTCGAAGGCGGAGCCGATCTGGATCTTGATCATTTCGGCGGTGGATTCTCCGATGAGCAGCTTGTAGTGCCTGCGCATGGAGTCTTCGATCGCATGATCGATCTTGTCGCCGCCTACGCGGATCGAGGAGTTGGCGACGACGCCCGACAGACAGATCACCGCGATCTCGGTGGTGCCGCCCCCAATGTCGATCACCATGTTCCCGGTCGGCGACTCGATGGGCAGGCCCATGCCCACCGCGGCTGCGACCGGCTCCACCACCATGTACACGGACTTCGCGCCCGCCATCAGCGCCGACGAGCGCACCGCGCGCCGCTCGAGCTCGGTGATGCCCGACGGAACGCCCACGACCACCCGGGGCTTCATCCGGAACATGCGCCGGGACGTGACCCGCTTGAGGAAGTGGCGCAACATCATCTCGGTGATGTCGACATCCGCGATCACGCCGTCCTTCAGTGGACGAATCGCCTCGATGTCCTCCGGCGTGCGTCCCAGCATGCGCTTGGCGTCGAGGCCGATCCCAAGGATCTTGCGCGAGGTCTTTTCCACGGCGACCACGCAGGGCTCGTTCACCACAACCCCCTCGCCCCGGACATACACGAGGGTGTTCGCGGTTCCCAGGTCCACTGCGATGTCGTGGACGGGAACGAGGCTGCGACGCGGCTTGAACCAACTGGAAGAAAGCACTCTAACTCTTTTATTTACATTGGCTTGATGAGATTGGCGCCCAAGGAGCAATCAGACTTCGGCCGACCCCTTGAGGGTGCCCGCATCTTAAGTTGTGGCGTGGTCCGGAGCAAGATTCGGAGCCTGCTTCAAGGGAGCATCCCGAAGGGTGGACGCCTCTCGACACGGCTCAGAAACAACTGCTGAGCGGCGTGGACCGCAGGCCGAACGCATCCGCCACCGCCGCGTGCACGACCTCGCCCCGAACCACGTTGAGACCACGGGCCAGCGCGGGATTGCGGCGACAGGCATCCCTCCAGCCTCCGGCCGCCAGCTCGAGGACATAGGGCAGCGTTGCGTTGGTCAGCGCCAGCGTGCTCGTTCGAGGTACGCTGCCCGGGATGTTGGTCACACCGTAATGGATCACGCCGTCGACCACGTAGGTGGGAGCTTCGTGCGTGGTCGGCCGAATGGTCTCCACACACCCGCCCTGATCGACGGACACGTCCGCGATCACCGAGCCGGGGCGCATGGTCGCGAGATCCTCCTCGAACACAAGGAACGGCGTCCGCGCACCCGGCAGGAGCACCGCCCCGATGATCAAGTCCGAATCGCGCAACTGCTTGCGCACCGCGTAGCGCGTGGAGTAGAGGGGATGGACGCCCGCGGGCATCACATCCGCCAGATGACGGAGCCGGGGAAGCGACGTGTCCAGAATGGAGACGCGCGCTCCAAGCCCTGCCGCCACCTTCGCCGCCTGGGTGCCCACGACGCCGCCTCCCAGAATCAGAACCTTGCCGGGCATGACCCCGGGAACGCCCCCGATGAGGATACCGCTGCCCCCGGAGGGGCGGGTCAGGTACCGGACACCCTCCTGCACGGCCATTCTCCCGGCCACCTCGCTCATCGGCGTAAGCAGGGGCAGCGCGCCCTTGTCGGTGGCCACCGTTTCGTATGCGATGGCCACGGTGCCGGACTCCATGACCGCCCGGGTGAGGGCTTCGGATGCGGCGAAGTGGAAGTAGGTAAACACGATCTGCCCCTCGCGCATGTCGGGCCACTCTGCCGCGAGAGGTTCCTTCACCTTCAGGATCATCCGCGCGCGCGCCCACAACTCAGCCGCGCTGTCGACCACTTCCGCGCCAGCGCGCTGATAGAAATTGTCGGTAAACCCGCTGGCGAGCCCGGCGTCCTTCTCGATGAGCACCCGATGGCCGGCCTGGGTCAGGGCCTCGACGCCCGCGGGCACCAGCGCGACCCGGTATTCGTGTGTCTTGCGCTCGGCGGGAACTCCGATCAGCATCGCGTCCGCCGGGGGTTCAGGGTCCCAGACGAAGCAGGCACTGGCGGTCGGGATGAAAGAACTCGGCCGCCGATTCGGCGACCTCCGCTTCCGTCACGCGATCGATGCGTGACAGAAGTTCGTCCAGCGTGGTGAAGGGCTCCTGGTGCAGGGCGAACCCCGCCAGCCGGTACAGCCTGGCGCCGGGGCTTTCCAGGGAGAGCATGATCTGCCCCTTGACCTGACTCTTGATCTGCGCGAGGTCTGCCCGCGGCAGTCCGTCACGGGCCACGGCCTCCAGCTCTTCCCTGATGGCGTCGATGACCTGGCCGGCCGCGTCGTGACGAGTGCCCGCGTAGATGCCGGAGATCCCCGCGCGCGAGTAGAAGGACTGGAAGGTATACACCGAGTAGGCCAGGCCCAGTTCTTCGCGAATGCGTCGGAACAGCCGCGAACTCATGCCGCCACCCATCGCCGCCGCGAGCAGCACCAGGGGGTATCGCCTGCGGTCGGCCCTGGGAGGGGTTACGGTTCCGGTCACAATGTGGGTCTGGGCCGTCTCCCGCCGGACATGAACCTCCCTCCCCTCCACCAACCTCGGGTCGGGGACCGGGGTTTCGCGAACGCCGTCGCCTGCGCTGCGGAAGTAGTGTGCGGCCAGCTCCACCACCCGATCGTGCGCCACGTTGCCGGTGGCGGCGACGACCATGCCTCCTGCGCCATAGCGGCTCCGGTGAAGATCGCGCAGGGTATCTCCCTCGATCGCCGAGACGGTGTCGCGGGTGCCCAGAATGGATGTCCCGTAGGGATGCCGGTCCCACAGGTGTTGGCCGTGCAGTTCGAAGGAGAAGTCCTCCGGAGCATCCTCGACCGCGGAGATTTCTTCAAGCACGACGCGCCGCTCAAGCTCCAGGTCTTCGTCGAGGAGCGTGGGGAAGAGCACCAGGTCGGCGAGCACATCGAGCGCCTGGGGCAGATGCTCATCCAGCACGCGGGCCTGGAAGCTCGTGTGTTCCCGGCTGGTGAAGGCGTCCAGGGAACCACCCAGGCTCTCGAGGGCGAGCGCGATCTGCTCGCGTGAACGGTATTGCGTTCCCCTGAAGACCATGTGCTCGAGCAGATGACTCGCCCCCAGCACATCTTCGCCGTCGTGCGCCGAACCCTGTCGGACCCAGACGCCGACCGCCGCGGAGCGGACCCCCGGAATCGATTCGCTGAGGACCTGGATGCCGGAGCCGAGCGTGGTGACCGCCATGCGGTCCCGGTTTCGGGTCGTCGCGGGAGCGGCAGGAACCAACGCGGCCGGGCCGGTGGACCGCAGGGATCGGCGGTATCCGGCAGGTGTCACCGGCGAGCCCGGGACGACGTTCCGTCCCGGGTGTTGTCGGCAAGTGCCGCGCGCCTGGAGAGGCGCAGCCGGCCCTTCTCGTCGATCGCGAGCAGTTTGACCCGCGCGATTTCGCCGACCTTGAGGACGTCTTCGGTCTTGCCCACGCGCCCTTCGGCGAGTTCGGAAATGTGGCAGAGTCCTTCGGTGCCCGGGAAGATCTCGATGAATGCCCCGAAGGTGGTGGTGTTCTTGACCGGACCTTCGTAGATGCGGCCGACCTCGGGCTCCTGGGCGATGGCTTCGATCATTTCGCGGGCGCGTACGCCGGCCTCGCCCGAGACGGCGGCGATCTTCACGACGCCGGAGTCCTCGATGTCGATCTTGGCTCCGGTTTCATCTTGTATCGCCCTGATGGTCTTACCTTTAGGGCCAATGATCTCACCAATCTTCTCAGGGTTGATCGAGATCGAGATGATGCGGGGGGCGTACTGGGACAGGTCGGTGCGGGCCGCCGGGATGGCGTGGTCCATGGCATCCAGAATGCGGCGTCGCGCCGTGCGCGCCCTGCCCAGCGCCTCCTGCATGATCGCCAGATCGAGCCCCTCGATCTTGATGTCCATCTGAATCGCGGTCACGCCCTTGCGCGTCCCGGCCACCTTGAAGTCCATGTCCCCGAGGGCGTCTTCGAGCCCCAGAATGTCGGTAAGCACCGCGAAGCGGTCACCCTCCTTCACCAGCCCCATCGCCACCCCGGCGCACGAGGCCTTGAGTGGCACCCCCGCATCCATCAGCGACAGCGAAGCAGCGCAGACAGAGGCCATGGAAGAAGAGCCGTTCGACTCGAGAACATCGGACACCACGCGGATCGTGTACGGGAAGTCGTCGTAGTCGGGGAGCAGGGGCTGGATGGCGCGTTCGGCCAGGTTGCCGTGTCCCACTTCCCGCCGCGACGTGCCGCGGATGGGCCTCGCTTCGCCCACCGAGAAAGGCGGGAAGTTGTAGTGAAGCATGAACGACTTCGTGGTTTCCTCGAGGGTATCGATTGAATCGATGCGCTGTTCGTCGCGTGAGGTGCCGAGGGTGACCACGCCGAGGGCCTGCGTCTGTCCTCGTGTGAAGAGGGCCGATCCGTGCGGCCGTGGCAGGACGCCCACCTCGCATCCGAGCTGGCGGATGTCGTCGACGCCACGACCGTCGGCGCGCCTGCCCTGGTCGAGGATGCCCCCGCGCACGTGCTGCTTTTCCAGGTTGCGCAGGACTCCCTTCACTGCGGCGCGGACTTCTTCGCTCTCCGTCCCTTCGGTTTCCAGCTGGCCGGCCACCTCCTCTCCGAGTTCGGCCAATGCCGCGGCCCGGGCCTGCTTTTCCTCCACCTCGAACGCGGCCGCCACCCCGTCCCGGGCGAGCGCTTCGACCTGGCCGACCAGTTCCGGAGCCGGCTCCACGCTGGTCCACTCCATCTCGTCCTCGTAAGCCCCGGCGACGAGATCACGCTGCATGGCCACCAGCTCGCGGATCGCCTCGTGAGCCACGCCCAGCCCCGCGAGGAGGTCCTCTTCGGGCACCTCGACCGCGGCGCCTTCGACCATGGTGATCGCCTCGGCCGATCCCGCCACCACCAGGTCGACATCCGAATACTCGAGCTGCTGGAACGTGGGATTCACGATCCAGGAGCCCTGAATCCGGCCCATGCGCACCGACGCCACCGGGACGTGGAAGGGAATCTTCGACATGTTGAGCGCCACCGAGGCGCCCATCAGGCCGAGGACGTCCGCGTCGTTCTCCTGATCCGCGCTCAGGATGTAGCAGATGATCTGCGTCTCGTTCATGTACCCTTTCGGGAACAGCGGCCGGATGGGCCGATCGATCGAGCGCGCGGCCAGGATCTCCTTCTCGCCCGGGCGGCCCTCCCTCTTGAAGAAGCCCCCGGGAATCTTGCCGCCGGCGTAGGTCTTCTCGCGGTACTCCACGGTGAGGGGGAAGAAGGGAAGATGGGTGGGCTTCATCTGCGCCGTCGCCGTGCACAGCACCATCGTATCGCCAAAACGAACGAGGCAGGCCCCGTGGGCCTGCTTCGCCATGCGCCCGGTCTCCAGGACCAGGGTGCGTCCTGCAAACTGTCGCTCGATTCTTTTCAGCATGCTCTGACCTAGTGGCGGAGACCGAGATCCGCGATGAGTTCGCGGTACTTCTCGTAGTCGGTCCGCTTCATGTACTCGAGGAGCCGCCTTCGCCGGCCCACCATCTTGAGCAGGCCCTGGCGGCTGTGATGGTCCTTCTTGTGCGCGCGGAAGTGACCTTGGAGATGATTGATTCGGTGGGTCAGGATCGCGATCTGAACGGGTGCACTGCCCCGGTCGCCATCATGAACCTGATACTTGCGGATGACTTCTTCCTTTACGAATCCCATCGCGGGACCGCCTCCTCAAGAGTCTACGCTGCAAGGGAAGCCGGGGCGCGAACCCACTGACTTGTAAAACGGCGACCAAAGCTAGCGATAAGGGATGGTGGCTACAAGGCGCGCGCCCCAACCCGGCAAGAAGGGGCTCAGCCTTCGCCGAACGCCACGTCGGTCCTGGCGGCCATTACGAAGTCGTTTACATGCAGGTTGCGAATCTTGTGGGTCCACCAGGAAACGGTGACCCGTCCCCATTCCGTCAGGAGCGCCGGGTGATGTCCCTGCTCCTCGGCGAGCGCGCCCACGCGGTTGGTGAACGACAGGGCCTGGACGAAGTCCTGGAAGGAGAAGACGCGCTCGAGGCGGGGAATGCCGCCGCGCTCTACGATCTCCCAGTCGGGAATCTGTGGACGCCAGGCCGAGATTTCGGCATCGCTGGCGGGAGGCGCTCCTGCCCTGCACGGTTCGCAGGTCTGGCGAGTCAGTTCGGTCATGGTGTCATCCGGGATCTGGTCGGTGGAAGGGAGTGGCGGTCGTGGTATTCGGCCAGGATCCGGCGGGCGCGCCGGACATCCTCGCCCATCCGGTCGACCAGCTCCGCCACGCTGGCGAAGGACCGCACCTCACGGAGCCGTTCGATCAGGTCCAGCCGGATGTCGGCTCCGTAGAGGTCGGCACCGCAGCGGTCGGCACTGTAGTCGAGAAGATGCACTTCTATCGACGCACGGGAACCGGGGAAGGTGGGGCGCGGGCCGATGTGCAGCGCTCCGTCCCACGTCCCCGCTGGCAACCCGGCGCGCACCGCGTAGATGCCTTCGCCGGGAATCAGCTTGCGGGAGTCCCGAATCTCGAGGTTGGCGGTGGGGAAGCCCAGGCGCCGCCCGCGGCCGTCACCCCGGACAACCACTCCGCGCAGCGAATACGGGCGCCCGAGCCCGGTGTGCGCGGCACGCACGTCGCCTTCCAGCAGCGCCCTGCGAATCCTGCTCGACGACACGGGACCGCCCCCGGCGACGATGGGCGGTACGACCTGGACGTCGAAGCCCAGCTTCGTTCCCATCGCATCCAGAGCTTCTGCATCTCCCGACCGCCCCCGGCCGAATCCGTGGTCGTACCCGATCACGAGCTCCCTCACCCTCATGCGGGCGACGAGGATCTCCTCCACGAAGCGCCGCGGCGTATAGCGCGCCAGCGCCCGGGTGAACGGCAGGAAGACGGCGTAGTCGAGGTCGCTCTGCGCGAGGATCTCCTTCTTCTCGATCGAACTGGTCAGAAGCCCGGGCGCGTCCTTCGGCCTCAGGACCTGGAGCGGGTGGGGGCGGAAGGTCACAAGGACGCTGGGCCTGCCCGTGTGTCGGGCTCTCCGGCCCATTTCGCGCAACACCTCCCGGTGGCCCAGGTGGACGCCGTCGAAGGTCCCCACCGTAACCACGCTCCCTCGCTCGCAGCGCGGGACCAGCGCGGGTGGGGCGGATCGCGCGGCGCGACCCTCCATGCCGCCCGACGCCGTCACAGGAACACTTTGCGCGGTTGCAGCACGCCCCCTCGGCCGACCCCGATGGCCACCAGGGTTCCCTGCGCGAGCGCAACCACCGGATCGGCCTCGGGCACGGGCTCAAGGGTCGGTTCGATGGCCTGTCCGCACGCCAGGCGCGCGGCGTCCTCTTCGCCCACGCGCACGGCCGGAAGGTGCGCCAGCGCCCTCGCGGCGGACAGGTGCGCGGCCGGGGGCAGCTCGTCGCACAGCCGGTCTGCAGGCACCGCGTCGCGAACGCTCAGCGCGCCCACCGCCGTGCGCCGGAGCCTGGTCAGATGGGCTCCTGTCCCCAGCGCCTCGCCGAGATCGCGCGCCAGCGCCCGAACGTAGGTCCCGGAAGAACACCGAGCCGCAAATGTGACGAGCGGAAGAGCGCAGCGGATTTGCCCCACGCCGTACACCTCGACCGGCACCGGTTCGAGCCTGACCGTCTCGCCCTGGCGAGAGCGGCGGTGGGCGGCGGTCCCGCGCACCTTCTTGGCGGAATAGCGCGGCGGAACCTGGAGGATGGGGCCCTGGAACGCCTCGAGGGCGTGCCGGACGGTGCGCTCGTCCAACTCACGCCATCGAGGGCTTTCGCCCACGACGTCGCCGTCCACGTCGTGCGTGCTGGTCGACACGCCAAGGCGGGCGGTCGCCAGATAGGTCTTGTCCATCGCCGACAGGTACTGCGAAATGCGGGTGGAAGGGCCGAGGCAGAGCAGGAGCAGTCCCGAGGCGAAGGGGTCCAGGGTTCCTGCATGGCCGACCCGGCGGAGGCCCAGCCGCGCGCGCGCTTCCCGGACGACGTCGTGGGAAGTGGGACCGATGGGCTTGTCGACCAGCAACACGCCGTCGCGGGGGCGGCTCACGTCTCCTCCCCTTCCCCGGCGGCGCCGTCGCCGGGGAGAACATCCTTGAGGATCTGTTCGATACGTGCGGCGTGCTCCAGCGACGTATCTTCGACGAAGCGCAGTTCGGGGACGCGCCGGATGTGGAGCTCCGCGCCCAGCGATCCCCTGATGAACGCGGCCGAGGCGGCGAGCCCCTTCATGGTCTGATCACGGTCCCGGCCGCCGTCGGCCAGCCTCACGAACACTCTCGCGAATGACAGATCGGAGGTCACGCGGACTTCCGTTACCACCGGCATGCCCACCCGGGGATCGCGCACCTGGCTGCGTAGGATGCGCGTGATCTCCCGCTGCAGCTGGCTGTTCACCCGGGCGAGCCTGCGACCCATCTGCGCTCAGCGGCCGCGGCCGGTGAACCATGCGCCCACATCGACCTCCATGCGCTTCCGCGCGCGCTTCAGGCCAGGGGATCGCGGACCGAAAGCACGACGACGCGGCCATCGGCTTCCACAAAGGCGGCGAGACGGCCGCGAATCGACTCGGCGTGACGCCCTTCCGTGGTCACGAAGACCGCCGTAAGACCCGCTCGCGCGTGCAGCTCGCGCATATGGGTCTCTGAAATGCCCACGTTGAAGCGATGGCGCATGCGGTCCTTCAGGGAACGCACGACGCTGCGCTTGTCCTTGAGGGACACGCATCCCGGAAGCAACAGGTCCCAGGAGATCGCCCCGATCACCACGGCCGGCGAACCGCCGGACCGCCCGCGGCCTCATCGCGCGTGAGCACTTCCGGCCAGGGTGCGCGCGACTTCCTCGACCACGAAGCACTCGATGACATCACCCACTTTCACATCGTTGTAGTTGGCGATTCCTATACCGCACTCGAGCCCGTTGCGGACCAGCTTCACATCGTCCTTGAACCGCTTGAGCGAACTGATCTCCCCCGTGTACACCACGACTCCGTCGCGGATCAGACGCACCGTCGACGGGTGTTCCACAACCCCCTCGCTGACGTAGCAGCCCGCGATGGTGCCGACCCTCGTCACCTTGAAGGTCTCGCGCACCTCCGCGCTTGCCACGACCTTCTCGAGGCGCTCCGGGGCGAGCATGCCTTCGAGAGCGGCGCGCACGTCGTTTTCCGCGTCGTAGATGACGTCGTAGACCTGGATGTCCACGCCCTCACGCTCGGCCAGCTGCCGGGCGTTGATGTTCGGACGCACCCTGAAGCCGATGATGACACCACCGGCGGTGCGCGCCAGCAGGACATCCTCCTCGTTGATGGCCCCAACCGCCCGGTGGACGATCTCCACCCGCACTTCCGCGGTGCTGAGTCGCTGGAGCGTATCCGACACCGCCTGTACGGAGCCGTCGACGTCGCCCTTGATGATGAGCGGCAGAGTGCTGACTTCACCCGCGGACAGGATCTGGGAGAAGTCCCCGAGCCTGATCCCGCGATCCTTGATGCGCAGGAGTTTCTCGCGCTCCAGGCGTTGGCGGGTGCTGGCGATCTCGGATGCGCGCATGGCCTCCATGACCTGCAGCGTGTCGCCCGCCTGGGGCACGCCCCTGACGCCCAGAAGCTGCACCGGGGTGCCGGGGCCCGCTTCCTCCACGACCGTACCGCGCTCGTCCAGGAGCGCGCGCACGCGGCCGTCGAATTTGCCGCAAATGAAGTCGTCGCCCACTTGAAGGGTACCCCGCTGAACAAGCACGGAAACGACGGGACCCTTACCGACATCCAGCCTGGCCTCGATCACGGCACCCGTTGCCGGGCGGTTCGGGTTGGCCTTCAGTTCGAGCAGCTCCGCCTGCAGCAGCACCTTCTCCAGAAGCTCGTCCATGCCCGCTCCGGTGCGGGCGGAGATCGGCGCCACGAGCACGTCGCCTCCGAAATCCTCTACGGTAACGTCGTGATTGAGAAGCTGCTGCTTGACGCGTTCGGCGTCTGCCGCCGGCAGATCCATCTTGTTGATGGCCACCACAATGGGGACGCCGGCGTTGCGCGCGTGGGAGATCGCCTCGACGGTCTGCGGCATGACGGAGTCGTCCGCCGCCACCACCAGGATCACGATGTCGGTGACGTCGGCGCCCCGCGCGCGCATGGCGGTGAACGCGGCGTGGCCCGGCGTATCCAGGAACGTGAGCGAGCGGTCGCCGTCCACCTGGACGTGGTAGGCCCCGATATGCTGGGTGATGCCACCGGACTCGCCCGCGACGACGTTGGTGTCCCGGATCGAGTCGAGCAGCTTCGTTTTTCCGTGGTCCACGTGACCCATGACCGTGACCACGGGTGGGCGTGGCATGGCCAGCTCGGGATCGTCCTCCTCCTCCACTTCACTGTCTTCCGCGGTGCCGTACTCCTGCTCGCGGACGGCGGTAAAGTTGAACTCCTCCAGCAGCATCTCGATCTGGTCGAAATCCAGCCGCTGGTTGATCGTGACCATGAGGCCCAGGCTCTTGAACGCCGAGCCGATGAGTTCGGTCGAGGATATGTCGATGAGTTCCCCGAGTTCGGCGACGGTCAGGAACTCGTTTACGCGCACCGTGGTGGCCTCGCGCTCCTCCTGCCTGCGGGCCTCTTCCCTGCGCGCCTCCTTTTCCTCCACTCTGGGACGGGTTTCACGGCTCTTGCGCCGACGCCGGCCCCCGCCCTTCAGTTCGGCCATCACGCGCTGGATGTTCTCCTGCACGGCGCCCTGGTCCACCCGCTGGCGCCTTCTGCCCTTCTTCCGTCCCCGCTTGCGTTTGCCGTCGGGCCCGTACCCTTCGGCCTGGATGCGCACCTGGCCTCCGGGCCCGGCGCTGGCTGCGGGAGCCAGTCGGGGCGACTGGCGTACGACCCGCACGGGACCTTCGGGCCCCTGACTGCGCGCCGACCGCAACTTGGGTCGAGCCGGAGTCGGGAAGGTCTCGGCCGCAGCGACGTTCGCGTCGTGGGTCGCTGCCGCATGGCCAGGGTCGGAGGAAGCCCCGACGGATGGTTGCCCGGAGGCTGAGGGCGGGGTCGGCGATGCGCCCGAGGCGGTCGGGGCGGCAACCTGGCTCCGGGACCGTGGGTCGGGGACCGCTTCCCGATGGTCGGCCGGGAGCGATGCGGAGGCGGAACCGCCTTCCGCGCGCCGTGCCGTACCCGGCCGATCGCCGGCGCCGGCAACCTGCGCCGCGTCGATCGCGTCCGCGGGCACGGCATCCTGCCCGGCGGTGGCCCCGGCCGTGTCGCCATCGAGCTGGTCCGCACCGGCAGGCGGCGACTCGCCTCCTGCGTCGAGGGTGTCCGGACCCGATGCTGTGGTCTCCGCAGACGACGCTTCCCCATTGGGCGCGTGGTGTCCGGCGGAACCGGCATCCTCGGCGGGTTCCGCCGCATCGCCCGCGGAGGGCGGTCCGGCGGCTGCTCCGGGCACGGACTCCGGCGAGCCGCCCGATCCGTCCGCCGTCCCGCCGGAGGCCTGCACCGAATCGGCCCGCTCGGTCACCGGACCCGAGCCCTCCTCCGTCCCGACCGGGGATGCAACGGCTACAACTTCAGCCTCGCTCGGCGCCACACGCCGGATTCGCCTGCGACTGCGCCTCCGCCGGACATGGGTTGACCGAACATCTTCCAGCGCGGCCTGCACGGCTTCACGGGTTCCGAAGCCGCTTTGTCGCCGCTCGCGCTCGATTCGCGCCAGGAGGCGCGAGACGTCGTCACCGGGCACGAAATCCCTGTCTCCGTGCAACGCTACGCCCATCTTGCGCAGCAGCGTCAACAGCATCCGCGACGAGACCCGCAAGTCTCTCGCTAGCTCAAACACCCGCATGCCCCTGGACTTCCTCCCTGGTTGGCTTCCCTGGCCCGGCCAACGAACTCCGTCTGCGCCGTGCCCCGGCTATCTCATCCGTCTGTGTGCTCTCCGTCCGCAAGAGCTTCGGGTTGCGCGTCTTCCTCGCCTTCGATCACGGTCAATTCGTCAATCAGCCCGACGATCTGGTCTACGGCGTCAGTAGAGAGTCCTGGTATCGCCAGAAACTCGCCCCTCGCCAGGTTAATGATCTGGAGGAAGGTGGTGTATCCCGCCCCTCCCAGCGCCTGCAGCGCGTCGGCCGGCAACTCCAGTTCCGAGAGCGGAAAATCGGACGTCTCGTAGTTTTCCTCGGCGTCCGGGAAGATGGCCGTGTCCGCTCCCCGCTCAAGCCACTCGCGAGACCCGTAGAGGTCGATCTGCCACCCGATCAACTGCGACGCCAGGCGAACGTTCTGTCCATTCCGGCCGATCGCCAGGGACAACTGATCCTCGTCCACGATCGCGGTGATTACCTGGTTGTCGTAGTTGCTGATGACCTTCGCAACTCGCGCGGGCGCAAGCGCCCTGCGGGCGAAAACCTCGGGATCGGGATGCCAGGGCACGATATCGATACGCTCGCCGCCCAGCTCGGAAACGACGGCCTGGACGCGGGATCCCTTCAGCCCTACGCACGCGCCCACAGGATCGATGGATTCGTCACGCGACGACACCGCGATCTTGGTTCTGCCGCCGACTTCCCTGGCCTTTTCCCGGATGTCGACGATGCCCTGGTAGATCTCCGGCACCTCGAGCCTGAAGAGGGACTCGACGAAAACGGGGTCCGCGCGCGACAGAATGAGCCGAGGCCCCTTGGGAGACTCCTCGATCTTCTTCAAGACGGCGCGGATGGGATCGCCCTGACGGAAACGCTCCCGGGGGTTCTGCTCCTTCCAGGGGATGATGGCGTCCGCGTCCTTGGCGAGGTTCAGCATCACCACCACCTTGCCCCGCTCGATCTGCTGAACGTCGCCTGAAAGCAGCTCGCCGACCCGGTCCGCGAACTCTTCGCGAATCCGGTCGCGCTCGTTCTCGCGAATACGCTGGACGATGCGTTGCTTGGTCGCCATCACCGCGTTGCGTCCGAACTCGGTGAAGTCCATGGGGATTTCCATGAGATCCCCGACTTCGAAGGCCTCGTCGTCCCAGCGGGCTTCCTCCAGGGAAATCTCCGCGGAGCCGTCCTCGACCTGGTCTACGACACGCTTGAGGACGACGATGTCGATCGCTCCGCTCATGTCGTCCACGTCGATCTCAGCGCGCACGTTGGGACCATGGATGCGTGCGAGGCCGGCCATGATCCCGTCCTGGATCAACTCGTTGAGTTCGTCCACGGACAGGTTCTTGGTGGCGGCCATGTCCCGGAATGCCGCAATAATCTGGCCCGAGTTCGCTATCATCGACTCCGTTCACCCTGCCGACACACGCGGATCGTCCGCCCGTCCCGTGCAAGTCGGGATCATGTCACGGGTGGCCCGCCCACGCGCTGCCGCCCGGCTTGCCGGGTAAAAAAAAGCGGGGGCCACTGGCTCCCCACTCTCAAGATCGTCGGCCGACGACCCGCCCGGACCCTGAACAATAAGGGTTTGTCCACCCCCGTTCAAGGCTTCAGAGCCGACCGCGCGGCTCCGGCTGCCGGCGTGGCGCTTCCCCGGTCACGGGGTCGGGTCCCGCCGCTCCAGGCGCTCGATTCTCGCGGCGAGACGCTCTACCACCTCCCGCAACTGGTCCATCTCGCGACGGGTCACGAAGTCCAGGCGATCACGGGCGGTCTCGGCCGCCGCCTGAGCCCTGGACAACGCGCCCTTCAGCGCATCGCGCGCCGCTTCGGCGTTCGGCCCGCTCTGCTCGCGGGTCTCGGCCAGGGTTTCCTCAATGGCGTCCTTGAGCGCCGAAAGAAAACCGAGCCCTTGGCTCAATCCTTCGCGGATGCCCTTTCTCCTGCGACGCTCACCGTCGCTTCCCTCTTCCTTCACGGTGTGCCTCTCTTCCCCTGGTGTCTTGTCTCAGCCGGGTCGCGCACCCCGCGCCCGACCCGGTGTCTAACCCACTCGCTCGATGTGCGCACCGAGTCCGCGCAGGCGTTCGTCGATCTGCTGATAACCGCGTTCGATCTGGGCGATGTTGTGAATCTCGCTGGTTCCCCTGGCGGCCAGCGCGGCCAGCAGGATCGCCATGCCGGCGCGAATGTCAGGGCTCTCGAGGCGTCCGCCCCGCAGTTGCGCAGGGCCGACCACGACCGCCCGATGCGGATCGCACAGGATGATCTGCGCCCCCATGGAAACAAGCTTGTCGGTGAAGAACATGCGTGACTCGAACATCTTCTCGTATACCAGCACGGTGCCGTGGCACTGCGTGGCCGTGACCAGCGCGATCGACGTGAGGTCGGCAGGAAACGCCGGCCAGGGCCCGTCGTCGATCTTGGGCACGTGGCCGAAGGCGTCCGGCCGGATATTGGGCTCGCGATCGCCCCGCACGACCAGCGACCCGTCGACAGGTTCGCACTCGACGCCAAGGCGCCGGAAGCCCAGCAAGGTCGAATCCAGATGCTCGATCGGGACATCCTCGATGACCAGTTTGCTTCGCGTCACCGCCGCGAGGCCGATGAAGGAGCCGATTTCGATGTGGTCGGCGCCGATCCGGTATCTGGCTCCGCCCAGCGCTCCGACGCCCTCGATATCCAGGACATGGGTGCCGATGCCGCGGATGCGCGCACCCATCGCATTCAGCAGGTGGCACAAGTCCTGGACGTGCGGTTCGGCCGCCGCGTTTCGAATCCGGGTTCGGCCGCGGGCGAGCGTGGCCGCCATCACGGCGTTCTCCGTGCCGGTCACCGAAGGCTCGTCCAGGAACATCGAGGCGCCCTTCAGGCTGGACGCGTGGATCTCGAACTCCCTTCCCAGCCGCGTCTCTCCCCCCAATGCCGCAAGCGCCATGAAGTGGGTGTCCAGGCGGCGCCGGCCGATTACGTCACCCCCGGGAGGGGGAAGCAGGACGCGTCCGAAGCGCGCCAGCAACGGGCCGGCGAGCAGAATCGAGGCCCGAATGCGCTCTGCGAGCGCGCGCGGGGGACGGACGTCGCCCACCTGTCCCGCATCCACGGTGACCACGTTGGGTCCCTCCCAGGACACTTCCGCTCCCAGGGCTCGCAGGATCGCGGCCAACGCCTCCACATCCTTGATGCGGGGGACGTTCTCCAGGGTGACCGGCTCTGTCGCGAGGAGCGTCGCCGCAAGCGCCGGAAGAGCCGCGTTCTTGTTTCCTGCCGGCCTTATGGTCCCGCTGAGGGGGTGGCCGCCTTCGACAAGGAAGTGTGCCATGACGTGGGAGTGGAAGGGTGGACCAGGTGGAAGTTACGGGAGCGCGGCCAGCGCCGGGACCTTGGGGGCGATCGCGCGTCGGGTCGCTGGTCGCATTGCCGCGCCAACATACCACGTCGCCGACGCCCCGGCCAGCGGGATCAGTGGCGTGCATGGAAGTTCTTGCAGCGCGAGCCCTGAATGCGCTACTATCGGAGAACAGATGATTCTACAAGTTATTGTCAATACGTCAGATGCACCCTTCGGTGAAGCACTCTCCGAGGGCAGCTTCGCCAATCTTCCCGGCTACACGCCGCTCCTGATCATACCATGATTGCAACGGTTTGGACGATAGCGGCCGCGGCATCCGCCCGGGTGTCGGGGCAGGAACCGGCGCCCGACACGGTTCTCGTCATCGTCGCGCCCTCGGGGATCGCGAATGTCAGCGAGTGGGGCCTTCTGGCTCTTGTGGTCCTGGCCTCGGTCGGCGCCGTGGCGCTGCTGGCCTTCATGAGGCGGCTGGACAGGCACGGGCGCCGGCTCACCGACATCGCGCGCCGGCTGGAGGAACAGAGCCGGCCGGTGCTCGAACGGGCTGCCGGCGTCGCGGACAACGTGGATGCCGTTTCCCGCTCGCTGCGCGACGAGGCGCGGCACCTTACAGGGTCCGTGCGGGCGCTGTCCGACCGGCTGAGGCAGGCATCGACGCACATGGAAACCCGCATCGATGAGTTCAACGCGTTGCTGGAAGTGGTGCAGGCCGAGGCTGAGGAGACGTTTCTCAAGACGGCTGCGGCCGTTCGCGGGGTGGGCGCTGGCGCGCGCGCCCTTGAGCGCGCGCGCGGAAGCGCCCGTTCCGTGCTCCCGGCCGAAGAAGACGCCCCGGCGGGGCCCGCAGGCGATGAACCGGCCGACACGCCCGCCGTCACCGGGCCGGATGACGGGCGCGAGCCGGCCGGCGAGACGGGATAGCGGCTGCGGGCAGCACGCGGGCAAGGTCGGCCGGCAATCCGCCGACTTCAATCGGCATCGGCGTCCAGCGCGGCCCGCAGCAACTGGCTCACGCGGCGCGGGTCCGCCTTGCGCCCGGAGGCACGCATGACCTGGCCCATGAGAAAGCCGAAGAGGCGCGTCTCCCCCGCGCGGTAGCGGGCGACTGCCTCCGGATGCGCCGCCACCGCGTCCGTCACCCACCTGTCCAGCACCTGGTCTTCGCGCACCTGCCTGAGCCCTTCCCGCTGGACGATCGCCCCGGGCGGGTCGCCGGTGCGCGCCATGCCGGCGAGGACCGTCTTGGCCGCCGTGGCCGACAGCGTCCCCTTGTCCACCAGCACAAGCAGTTCGGCGAGTCGCCCGGGTGCCAGCCCCGGTGAGGAAAGGTCGGCGATTCCTCGTTTCACTGTCTCGAGCACCGGCCCCATCACCCAGTTGGACACCGTCTTGGGCTGCCCCCCGCAGGCGACAACGGCCTCGTAGTAGTCCGCGAGTCCCCGGGACGAAGTAAGCACGTCCGCGTCGTATGCGGGCAACTCGTACTGGCGCCGAAAGCGCTCGCGCTTCGCCCGCGGCAGTTCCCCCAGTCCGGCTCGCAGCGACGCAACGCGCGCGGCCGAGAGGACGAGAGGCGGGAGGTCGGGATCGGGGAAATAGCGGTAGTCCTGGCTGTCCTCCTTGTCCCGCATCACCCTCACGTCGCCTCCTGCGGCATCCCAGAGCAGCGTCTGGCGGGTGACGGCGCGGCCCTCGGCGCGAATCCGGGTCTGGCGCCTGATCTCGACGCCGAGCGCCTTTTCCACCGCCGAGAAACTGTTGAGGTTCTTGACCTCGGTGCTGGCCTCGAGGCGCTCGCTTCCCCTCTTCCGCAGGGACACGTTCGCGTCCACGCGCAGGCTGCCTTCTTCCATGTTGCAATCGGATATCTCCAGGTATTCCATCAGTCGCTTGAGGAGTTGGAGATATGAGCGCGCCTCCCGGGGAGAGCGCAGGTCCGGCTCCGAAACGACTTCGATCAGCGGGGTGCCGGTCCGGTTCAGGTCGACGGCGGTCGCGGAGGCGAAGCGGTCGTGCAGCGACTTTCCGGCGTCCTCCTCCATGTGCACCCGTCGGATCCGCACCCGCCGGCCGCCATCCAGTTCCACGGCGCCCCGGGTGGCCAGGGGGCGTTCGAACTGGGAGATCTGATATCCCTTGGGCAGGTCCGGATAGAAGTAGTTCTTGCGGGCGAAGACGGAGACGGGGTGGATGGTGCAGTCCAGCGCGAGCGCCGCCCGGAGCGCGAGATCGACCGCTCCCGGGTCGAGCACGGGGAGCGCGCCGGGCAGCCCCAGGCAGACCGGGCAAACGGCCGTGTTGGACGGTGCTCCGAATGCGGTCGAATCCGCGCAGAACAGCTTGCGCCCGGTGTCGAGCTGAACGTGGACCTCCAGGCCGATCACGGCCTCCAGCGGCGAGTCCTTCATGCAGCTTCTGCGCCGGACGGAACCGGGGGAGATCCTACCGTCCCCAGTTCGGCTTCGAGCGCCGCGGCCGCGGTCAGCAGCGTGTCCTCCCGCCAGTGCGCGGCCATGAGTTGACCTCCAACCGGCAGTCCCTCCGCCAGCCCGATGGGAACGGACATTGCGGGTACCCCGGCCAGGTTGGCGGTCACGGTGAAGACATCGGACAGGTACATCTGGTAGGGATCGTGGACGCGCTCTCCCAGCTTGAAGGCGGGGGTCGGCGCAGTCGGGGTAAAGAGCACGTCCACGCCATCCCCGAATGTCCGTTCGAAATCCCCGGCGACGGCAGCCCGCGCCTCCTGCGCACGGCCGTAGTACGCGTCGTAGTAGCCCGCCGACAGCGCGTAGGTACCGAGCAGGATGCGCCGCTTGACCTCGGTGCCGAAGCCCTCGGAGCGGGACAGTTCATACAGTCGCTCGGTGGTATCGGCCTCCCGGCACCGGTGCCCGAAGCGGACACCGTCGTAGCGGGCCAGATTGGAGGAAGCTTCGGCGGGCGCGATGATGTAATAGGCAGGAATAGCATATCGGGTGTGCGGCAGGGACACCTCCCGCAACTCGGCGCCCGCTCCCTCCAGGGCACCGAGGGCGTGCTCCGCCAGCCGGCGCACCACCGGATCCAGGCCGGCGGGGAAGTACTCGCGCGGCACGCCCACGACCAGCCCGCGCACCCCCCGCTCGCAGGCCGGCGCCAAAGGCGGTACGGGGCGGTTGGCCGAGGTGGCGTCGCGCGGATCGTGGCCGCTCAGGACTTCGAGCAGGGTGGCCGTGTCGCGCACGTTGCGGCCCAGGGCGCCCACCTGGTCGAGAGAGGAGGCGAAGGCGACCAGTCCGTAGCGGCTCACCCGCCCGTAGGTGGGTTTGATGCCCACCACCCCGCAGAACGACGCCGGCTGGCGTACCGAACCACCTGTGTCCGAGCCCACGGCGACCGGCACGATGCCCGCGGCCACCGCAGCCGCCGACCCGCCGGAGCTTCCGCCGGGAACCCGTTCCGCACGCCAGGGATTGCGCGTGGGGCCGAATGCGGAGTTCTCGGTCGACGACCCCATGCCGAACTCGTCCATATTGGTCTTGCCGACGATGACCGCCCCCGCCCCGCGTAGCCGCCGGACGGCGGTGGCTTCGTACGGGGAACGGAATTTCTCCAGAATGCGGGAGCCGCAGGTGGTGGGGAAATCGGCCGTGGCCAGGTTGTCCTTGACCGCGACCGGTATCCCCGCGAGCGGGCCGTCGCGCGGACCGCGTTGCCGGTCCGCGTTCGCATCCACGGCGATGAAGGCGTTGAGCGGTACGGCGCCCCGCTCCCACGTCCCGTGCGCCTCCAGCGCCTGCGCAGCCATCGAACCCCAGGCAAGGCTCCCGTCCCGGACCTCCGCGGCGCTCTCCGCCACGCCGCCCGCATTCACCTTCACGGCGAGCTCTCCCGTTCGCCGGGTGCGCCCGCCACACTTGGAAGCCGGGGGACCACGAAGAGACCATCCCGCCAGTCTGGAGCGATGCGTTCGAGCGGCCGCTCGAGCGGATCCGGCGTCGCCGCACCCTCGCCCGCTCGAGGGACACCCTCGTCCGAGGCTTCCCCGAACGGTCGCGCAGAGCCCTCGCCCTGCGGGACGCCGGATGTCGGAGCAGGCTCCGGCGCGACCCCGCCCAACACCGCCATGTGCTCCAGGATCGAGCTCATGTCGCGCGCCATGCGTTTCGCCTCCCCTTGTTCGAGACGGACGCGGGCGAGCGTGGCAATGCGCTGAATCTCCTCAATGGTTACGGTCACGCCCGGCTCCGGCTCATACGATTTGTTCACTCGAACGCCCTCTCGAGACCTGCGAAGCGCGCTACCAGCTTCTTCCTCCCCACGTCATCGAAATCCACCGTCACCCTGAGATCCGGACCGAACCCCGAGATATCCAGGATCGATCCGAAGCCGAAGGTCCCGTGAACCACGCGTTCACCTTGCCGGTAGCTGGGAGCGTCCTGGTTCAGATCATCGTATCGGGCCGGATCCGGGTCCGCATAGGTCCGGCTCCGGTCCAGGGACCGGCCCGCATGCCTGCGCTCCCGGTCCGCGCCTCTCCCGCGATACCGGCGGCGAAACAGCTGCAGCCGCGACGAGCGCCGGTATTCCACCAGCGTGTCGGGAATCGTGCCGAGAAACGACGAGGGCCTCGATGTCATGCCCTCGCCAGCTCGCCATCTTCGCTCCGCGTAGCTGAGATAGAGCTTCTCCTCGGCCCTCGTGATCCCCACATAGAAGAGCCTCCGTTCTTCCTCCAGTTCCTCGGGCAGTTCCAGCGCTCGCGACAGCGGGAACAGCCCCTCCTCCATCCCGGCGAGAAAGACGCACGGGAACTCGAGCCCCTTCGCGCTGTGGAGGGTCATGAGGGTGACCGCGTCGGCCCCACTGTCGTGTGTGTCGATGCCTGTGACCAGCGCCGTGTGCTGAAGGAACAGATCGAGCTCGCTGGCCTCCGCGATCTCCTCCTCTTCGCCCAGATCATGCTCCGAGGGGTCGAAGCGAAAGGCGGCGGCGATCAACTCCGTCACGTTCGCGGCCCTGTCCTCGCCCTCCGGCCCCTCTTCGCGCAGCCGCTCCCGCAGAGTCAGCCCGCTGACTACCGCTTCCGTGACCTCTCCCGCATTGCGTTCCCGGGCGAGGGAGCGCCAGTTGCCGATCATGCGCGCGAAGCGCCTGAGCGCGCGCGCGGTGGACGGCCGTATGCCCGCGGCCGTATGGGCCTCCGCGGCAGCATCGAGCAGCGACACCCCGCGTTCTCGCGCCCAGGACGTCAACCGGCTGCGCGACACCGTGCCGATGCCCCGTTTCGGATAGTTGACGACGCGGATGAAGGCTTCTTCATCCCGGGGATTCGAGATGAGCCGCAGGTAGGCCAGCACGTCGCGGATCTCGCGCCTCTCGTAGAAGCGCACCCCTCCAACGATCTGGTAGGGGATGAAGCGCCGCATCAACTCCTCCTCGAGCGCGCGCGACTGGGCGTTGGTGCGATAGAGGACGGCGAAACTCCCGTACGGCCATCCGTTGGCCTGCCTGAGCGACTCGGCCTCATCGGCGATGCAGCGAGCCTCGTCGGCCTCGGTCGCGGTGTGCAGAACGCTGAGCAGTTCGCCGTCCTGACGGTGCGTATGCAGCGTCTTTGTCTTGCGGGCAACGTTGTGCGAGATCGCGGCATTGGCCGCGTGGAGGACGTGTCCGGTGGACCGGTAGTTGCGCTCCAGCCGGACGACGCGGGCGCCGGGGAAGACCGACTCGAACTGGAGGATGTTGCGGATGTCGGCCCCCCGCCATCCATAGATGCTCTGATCGTCGTCGCCCACCACCATGAGGTTGCCGTGCGCACGCGCCAACAGGTCGAGCAGCCGGAACTGGGCATGGTTGGTGTCCTGGTATTCGTCCACCAGCAGGAAGGCGAATCGGTCGGAGTAGCGGTACAGGACGTCGGGAAAGGTCTCCAGCAGCTCCACCGGCTGCATCAGCAGATCGTCGAAGTCGAAGGCGTTCTGGCGGGCCAGCGCGGCCTGATACTCGGGGTACACGAGCGCCGCGGCTGCCGCCAGTGGGTCGGCACCGTCCGCGTTCTCCTCATGAAACCGCTGCGGGCCGATGAGCACGTTCTTGGCGGAGCTGATGACGCCCTGCACCGATCGCGGATTCCATCGCTCGGGATTGACGCGGACCGCCTTCTGGGCCCGCTTCACCTGGTTCAGGCTCTGCTCGGCATCGAAAATGGTGAACGGGGCCACGCGCCCGACTTCGCCCGCGTGGATTCGCAGAAGACGCGCGCCCAGGGCGTGAAAGGTGCCGAGCCACATCCCACGCGGCTCCTCCCCCAGATAGTTGGCGACGCGCTCCCGCATCTCCCCCGCCGCCTTGTTGGTGAAGGTGACGGCGAGGATGCGATGCGGCGGAACGCCGTGCTCGCGCACCAGGTTGGCGATCCGGCAGGTAAGTGCCCGGGTCTTACCGGTTCCCGCGCCGGCGAGCACCAGCAGAGGCCCCTCGAAGTGGAGCACGGCGGCTCGCTGCTCGGGGTTCAGCCCCTCCAGGTGATCCACCGGATCAGCCCTCGGACGGGAGTCGTATGTTGAAGGTCGCGCCGGGCTCCCACTCGGACACCAGTTCGAGCTTCCCGCGGTGCACGCCCTGCACGATGCGGCGCGCCAGCGTGAGCCCTACGCCCCAGCCGCTCGCCTTGGTGGTAACCCCGGGTTCGAAGATGTCATCGCGCACGGCGGGATCGATTCCGGGACCGGTATCCGCGATGCGCACATCCACCCATCCCGCACCCGACCCGGAGCATGTGATCGAGATCCGGCCGCCGCGCCCGGCCAGAGCGTCGAGCGAATTCTTGAGCACGTTCTCGAAAGCCCAGCTGAGCAGGACATGGTGTCCTCTGACGGCGGGCAGATCGGAGGGAACTTCCATCACCAGTTCCACTTCCGACGCCAGGCTGGGGAGGCGGGAACGGAAGTAGCCCTCCAGTTCCTCCAGCACACGGGTCAGGTCGACCTGCCCGAGGGCAGGCTCCCGGCCGATCAGCTCGAATCGGCGGGTAACGCGTTCGAGGCGCTCGACATCATCGTCGAGCTCGTGCAGAATCTCTCCCTCGGACAGCTCTCCGGGCCGCTCGGGCGCGGGCAGCTTGAGTACTTCGACCCAGCCGTGCAGCGAAGAGATCGGTGTACCCAACTGGTGTGCGAGCTCGCGGGCCATCACCGTCCAGGCGCGTTCTCCAGCCACTCTGCGCTGGTATCGCACCAGTCCCGCCAGCATGAGCACGACCAGCGCCAGCCCCCCTGCCTGAAGCCATGGGATCCAGCGCAGGCGCGTCAGAATCGGGGGTGGGCCGTAGTGGATGAGCTGGACTTCGGGATCTCCGACCGGGGGATTGCGCTGATCCAGGGTGTTGATGTAGCCGCGCACACGCTCCTGCCCCTGCGCCGAGCCGAGATCCACGTCGAAGGGGAGGTTCTCGACGGCCAGCACGGTGTCGCCGGGTCCGGTCATCACGAACGGCACGCCCGACTCGGTGATCAGCAGTTGAAGCCCCCTGAGTGCCTGGATGGAACTGCCTTCCTCGGGGTCGGTCAGACCTTCCATGACCTCGGCATAGATGCGCGTGAAGATCTCGCTGTCGGCCCGCAGCGCGCGCACGATCTGCTGTGTGTAGAGCAGGTACCATCCGGCCAGCGCCACGAAGAGCGCCGCGAGCCCGACGTACCAGCGCTTCGGCGACACTCGCCCGTCGGCTCCTCAGGGCAGCAGGCGACCGGCCCCGAGTCGCTCGGCCAGCGGCTCCGGCAGGGTCACGCTGCCGTCCTCTTCCTGTCCGGTCTCCAGCAGGGCCACCAGCAGCCGCGGCAGAGCGAGCGCCGAACCGTTCAACGTGTGCACGAACTCCGGCTTGCGGCCGGGATGGGGCCGATACCGCAGGTTCGCGCGCCGCGCCTGGTAGTCGGTGGTGGTGCTGACGCTCGACACTTCCAGCCAGCGTCGCACGCCCGGGGCCCAGACCTCCAGGTCGTAGGTCATGGCCGACCAGAAGCCCAGATCGCCCGTGGCCAGGCTGAGGACGCGATAGGGAAGCCCAAGACGCCGGAGAATCACCTCCGCTTCCGCAGTCATCTCCTCGAGTGCCTCCCGGCTGCGCTCGGGGGTCTCATAGCGGACGAGTTCCACCTTGTCGAACTGGTGTACGCGCAGAAGGCCGCGCGTGTCCGCGCCTGCCGCGCCGGCCTCGCGCCGGAAGCAGGGCGAGTAGGCGGTGTAGCGAAGTGGAAGCTCGTCCCCGGAGAGGATCTCGCCCCGGTGGAGGTTGGTGAGCGGCACTTCGGACGTGGGGATGAGCCAGAGATCATCCAGGGTCGTGACGTATGCATCCTCTTCGAACTTCGGGAGATGGCCGGTCGCCGTAAGGCTCTCGCGCGTGACCATGTAAGGGACACGCACCTCCGTGTAGCCGTGCTCGCGGACATGCAGATCGAGCATGTAGCCGATCAGCTCCCGCTGCAGGCGGGCACCCCGGCCCGTGAGAACCGGGAATCCCGAACCCGAGATCCTTGCCCCGCGCGCGAGGTCGAGGAGCCCCAGCCCCTCCCCCAGCTCCCAGTGTGGCCTGGGCTCGAAACCGAAGTTGCGCTTCGTCCCCCATTTGCGCACAAGCGCGTTGGCTTCCTCCCCTCCATCCGGCACTTCCGGCAGCGGCAGGTTGGGCATCTCCAGCAGGGTATCGCGGATGTGCGCTTCCGCATCCTGCACCACTTCGCCCAGCGCGTCGATGCGGCCGCCCACCTTGCGCATTTCGTCGATCAGCCCGTCCGCCGATTCGCCCTTCCGCTTCAGTTCCCCGATGCGGCGGGAAACGGTGTTTCGGTGCGCCCTGAGCTCATCGGCTTCTCCGATCGACGACCGGCGCCGCTCGTCGAGCGCGAGCAAGCGTTCGACCAGGGCGACCCCGCCGGCGATGCCGCGCCGCGCCATTCCGGCACGAACCAGATCCGGTTGCGCCCGAATCATCCGCAGGTCGAGCATGGCCTGGCAGTCGGAGAGAGAGGAAAGAAGGGGTTCAGGGGAAGATGTCCGGCTGCATCTTGCGGCTGTTGCAGATCCCGTTGGTGTCGAACACGAAGACCACGGTGCGTTCAACACGGTCTACGTCCAGGGGAACCATCTTCGCGTAGTGGTTGCAGAGCTGCCCGTAGTTGGAGCGCAAGCGCCGCGTGCGCACCACGTAGAGGCTCCCGAGGTTCACCGGTACCGCCTGGTCCTCGATGTACACGTCATCGTCCTCGGGGGCTTCCTCGATGTCGTCGAAGTTCTCGTCGGGCAGCTCCACCAGCGCCGCATCCGAGTCGATGCCGAAGAATCCGGGGGTCAGGAAGACGGCCCTGCCGCCTTCGACGTCCACGGCCAGGTCCCAGGCTAAGGTGGTGGCGGGGGCTTCGATGCGAACCGCGTGCCGGGCACCGAAGTCAAAGCCTGTCTCGACGTTGGGCTCGGGACGGGAGATCGCGTACAGGCGCACCGTATCGGCGGAGGCGATCCACTCGAGCGCGAAAGGATCTCGTCCGCACGCAGCGGTGGCAATCAGCGAAGGGAGAAGTAGGATGATCCCGAGCGAACGCATGACGACTGTTTGGCAACGGAGGAGGGGCTGGCTCCGGCGAGCCGAAAGCCTGCTCGCGGAGCGCGCAAAGACTACCCCGACGGCTCCGGCGGGTCAACCCCGGAGCGGTGAATTCCGTTGATTTTACACTGTGCCGCGGGTAAGTTTCCGCGTGCATTCCGACCCGCATCAGCGAGCGGCGTTGACCCCCGCCGACCCCCACCTCCGGGTCGTCATCCTCGCGGGTGGCGCCGGTTCCCGGTTCTGGCCCGCCAGCACGCCCGCTCGCCCCAAGCAGCTCCTTCCCCTGGTCTCGAGCCGCCCCCTCGTAGCCGACACGGTCCTGCGCGCGCTGGAGCTGGTCCCGGCCCGCCGGTTGCGGATCGTCGCGGGACGGCACCTGGAGTCACCGCTGACTTCCGCGCTGCCGGAGTTGCCTCCCGGTTGCTTCCTCTGGGAATCGCGGCCGCGCAGCACGGCACCGGCGCTCACCTGGGCGACCTGGCGTGCCTGGCGAAGCGATCCGAACGCGGTGATCGTTTCCCTCCATTCGGACCATGTCATACGTCCCGCCGCCGCGTTCCGTTCGCTGGTTGCGCGCGCGGTGCGGATTGCGGCCCGAGACGATGTCCTGCTCACCGTCGGGGCCCGGCCGGATCGCCCCGACACCGGCTACGGATACCTGCAACCCGGCGACGCCCTGGACGAGCCCGCCCGCGACGGGGCGAACGAGCCTCCCCGGCGTGTGCTGCGCTTTCACGAGAAACCCGACGCCGGGCGGGCCGCCGAGTACATTCGCCGGGGGTTCCTGTGGAACACGGGTATCTTCGTCTGGCGGGCATCGGCGTTCCTGAAGGAACTTCGCGCGCACGCTCCCGCCATCGCCACCCTGCTTCCGCGACTCGAGGACGGCGACGTGAACGGCTTCTTCCGCCACGCGCCCACGGTCAGCGTCGACGAGGCCGTGCTGGAACGCAGCCGCTCGTGCGCCATGCTTCCGGCGTCCTTTGACTGGGATGATGTGGGCAGCTGGGAGGCGCTCGCCCGGACGCGGACGCCCGACCAGCGCGGGAACACCCGGTCCGGCGACGTCGTCTGCGTTGAGAGTGACGACAACATCGTGTACAGCGAAGGCGGGCGGGTGGTGCTGTTCGGCGTCCGCGAGACGGTCGTGGTCGTCGCGGGGGACGTGACGATGGTCACGACCCGCGAGCACGCCCGCGAACTCAAGCGCCTGGTGCAGCGGCTGCCCTCCTCGTCGCGCACCCAACGGACGTGAGCGCCCGTCTCTACCTGTTCGACGACGCCCGCGCCCGGCGCTGGGGACCGTTTGCCCTGACACGTCCCGCAGCCGAACTGGTCCTTGGTGCGCTGCGGCTATGGGAGCGGGCAGCCCGTGCGTGGGGTGTGGAGTACGGTGGCCATCTTGCAGGTGACCGCCTCGCCGGTTTCCGCGAAGACGAAGCACCCCGGGCACTGGTGGCCTCCGACGTGGGGCGCGGCGTCCACCGCATCCTGGTGTCCAGCCGGGCCGTGGTGCGGAGGCAGCCGCCGGAACTGCCTCCTGTTCCCGCCGAACTGCGCATCGACGGCACGACGGTCGGGTGGAGCCTCCCTTCCGGTGCCCCGCTTCCCTACCCGCCTGACATCGCGGATCCCGCTGCCGCTCCCCGGATGAAGGCCGGGATCGAACTGGAAGGGTTCGTGCTGGAGCACGTCTGGGAGCTCGTGGCACGGGCCCCCGTGCAGCTCTGTGAAGACCTCGAGGCCGGGATGTTCACCCCTCTCGCGTCCACACCGTCGAGCGGGGCCGGGGGGCGGCGGGTCAGGGCGCGCGAGGGTGGCATGGCGATCCCACCCTCAGGGTCCTCCCTTCCCCCCGGCGTCCACCTTCTGGGAGACGGCCTCTTCACCCTCGGCCCCGGTGCCGCCGTCGAGCCGGGCGTGCTGCTGGACACCGGCCCGGGGCCTATCGTCCTCGGCGAGGGCGTGCGCGTGTGCGGACCGGCCCGCCTGGAGGGTCCGCTGTATGTGGGACCCGGCTCGATCGTCCTCGGTGGCAGGGTATGCGCTTCCTACGTGGGTCGGGCATGCAGAATCCGCGGCGACATCGAGAAGAGCGTCCTGCTCGGCTACGACAACAAGGCCCACGGCGGCTTCCTGGGCCGCTCGTACCTCGGTCGCTGGGTGAACCTGGGCGCGATGACCACGAACAGCGATCTTCGCAACGACTATCGCGACGTGAAGGTCCGCACGGGCGAAGGCGCCGTGCCCTCCGGTCTGGCCAAGCTGGGCTGCCTTCTGGGCGACCACGTCAAGACCGGCATTGGAACGCTCCTGAACACCGGCGCGGTCATCGGGGCAGGCTGCAACCTGTTCGGCGCGACCGCCCCGACGAGCTATCTCCCGCCCTTTCGATGGGGCGCGGCGCCCGAAGCGCCGCTCTTTGAGTTGAACCGCTTTCTGGACACGGCGGCGCGTGTCATGAGCCGCAGGGGCGTTCGGCTTGCGCCGGAGATGCGCGCCGTTCTCGAGCGTGCCTGGCTCAGCGTGGCCGGCCCCGACTAGCCGAAGGCCCGGAACGGTCGTGCGGATCTGCGTGTTGGGCAGCGGGAGCAAAGGCAACTCGATTCTGGTCCGCTCCGGGCGGGCGGCCGTCCTGGTGGACGCCGGCTTCAGCGCGCGCGAGACCGAGCGCCGCCTTCGGCTGGTCGGAGCCGAGGCGGGTGAGCTCTCGGCCATCATCCTCACGCACGAACACGGAGATCACACCCGCGGCAGCGGGGTGCTGGCGCGACGTCACGGCATTCCCGTCTGCCTTACCGAGGCCACCCGCAAGGCGTGCGGCCGCCTGTTCCGCGGGTCGGAACAGGTTGTGGAGTACCGGCCCGGGCGAGCCTTCGGCATCGAGGATCTGCGTGTGGAACCGTTCATGACCGTACACGACGCGGCCGATCCGGTGGCCATTGCCCTGGTCGATGTCGGATCGGGCGCCCGCGTCGGGCTCGCGACCGATCTGGGCCGGTCCACCGCGATCGTGCGCCACGCCCTTGCGGGTTGCGACTTCCTGGTCCTGGAAGCCAATCACGACGAGACGCTTCTCCACCAGAGTTCCTACCCCGCCACCGTCAAGTCGCGCATCGCATCCAGCCACGGACACCTGTCCAACCGCGCGGCCGCCCGTCTTGCCCTGGATCTCCTCCATCCCCGCCTCGCAGGCATACTGCTCGCCCACCTCTCTACGGAGTGCAACACACCCGAACTGGCGCGTGAAACCGTCTCTCGGGCACTGATCAGCGCGGGATACCGGGGGTTTCTGGGCGTTGCCCGGCAGGAGGAGCCTACGGAGATGCTGTGCGTCGACACCTTGCGCCGGGACCGCGGTCCCGAGCAGCTGTCGTTTCTCTGAAGCCGTCGTTCCAGACCCCGCCGCCCGGGCGGTTCGGCGTCACAACCCCAGTACGCGCAGGATGTCGTTGGAGAGCGCCCAGACCATGATGCCCATGAGCACCAGGAAGCCGACCCGGCTCCAGCGCAGCCGCTGCTCCAGGCTGAGTGCCTTCCCTCTGACCGCCTCGATCCCGAGAAAGACGAGATGTCCGCCGTCCAGTATCGGAATGGGAAGCAGGTTCAGGATCGCCAGATTCACCGAGAACAGAGCCATGAAGCGCAGGAAGGTCTGAATCCCCGCCTCTGCGGCCTGACCGGACAGCGTTCCGATGGTGACGATGCTGCCCACGTTGCGCGGGGAGACGTTCCCGGTCACGAGATCGCCGAGGAACGCGAGGATCATGCGGGTGGTGCCCACGGTGTCCCGGTATCCGATCACCGCAGCGCGGGTCAGCGGAACGGGCACGTACACCGGATCGGCCACCGGCGCCAGAATGCCGACCTGACCCACGGTCCTGATCTCCCCGTCGGGCCCCCTTTCCTCACGCGTTGCGAGGGGCACCGCGATCTCTATCAGAGCGCCGTCGCGCACCAGTTGAAGTTCGACCGTGCGACCGGGACGGCGCATGATCTCCCGCCGGAACAGCGCCCAATTGTCCACGGCTACGCCGTCCACGGCGAGTACGCGGTCCCCTGGCTGTACACCCGCGCTCGCCGCGGGCATCCCGAGCTCGACGTCCAGGACTTCGGCTTCGATCCAGTAGTCGAGGGCCAATGCCAGGCGCTCGCGCGCGGAAGGATCGTCGGGCGCCGGCACCGAGACCATCACGCGCGGGGACTCGGTTTCCACCGTGATCGTCTCGCCCCGTGCCGACAGGAATCCCTCACGCACATCCCCCCAGTGGACCACATCGCGGTCGCCCACCCGCGTGAGGCGCGCGCCCACGGGCAGCCCCGCCAGCGGTTCCGCGCCCGGGGGCAGCAGCTCCATGTCCACGTAGCCGAGCCGGGTCTCGTCCGCCTCCACCCGACCCCAGCCCGCGGCGATCGTGGTATACGCCGCGAAGGCGAAGACCATGTTCATGATCACGCCCGCCGACAGCACCAGCGCGCGCGCCCACACCGGCTTGCCGTCGAAGTCGGTGGGAGCGGGCCGGCGCCGCACCTCGCCGCCGCCCCCTTCCACCTGGTCCATGACCTCATCGGCCATGCCGCTCATCTTGACGTAGCCGCCCAGCGGAATCGCCGAGATCACGTATTCGGTATCGCCGCGGCGAAAACCGAGAACCCGTGGCCCCAGCCCGATCGAGAAGCGCAGCACCTTTACGCCCACGGCCTTGGCCGCCCAGAAGTGGCCGAGTTCGTGGACGAGGATCAGAACGCCCAGGACAACGATTGTCGCCAGCAACGCCATCATCCCTCTCCCTGTATGCGCCCGCTCATGAGCCGCGCGCCATTACGCGACCACCGCGTCGATGGATTCCCGGGTCACGCGCCGGGCCTCGGCGTCCACGCCGAGCACGTCCTCGACCGACCTGATCCTTCCTGGAGGGGTTCGCTCCAGCGCCGCTCCCACCACCGCCGCCATCTCTCTGAAGGGTAGCACGCCCTCCAGGAATGCGTGCACCGCCACCTCGTTGGCGGCGTTGAAGACCGTCGGCGCCCAGCCACCAGCGCGCCCCGCCTGCACGCCCAGCTCGAACAGGGGGAACCGCGGCCGGTCCAGTTCCTCGAACGTCAGATCCGACAGGCGTGACGGACGGAAGGTTCGCAAGCGGGCGTCGTCGATCCGCTCCGGGTGTGTCAGCGCGTACAGGATGGGCAGTTCCATGGTGGGAAGGCCGAGTTGCGCCACGACCGATCCGTCCGTGAACTCCACGAAGGAATGGACGATCGATTGCGGATGAACGACCACATCGATGCGTTCATATTCCATCCCATACAGGAAATGTGCCTCAATGACCTCCAGCGCCTTGTTCGCGAGCGTGGCCGAGTCGATGGTGATCTTGGAACCCATGTTCCAGGTGGGATGGCGCAGCGCGTCGGCGGGCGTGACGTCGTTCATTCGCGACGCGTCCCAACGGCGAAAGGGACCGCCCGAAGCGGTCAGCACGATGCGGGCCACATGCCCGGGGTCGCTGCCGGCGAGACACTGGAGGATGGCGCTGTGTTCCGAATCGACCGGCACCAGTTCACCGCCCCCCGAACGCGCCGTTTCGTCGACGAGTTCGCCTCCCGCCACCAGCGACTCCTTGTTGGCCAGCGCAAGGCGCTTGCCCGCCCGAAGCACGGCGAGGGTGGGCTCGAGACCCGAGACCCCCACCAGGGCATTGACGACCACATCCGCGTCGCTGCTCCCCGCGAGCTCGATCAGAGCCTCGCGGCCGTAGGCGCACGATACGCCGGGGAGGTCGAGCCTCTCCGCCCCGGGGTCGGCGACCACCACCCGGCGCGGCCGATGCAGCGCCGCCTGCTCGCGAAGCACGGCTACCGAGCGGTTGGCGGCCAGCGCGACCACGCGGAAGCGCCCCGGATGCCGGCCCACTACCTCGAGCGCGCTGCGCCCGACCGAACCCGTGGATCCCAGGATTGCGATCCGGATCACGTCGACGCACCCTGCGCAGCGGGGACCGCCACCCGGTTCATGGCGACACCGAACCGGCGAGCTGAAGCGCCGCGTAGGCGAGCGGCAGCGTCACCAAAACGGCGTCGAGCCTGTCGAGCACTCCGCCATGGCCGGGAAGCATCGACCCGGTGTCCTTGACGCCGGCTTCGCGCTTGAGCAGCGAAACGGCCAGATCCCCCGCCAGCCCGCCCGCGCCGATCAGGAGCGCGATGCCGACGAGCCAGCTCCGCCCGACCCCCAGCAGGACGAACGGCTCGGCGGCCGCGATCGCGAAGAACAGGCCCGCCGCTCCGGCGGCCAGAATTCCGGCGATGGTGCCTTCCAGCGTCTTGCCCGGGCTGACGGCCGGAAACAGGCGGCGAGTGCCCCACAGGCTGCCCGCGAAATATGCGGCGATGTCCCCGACCCAGGTGACCGTCAGGGGGAAGAGCAGCAGCAACGGACCCTCGAGCGAGCCGGGGGCTCTCACTGCGACCCCCGTCTCCGGCAGGTGGCGCAGCAGCACCGCGAAGCAGAGCCCGCCTCCCACATACAGAGCTGCCGTCAGCGTTGAACAGACGGACGCGAGCGGCTTGTCCGTCACGGCGCGTGCGCGCACGGCGGCGATGAAGAGCACTACGGTGGCCCCCATGAGGATCGTCAGCGCGAGCGGGGCGAACCCGGTGAAGAAGGGCTCCGCCGTCGCTGCCAGGACGAGCGCTGCCGTGATGGCCATGGCCGTGCGGGTGAAGGTCCGTACACCGGTCCGCCGAGCCAGCAGGCAGAACTCGCGGGTCGCCAGCATGGCCAGCGCCGCCGCAAGCACACCCATGAGCCATCCACCCCGGTAGATGACCGGAAGTACGACGAGCAGCGCGACCACCGCCACCACCGCGCGGCGCGAAAGATCGGCCATCGCCATCAGGCGGAAGTGATCCGGCCGAAGCGGCGGTCGCGGCGCTGGTAGTCCAGGACCGCCGCGAAGAGGTCGTCCCTGGAGAAATCCGGCCACAGCACGGGGGTGATGTGAATCTCCGAGTACGAAATCTGCCAAAGCATGAAGTTCGAGATTCTGCACTCCCCGGAAGTCCGGATGAGAAGGTCGGGATCGGGTATGCCGCTCGTCAGCAGCGCCCGCTCCAGGCACGCCTCGTCGATCTCCGCGGGGTCCAGTTCTCCGGCTCGGGCGCGCGCGGCCAGACGGCGAACCGCGGTCAGGATGTCTTCCCTTCCGCTGTAGGAGATCATCAGATTGAGCCTGAGCGTCGTTCCGCCCTCGGTCTCCCGCATGATGCGCTCCACGGCCTCGCGCGCTGAAGGCTGCATTCTGGCCAGGGTCCCGAGCACACGTACTTCGACGCCCTTCTCGACAAGCTCCGAGCACTCCCGCTCCGCATACGCCTTCAGGAGCGACATCAGAGCCGACACCTCCTCCGACGGACGATTCCAGTTGTCGGTGGAAAACGCAAAGAGGGTGAGGATCTTGATGCCGGCGTCGACCGAAGCCTCGATGGTCGTGCGTACGGCGTTCATTCCGGCTTCGTGCCCCGTCTTGCGGGGCAGGCCCTGCCGCCGGGCCCAGCGCCCGTTGCCGTCCATGATGACGGCTACGTGACGCGGCATGGGCCCGCTCATGTCAATCCGGGCCGGCACGTTGGACTTCATGGCTAGATGGCCATGACCTCCTCCTCCTTGGCCTTCATGAGCTCGTCCAGCGAGGCCACGTAGCGGTCGGTGAGCTTCTGAATCCCGCCCATCATGTGGTGACCCTGGTCCTCGCTGATCTCGTGCTCCCTGATGCGACGCTTCACCTCGCCATTGCCCGCGCGCCGGGCGTGGCGGATCGAGATCCGGGTATTCTCCGACATCTTGTGGATGATGCGCACGTATTCCCGGCGTCGTTCCTCGGTGAGCGGAGGAATCGGTACGCGTATGAGGTTGCCGTCGTTGGAGGGATTAAGCCCGAGGTTGGCGGACATGATCGCCTTCTCGACGGAGGACATCAGCGACTTGTCGTATGGCTGCACCACCAGCAGGCTCGCGTCGGCCGCAACCACCGTCGCGAGCTGATTCAGGGGCATGCTGGCCCCGTAGGCGTCGACCCGGACGCTGTCCAGCAGAGCCGGGGTCGCCTTGCCGGTTCGAACGGTTGCGAACTCGCGCCGGGCAGCATCGAGCGCGGCGTCCATGCGCTCCGTGAGTTCTTCCATGAGTCCCATGACAGCCTCCCGTGCGCGTGTGATACCGATCGGAGAGCAGATACCCGGTCAGGATACCAACGTGCCTATGCGCTCCCCTCTGATGGCGGCCCCGACCGCTCCTCTCTCGCCGAGATTGAGTACGATGATGGGCAGCTTGTTGTCCTTGCAGAGCGACACCGCCGGGGCATCCATGACCCCAAGTTCCCGCGCGATCACTTCCTGAAAGCTGATGCGGCGGATGAACTGCGCGGTCGGGTCCAGGAGAGGATCGGCGGTAAAGATGCCCGCCACCTTCGTGGCCTTGATGATCACGTCGGCTTCCATCTCGATCGCCCGCAGAGCGGCCGCGGTGTCGGTCGAAAAATACGGGTTCCCCGTGCCTCCGGCGAAGATCACCACCCTGCCCTTCTCCAAGTGGCGAATCGCCCGGCGGCGGATGTAGGGCTCCGCCAGCTTTTCCATGCGAAAGGCGGTCAGCACGCGCGTGGTGACGTTCTTGCGCTCGAGCAGATCCTGAAGCGCCAACGCATTGATTACGGTGGCGAGCATGCCCATGTAGTCGGCCGTGACGCGGTCCATGCCCTGACGGCTGGCCAGCGCCCCGCGCATGATGTTGCCGCCCCCGATGACGATGCCGAGGGCCACGCCCAGGTCGGCGAGCGTCCCGATCTCGTCGGTGAGTCGGTCCACGACCGGCGGAGAGATGCCGAATCCCTCCTCTCCCGCGAGCGCTTCGCCGGAGAGCTTCAGGAGAACCCGCGAGTACCGGAATTCCGACGAGCCGCTCATCGTCCCGCGGGCGTGCGCCGTCAGCCGCGCTGCCCGACCGCGAACCTCGAGAAGCGGGCGACTTCGATCTTCTCACCGGTTTTCGCCGATACCTCGGTCACGAGTTCGCCGATGGTCCGGGCCGTGTCCTTGATGAAGGGCTGCTCCAGCAGCACCTGATCCTTGTAGAAGGCCTTCAGCTTCCCCTGGACGATCATGTCCTGAATGCGTTCCGGCTTCCCCTGGGCGCGCACCTGCTCCCGGTAGACCGCCTTCTCACGCTCGACCACATCCTGCGGCAGATCTTCCGCGCGCACGGCAATCGGGTCCTGGGAGGCGATGTGCAGGGCGATGTCCTTGGCCAGCGCCCGGAAGTCGTCCGTGTTGGCGACGAAGTCGGTCTCGCAGTTGACTTCGACGATGACGCCCACCCTTCGGTCGAAGTGGACGTAGCTGCCGATGGTTCCCTGGTTCGTATCCCTGCCCGCTCGCTTCGAAACCTTCGCCGCACCCCTGGCACGGAGGAGATCGACCGCGGCCTCGAGATCGCCTCCCGTCTCTTCGAGAGCGCGCTTGCAATCCATCATGCCCCCGCCTGTACGGTCGCGCAGGGCCTTCACCATCTTTGCGGGAATCGTCATATGGAGTATCCGCCTGGTGGTCGTTTCGAGGTTCCGGGACGCGGGATCCGGTGGCGACGCTTTCCCGCGACCCTCGTCCGTACTCCCTGTCCCGGCACTCGCCGGCAGGAAGGATCAGCTGGTCCGGGACGCTACCGGCTTGGGAGGCGCGCGCCGGACCCGGGACGGCTCCGGTTCGGCTTCCTGGCTGGTCGACGGCTTCGCGGGCTCTCCGCCGGAATCCGATTGGGCCGCCTCGCGCCCCGGCTTCCTGACCAGAACGCGGGCCCTCCTCACTCGCTTTTGCGAATCCCCTCGACCGCTGCCCGTCTGGCGTTCCGCGATGACGCCCGGACGGGGCCGGCGGCGCGCTCGACGGCGCGGATGCTCCTCCACCGCGGCGGCCTTCTCGCCTGTCTCGGTCGAATACGTCGTGGCCTCCAGGTCCTCCACCCGACGGCGTTCATCTTCCGGCACCTCTTTGCGGGCCTGGCTGATGGCCTCGGCGATGGCTCCGCTGATCAGGCTGACCGAACGTATCGCGTCGTCGTTGCCCGGAATCGGGTAGGTGATGAGATCCGGATCGGCGTTGGTGTCGGTGATGGCGATGATCGGGATACCGAGCCGGTGGGCCTCCCTGACCGCGATCGCTTCGCGCCGGGCATCGACGACGAAGATGGCGCCGGGGAGCCGGGTCATGTCCTTCACCCCGGAAAAGTACTTCTCCAACTTCAGCCGCTCGCGCTCGAGCAGAAGGCGTTCCTTCTTGGTGTAGAACTCGAAGGCGTTCTCCTCCTGCCCCCGCTCCAGCTCCTTCAAGCGACGGATCTGGCGACGAATGGTCTGGAAGTTGGTGAGCATGCCGCCCAGCCAGCGCTCCGTCACGAACAGGCTGCGGGACCGGGCGGCGTCTTCCTCAATGATTCCGCGCAACTGCGGCTTGGTGCAGACGAACAGTAGGCGTTCGCCCGAAAGCACCAGTTGGCGTGCGATCTTCCGGGCCGTGATCAGCCGATCGAACGTCTTGCGCAGGTCGATGATATGGATGCCGTTCCGCTCCGTGAAGATGAAACGGCGCATCTTGGGGTTCCATCGGCGCGTCTGGTGTCCGAAGTGGACCCCGGCCTCAAGCATCTGGTTCAGAGAAACCTGCTCCATGCGTCTCCAGGCAGTCCTCGGGTTTATCGCTTGCTGAACTGGAAGCGCTTGCGGGCCTTCGGACGGCCGGGCTTCTTGCGCTCCACCTTGCGCGGATCACGTGAGAGGAACCCGCCCTGGCGAAGCGGGCCCATCGCGTCTTCGTCTTCCTCGACCAGCGCCCGGGCAACGCCCAGGCGGATGGCGTCGGCCTGACCGGTCATCCCGCCCCCGTGTACGCGCACGACGACATCGAAGCGGGCGTCGGCGTCAACGACCTGCATCGGTTCGGTGGCGCGTTTGCGATGCACCAGCCGCGGAAAATAGTCGTCCAGTTCCCGGCCGTTGATCAGCCACCTTCCGATTCCCGGTCGCAGCATGATGCGCGCAACGCTGCTCTTGCGCCGGCCTACGGCCTGAACCTGTTCTACGTATGGCAATGAACCCGTGACCTCAGAACGTGAGTGGGCGCGGACGCTGGCCATGATGAGGATGCTCGGCCCCGGCGTAGACGCGCAGCCGGCGGCGGAGTCGGCGACCCAGGCGTGCTTTCGGGAGCATGCCGCGTACGGCGCGCTCGATCACCCGCTCGGGATGCCGCTCCAGCATCGTCCTGAAGGGGATATGGCGCCCGCCGCCCATGTAGCCGGAATGACGAAAGTAGGTCTTCTGCGCCGCCTTGTTGCCGGTGAGCCTCACGCGGGCGGCGTTGATCACCACCACGTTGTCCCCCGTGTCCAGATGAGGCGTGAAGATGGGCTTGTGCTTGCCGCGCAGCACCCGCGCGATCTGCGCCGCCAGGCGCCCCAACGGCTGTCCCGCGGCATCAACCACCCACCACTGGTGCTCAATGTCGCGCGCCCTTGGCGTATATGTCTTCACGTAGGGTTCACCCGCGATTCGCCGGGGAGACGTTCTTCCGCGGTCTCGCCCTCGCGTCGAGCCCACGGAGTAGAGCAACAAAGCAGTCAAGGGTATCAGAGAGGCCGCATGGTGTCAACCAGAGCCCGCGTCTAACGGACAATCCCTCCGATCCTGCCCCAGCGCACGTCCTTCACCCACGCAGCCTCCTCGTCGGAGGACGGGTCGAAGGAGTAGTAGACGAACCACGGCCGGCCGCGGACCGACTTCTTGTCGACAAATCCCCAGTAGCGCGAGTCTTCGCTGTTGTCGCGGTTGTCCCCGAGGACGAAGTAGCCGCCGTCCGGAAGCCGGATCGGACCCCAGTTGTCCCGCGTCGGCCGGTAGGACGCCGGGTCGCGGCCGTCGGCGAGGAAATCGGCCTGCCACGCCATGTCGGGATGAAATTCGTCACGCCGCGGATCCACGTGGCGAACGTAGGGCTCGTCGAGCTGCACCTCGTTCAGGTACAGCTTCTTGGCCCGCATCTGGAGGACGTCCCCAGGCACCCCGATCACGCGCTTCACATAGTTCTTTCCGGGGTCGTGCGGGGGCGTGAACACGATGACATCGCGCCGCTCGATCTCCGCGAATGCTGGAAGGTGCAGCGCCGTCCCCGGAACCTCGGCGCCGTACACCGCCTTGTTGACCACCAGGAAGTCGCCGACCAGCAAGGTGTTCTCCATGGAGGCGGTGGGAATCGTGAAGGCCTCCACCAGAAATGCTCTGATGATCAGGAACAGCGCGAATGCGATCAGGACCGACCGGCACCACTCCCACGCCTTCCGGGTCAGCGACTTCAAGGGTGCCTCCGCCGCCGGTTCGGAGTCGCGTCCGCCATCGTCCGCCCCGTCACCGGTCCGCAGCCGATCTCCCCGTTCTCCGTCCCGTCCCGCTGCCCGCCTCACGACTCCCGCTCCAGCCCGTACTTGTTGATCTTCTTGTAGAGGTTGGAGCGCGGCATGCCCGCCGACCGGGCGGTCTCGGTGATGTTCCAGTCGTGCTCGCGCAGCTTGTGCTCGATGAACGCCCGCTCCGCGCGGTCCTTGAAGTCGGCGAAGGAAGGTGCGGCCAGAAGTTGGCGGACGACCGCGCCGGGGCTGCCTCCGGAGAGCAGTCGGACGTCCTTCGTGCGGATCTCGTCGCCCTCCGAGAGAATCAGGAAGCGCTCCACGGCGTTGCGCAGTTGGCGCACGTTGCCCGGCCAGTCCATCGCCTTGAGCCGGTTCAGGGCACCCTCGGTGAAGTACTTCCGGGATGCCCGCCCGGTCCGCACCATCAGCGTGGTGAAGTGCTTCACGAGCATGGGAATATCACAACGTCGCTCGCGAAGCGGAGGAAGCTCGATGGGAACGACGTTGAGACGATAGTAGAGATCCTCCCGGAACCGGTCGTTCCTGATCTCTTCGGCGAGGTCCTTGTTGGTGGCCGCGATGACGCGCACGTCCACCTGCAAGGTCCGGGAGCCTCCCACGCGGACCACGACACCCTGCTCCAGGACGCGCAGCACCTTCGCCTGGGCGGCGAAGGACATGTCTCCGATCTCGTCCAGGAAGAGTGTGCCGCCGTCGGCCTGCTCGAACTTCCCCGCGCGGTCCGCCACCGCCCCGGTAAACGACCCCTTCATGTGGCCGAAGAGCTCCGATTCGATGAGTTCCGAGGGGATGGCGGCGCAGTTCACTTCCACGAACGGCCGGTCGCGCCGGTCCGACAGCCTGTGGACCGCCCGGGCCACGAGCTCCTTCCCCGTGCCGTTCTCGCCGGTGATGAGCACGCGCGCCCGGGTCGGCGCCACCTTCTCGATACGCATCAGCATCTGATGAATCCGGGGCGAGGAACCGACGATTTCGTACCGGCTCTCCACTTCGGTCTGAAGCGATTCGACGCTGCGCTTGAGCCCGTGCATGTCGAGAGCGTTGCGCAGGGTAACGAACAGGCGCGCCGTGTCGAGGGGCTTCTCCAGGAAGTCATACGCGCCCCTGCGCGTGGCCTCCACGGCAGTATCGATGTTGCCGTGCCCGCTGATCATGATCACCGGGGTGCGGGAGTCCAGCTTCCTCATCCTCGACAGGACTTCCAGGCCGTCCATCTCCGGCATCTTGACATCGAGAAAGACGACATCGGGATTGTCGTCGACGAGGCGCTCGAGGCCGACGGGGCCGTTGGGGGCGACCGTCACGCGATGCGACTCGTACTCGAAGACCTGACGCAGCGCGCCGCTGACCGAGGCGTCGTCGTCGACGATCAGGATGTGTGCCATGAAGTCGCGTCAGGGGCGGAGCATCGGGGGTCTTGCGCGGATCATGGTCATCAGCCGTTGGGCTGCGCCGATTCCGGCGTCTCGAGCGCCGCCGAGGATACGACGCTGTAGCGGGCTCCGGTGCGGGAGAGATGACTGCGCATGAGTTCCACCGACGTCACGTCGATGTGATGGCGGAAGTCCAGGTCGGCAACCAGGGCGTCCAGTCCGCGGAAGGCGCCCGCGCCGGTCTCCGCCCTGGCGCGGCCCACGGTGATGTGAGGATGGAAGGCGCTCGTCTCCCGGCTGAAGCCCAGGCTGGCCAATCCCCACTCCACATCCTGTTTCAGACAGCGCAGGGCGAGGACCGGCTCCACCCCGGCCCACAGCACCGTTGGGCGGCGAATCGTGGGAAAGGCGCCGAAGCCGCGGATCTCCATCGAGAAGGACCGGTTCTTGCCTCCGACTTCGTCGATCGCTTCCGACACGCGGGGCGTAAGGTCCGGATGTGGATTCCCCAGGAACTTGAGGGTCAGGTGATACGTTTCGGGATCCAGCCACCGCACCGGCAACCCGGCTTCCCTGAGGGGCCGAGCGGCGTCGTACACGCCTTCCTTCGCGCCATCGGAGAGATTCAGCGCGATGAACAGTCGCATGCGGGACTCTTGAAAGGAGGTGGCCGGGGATTGTGGCGCCGGCGCGCCGCGATACCGCGATTAATGTACCCGTACCCGCGGGACCGAATCAAGGAAATCAGCGTTCCCCGCCAGACTCGTTTCCTGCGCCTATTCCCAAATCAGGCCGCAGAGGAAATCTTTCTGGCGCATCCGCGAGCGCCGAGTTGTTGTGCGACGAGTCCCTCGGCACCCCGACGCCAGCGCCCCGAAACCATGGATTATCCCCTGCCAATGACCGATCACGGCCGCCATACCTCGCTCCAGATTCGTTCGCCCGTCCCCTCCGACATCGAGATCGCGCAGGAAGCCCCGCTCACCTCCATCACCTCCATCGCCGCGCAACTCGGCCTCGCAGACGGGGAGCTCGAAATGCACGGATCGTACAAGGCGAAGGTGAGGCTTTCCGTGCTCGACCGGCTCTCCGCCGTGCCGGACGGCAAGTACATCGACGTGACGGCGATAACGCCTACGCCCCTCGGCGAAGGCAAGACCACGACCACGGTGGGACTCGCCCAGGCAATGGGCGCCCACCTCGGCAAGCGCACGATCGCGTGCATCCGCCAGCCCAGCCAGGGCCCGACCTTCGGCATCAAGGGCGGAGCGGCGGGCGGCGGCTACAGCCAGGTCATCCCGATGGAGGACTTCAACCTGCACCTCACGGGCGACATCCACGCCATCACCGCGGCCAACAACCTGCTGGCGGCGGCGATCGACATACGGATGCTGCACGAGTCCCGCCAGAGCGACGAGCTTCTCTTCGAGCGCCTCTTTCCGGTCCGCAACGGACGGCGCTTCTTCGCCCGCGGCATGCGGGTGCGCAAGGAGAAGCTCGGCATCGCCACCACGGACCCGGACCGGATGACGCCGGAGGAGCGCAGCCGCTTCGTGCGCCTGGGCATCGATCCGGACACCATCACCTGGCGGCGCGTGATGGATACCAACGACCGCATGCTCCGCGAGATCACGGTCGGTCAGGGTCCGGATGAATTCGGATTCACCCGCACCACCGGGTTCGACATTACGGTGGCCAGCGAGATCATGGCGATTCTCGCCCTGACCACCGACCTGGCCGACATGCGCCGAAGGCTCGGGGCCATGGTGGTGGGGGCGACGGGCGACGGCGAACCCGTAACCGCCGAGGACATCGGTGCCGCGGGCGCGCTCGCCGTCCTCATGCGCGATGCCGTTCAGCCCACGTTGATGCAGACGCTCGAGGGTACTCCCGTCTTCGTCCACGCCGGACCGTTCGCCAACATCGCGCACGGCAACAGTTCCATCATTGCCGACCGAATCGCGCTCAAGCTGAGTGACTACGTCATCACGGAATCGGGATTCGGGGCCGACATCGGCATGGAGAAATTCTTCAACATCAAGTGCCGCTATTCCGGGCTGGCGCCCGACGCGGTGGTGCTGGTGGCCACCATCCGGGCCCTGAAGACGCATGGCGGCGGACCTCCCGTGGTGGCGGGACGGCCGCTCGACCGCGCGTACACCGAAGAGAACCTGGAGCTGCTCTCCCGGGGAATCGCCAACATGGAGCACCACATCCGTACGGCACGCAGGTTCGGAGTTCCGGTGGTGGTGGCCGTGAACCACTTCGCCACCGACACGGATGCCGAGGTGGACCTGGTGATCCGGGCCGCACGCGCCGCCGGGGCCGTGGACGCTGTGGTCTCGAAGCACTGGGCCGCCGGAGGCGCCGGAGCGGTCGCGCTGGGCCGGGCCGTGGTGCGCGCCACCGAGCAACCCTCCGATTTCCGCTTCCTCTATCCGCTCGACCTCCCGGTTCGGGAGAAGATCGAGATCATCGCCCGCGAGGTCTACGGCGCGGACGGGGTGGAGTTCGAGCCGCTGGCCAACGAGCGCATCGACCTCTTCACGCGCCAGGGCTTCTCCGACCTGCCGATCTGCATGGCCAAGACACATCTGAGCATCAGCCACGACCCGCGCCGCAAGGGAGTGCCACGAGGATACACGCTGCCGATCCGCGACGTGCGCGCCTCCGTGGGCGCCGGGTTCCTGTATCCGCTGGTGGGTCAGATGCGCACCATGCCCGGACTGCCGACCCGTCCCTCCTTCTACGATGTCGACCTGGATCCTGACACCGGAAGGGTGATCGGTCTATTCTAACAGGCGCGACGACCCCCGATCGGCCATCGGCCGGACGTAGCGACTACGACAACCGCGACACCACCTCCCAGGAGGCCATGATGCCGGCGCACCAAGAGACGACGATCACGGCAGGAGCGGCACGGGATTCCCATTCCGACCCGCCCCCGGCCACCCATGGCGGCAAGCGCCGGCGGAGGCGGCGGCCGGATTCGAAGGCGTCCGCAAGGACGGTGCTCGGAGGCATGCTGCTCGCAGCCATCGCGTTCTCCTCCTCCGCACTCCAGGCCCAGGATCCGCCCTTCCGGTCCTATGGCGGCTCCAGTGTTTCCTTCGATGCGCGCGTGCACGCTCAGTACGAGGCGCCGAGCCCCGAGGGCGCCGTCTCGACGTTCTCCATGCGGCGCGCCTGGATCACGCTGGACGGGCGCTACAACGACTTCGTCAGCGGTCGCCTCCAGTTCGAGGCGCTGCGCGGAGGCACGGTGCTGGACGCGTGGCTCACGTTGAGCTTCTCGGAGGCGTTCGTGCTCAACATGGGTCAGTTCAAGCGCGGCATCTCGTACTTCTGGCTGGTCCCCAACTCGGATCTGCCCCTCATCGAACGCGACGCGAGGGTCTCGGGGGTTGACGACTGCCCGGGAATCGGTGGCGTGTGTTCCTTCGGCAACCTGGCGTTCCGGCTTGGCCTGAACGGATATGAGCCCGGGCTGCTGATGACGGGCCGCCTCGGCAGCCGGGCGAGCTACCGCGTAACGCTCACGAACGGGGAAGGCATCGACAACCGGGATGCCAACAACTGGAAGTCGACCACCGCGCAGCTGTCCTTCGACCTTAACGACGATAGCCGCTTAGCGGCCTACGCCTCATTCGACGAAACCCACTTCGAGTACGGATCGGCCTGGACCCCGGCCTACGGGCTCGAGTTCGAGGCAGGGACATGGCGCGACGGAGGCCACCTGCTGCTGGGGGCGATCCGGGGGCGGAACTGGAAGGTGGCCCAGGACACCCCGTTCACGGCATTTCAGGCGATGGGCCTCTGGTATGCGCGGTTGCCGGAGACCGCCCGCTTCGAGGCCATCGAGCCTCTGCTGCGCCTGAGTTGGGCCAGGACCGAGGACGCCGATGGCGGGGACGTTTCCGGCTTCACAATCACCCCCGGCTTCATGCTGTACGCCTTCGGGAAGAACGGAATCTCGACCAATCTGGATATCTACCGGTCCTCGCTCGACCGCACCGAATGGTCCCTCAAGGTCCAGGCGTTCACCTACTTCTAGCCTGAAACGGAGGCGAGTGGCGCCGACAGGCGCCGGTGGCGTCGAGCTACGGCTCCCGCAACGCCTTCAGAAGCTGTCGATCGCCTGCTCGACGGTATCGCGGACCGTCATGATGCGCGTGAAACCGCTGACCTCCAGCACCTCCCGGACATGGTCCTGCACCTGGCACAGCGCCACTCCTCCGCCCTGGGCACGGGTCTTCTTGACGGCGAGGAGGAGAATGCGGAGGCCGGCGCTGCTGATGTACGACAGCTCGCCGCAATCCACGACCAGGCGGCTCGAACCGCCCTCCATGGCCTTGCTCAACTCCTGCTCGAAGGAGGTCGCGTTTACCGAATCAACGCGGCCGCTTACGGCCGCGATCACGGCGTCTCCGGACTGACTGGCTGTGACTTTCACGGATTTGGATCCCCTGTCGCGCCCTACAGCGGCTGTGTGAGGGTCAGGCAATTTCGCTTTTTATCGCGTCGATAGGATATGTCGTGCACGAGGTTCTTGGCAAGGTGGATGCCGAGCCCTCCGATGGGTCGCTCGTCCACCGGCAGCGTGAAATCCGGGAGCGGCGCGTCAGCCAGCGGATTGAACGATCGTCCGTTGTCTTCGATGCGGACTTCCAGCACCTGGTCTCCCAGCCCGAAGTCCACGCGAATCCTCGGTTCCTCCGGCACTTTCTCGAACCCGTATGAGATGACGTTGGTGAGGATTTCGTCCAGCGCCAGACAGAACCTCTGCACTACGAGATCGCTTACGCCGTTCGCGGTGACGAAGCGCTCGAACACCTCCACGACCCTTCGAGGCTCGTGCTGGTCCATCCCCACATCAATCCCAAGTGTGACATCCATGCGTCGATCCGCGGCTGTGCCCCAACGACTGCGCCATTCTCCCTTTGTTCCGCAGGCTTCCGGATTTGCCGGCCTAACAACCTATCACGGCAGGCTCGAATGCGCATCCCTCGATGCCCCGGCGTCGCCACGACGCGCCGGCAACGCCAAACCGGAAGCTGATCTCCAACATTCCCGAGCTCCGACAAGTGCGGATCGTTGTTGCCAACGGGCGCGCAAAGAGTAGTTTTGGGCGACGCCAACGCCCGATCAGGCTCCCGAGCCGGCCGACCGCCGGCTCAGCGGAATGCATCGGGATCGCTTCTCTTTCGGGAGGACGTATGAAGAAGATTCTTGTGGTGGACGACGAGCCGGATCTCGAGCTTCTCCTCAGGCAGAAGTTCCGCCGCAAGATGCGCCGGCGGGAGATCGAACTCGTTTTCGCCAGCAATGGTGTCGAAGCGCTCGACAAGCTGAACGAGCAGGACGACATCGACATGGTCCTGTCGGACATCAACATGCCGGAGATGGACGGGCTGACGCTCCTCAGCCAGATCAACTCGCTGGACCTGGACCTGCGCGCGGTGATCGTCACGGCGTACGGCGACATGGAGAACATCCGCACCGCCATGAATCGCGGCGCGTTCGATTTCCTCACCAAGCCGATCAACTTCGACGATCTCGAAACCACGATCGACAAGACGATCCGTCATCTGGAGGTGATGCGCGAAGCGCTTCGCTCCCGCGACGAGCTCGTTGCCCTGCGCCAGGAGCTGGGCGTAGCGGCTCAGATGCAGGACTCGATCCTGCCCAAGGTCTTCCCGCAGCATCCCCGCTACGGCCTGTTCGCCTGGATGACCCCGGCCAAGGAGGTGGGCGGTGACTTCTACGACTTTTTCCCGGTGGAGGATGAGGGGTTTGCCGTGGTGGTCGCGGATGTCTCCGGCAAGGGAGTTCCCGCCGCGCTGTTCATGATGGTCAGCCGGACCCTCGTCAAGGGATCCGCCCTTGGCGAACGGGAACCCGTAAAATGCATAACCGAGGTCAACCAGCTACTCTACGAACAGAACAAGGAGTCGATGTTCGTAACCATGTTCTACGCGGTACTCGATCCGGCATCGGGGCTTCTGCAATACGTAAACGGAGGCCACAACCTCCCCTGTCTGGTCAAGCCCTCGGGCGAGGTGACATGGCTGCCGGGGGACAGCGGCATCGTTCTCGGCGTGATCGACGAATTCCCCTATCAGCAACACTCGATGCAGTTGGAGGAGGGCGACATCGTCTTCTTCTACACGGATGGCGTGACGGAAGCGATGGACGAGGCCGGAAACCAGTTCGGGGATGATACCCTGCTGGATGTCCTGCGAAGGGCGGCCGGCGCCGACCCCGAGGACATGACACGCCAGGTGGTCGATGCCGTCCATGAACACGCCGGCGGCGCACCCCAGTCCGACGACCTGACCTGTCTGGCGCTCCGATACGGGGGAGACTGATGAGACGCGGGACGGGGTGCCGGGGCGCAAGGCCCGCGAGCCATGCCCTGACGCCTCGCCACGCTGCCACCGCAGTCTTTCTGGGAATCGTGGTCGGCGCTCTCGCGGACTCGCCGCTGGCGGCCCAGTCGGAGGCGGAGGGCGTCTTTGCGGATTCGATCGTGTTCGGGCAGTCGGCCGCCTTCACCGGCCCCACGAGCGAGCTTGGATCCAACATGAGGCTCGGGATTCTCGCGGCGTTCGAGGAAGCCAACCGGCGTGGGGGTGTGCAGGGACGGGTGCTTCGGCTTCGTTCGCGGGACGACGGATACGAACCCGAAGCCGCTTCCGACAACACGCACGCGCTTATCGCCGAGGGCGTGTTCGGACTGGTGGGCGCGGTGGGAACTCCCACCTCCACCGCGGCGGAACCGATCGCGAGCGCCGCCGGCGTCCCTTACATCGGGCCGTTCACGGGCGCGGAATTCCTGCGTGAGAATCGCGACTTCGTCGTCAACCTGCGGGCATCCTACTTTCAGGAAACCGAGGAGATGGTCGAGCGCCTGACCACCGACCTCGGCTTCACGCGCTTCGCGGTCCTGTACCAGGACGACAACTACGGCAACGCCGGGCTGACCGGCATGCGCCGGGCTCTGGGAAGGCGTGACATGCTGCTGGTGGCCGAGGGAGCGTACGTCCGCAACACCACCGCGGTGAAGCGGGCTCTTCTCGATATCCGGGAAGGCAACCCCCAGGCGGTGATCATCATCGGCGCCTATCAACCCGCGGCCACGTTCATCAGGTGGGCGCGCCGCATCGGCGTGAACGCCATCTTCGTGAACATCTCGTTCGTCGGCAGCAACGCGCTGTTGAACGAACTGGGCGCAGCGGGCGAGGGTGTCGTGGTCACCCAGGTAGTCCCCTTCCCCCAGGACACCTCCGTTCCCGTGGTGGCCCGCTACCATCAGGCGCTGGAAGTGGTGGACCCGGATGCGAGTCCCGGCTTCGTCTCGCTCGAAGGCTACCTGGCCGGACTCCTGATCGCCGAAGGACTGGACCGGACGGGCCCGGAACCGACCCGGGAGGGCTTCCTCGCGACGCTTCGGGAAGCAGGGCTCATCGATCTGGGCGGGTTCGCGGTGGAGTACGGGGTGCGCGACAACCAGGGCTCGGACCGCGTGTTTCTGACCCGGATCCAGGCTGGCCGTTTCCGCGCCATGGAGCGGCTCTCGCGATGACCCCTCCGGTTCAGGAGGGCCTGGACTCCAGAATCCACTCCACCTTCGAGTGGGTTCTGGCGAAGCTGCCGTCCAGATGGGGCGCGAAGCTCCGCGATGCCACCGGGAACCGCTTCGGGATCGCGAGCCAGATCTGGGTGGGGCTGGGAGGGGGTGTGTCCCTGACTCTGGTGGCCAGCCTGCTGGCGCTGGGCCTCATGACGATCGTCAACGCGAGCCAGCGGGAAGTCACCGGCACCTATATGCCGGGGATGATCGCCGCCTTCGACGTGGCGCGCAGCAGTTCGGAGCTGGTGCGCGCATCGCCCAGGCTGATCGCGGCGGATACGCCGGAGGACCTGGCGCTGGTCGAAGGTGATGTCATGCGGGAGGAGGAATTCCTGCTGACCCGGCTCGGTGAGATGACGGGAGCCGGCATCGAGGGAGAACTGCAGGATTCGGTGGTTCGGCTGGCGTCGACCCTTGTCGAGAGCATCGATCTCATCCTCGAATCGGTGTCTCGGCGGATGAACTACCGGGCCCAGGTGAGTGACCTCGAACGCGAAGTACAGGAGGTGACGCTGGGAGCCGAACTCCTGCTGGTCGCCGAGATCGACGATCAGGAGTTCTTCATGGCAACGGGATTGCGGGAACTCACCGACCAGCCCGCGCCCGTTTCCGCGAGGAACGCACCAACCGAACTGGACCACTACCGCGGGTTGCTCGAATACCAGTCGACACAGAACGAGGTTTCACTCCTCATCCAGCGCGGGCTCACGCAGGACGATCCGGGCCTGCTCCAGACCAACCGGGAGCGGGTGACGGCGGCGATGAGCGGCCTCGAGGCCGCGCTGGACGAGCTGAACCCCGAGACCGCCGCCCTGTTTCGACCCTCGTTCCAGGCTCTCGGGGATCTCTACTCGGCCGCGAACGGGATATTTACCATTCGCACCCTCGAGCTGGCCGAACTGGCCGAGTCCGAGGAGTACCTGGCCCTCAACGAAACGACCACCAACGACCTGAGCGCGCTCGTTCAGCCACTGGTGGAGAACGCGGAGATCTCGACCCAGGAGGCGGCGGACCGGTCGGCCACTCTCCTGCAGATCGGCTGGTGGACGATCCTTGCGGTCAACGTTCTGGCTGTGCTGGCGGCCGTCTTCGGAGGCTGGAAGTTCTTCGGTGAGCGTCTGCTGGTCCGGCTGCGCCACCTTTCCGACGTGATGCGCCGCATGTCGCGCGGCGAACTGGAAGCGAAGCTGGAGATTGCCGGCAACGACGAGGTCACCGACATGGCGGGCGCCCTCGAGGTGTTCCGCCAGCACGCCATCGAAGTTCAGCGCCTGAACCTGGTGGAGGCGCTCGCCACCGAGGTCCAGGACAAGAACGCGGAGCTTGAGAGCACGCTCGACGAGCTGCGGCGCACCCAGGAACAGGTCATCACCCAGGAGAAGCTGGCGTCGCTCGGTGCCCTGACGGCGGGCGTGGCGCACGAGATCCGCAACCCGCTCAACTTCGTCAACAACTTCGCTGCGCTTTCCGTCGAGTTGATCGACGAGTTGCGGGAGGAACTCGGGATGGAGGGAGAGAGCGGCAACGGTGACGGCGCGGGACCGCTCGCCGCCGCCGGCGACGAAGAGCTGACCGAAATCGTGGACGAAATCCTGGGCGACCTCCAGCTCAACATCTCCAAGGTCAAGGAACACGGCGACCGGGCGAACCGCATCGTCGACGGCATGCTGGCCCACTCCCGCGACGAGGCCGGCCAGATCGAGTCCATCGACATCAACCTGCTGGTGGAGGAATACACCAAGCTCGCCTACCACGGGATGCGCGGCACCGATGCCACCTTCAACGTGACCATCACCCGCGAACTCGATCCCGAGGCAGGCCGCGTCGACGGCATCGCGCGCGACCTCAGCCGGGTCATCCTGAACATCGTCACCAACGCCTGCCAGGCCACCCAGATGCGCGGCAAGACGGAAGGCCGCGGGTACTCCCCCACCCTGCTCGTGTTCACCGAGGGACGGGACGACACCGTGTGCATCAAGGTGCGCGACAACGGCACCGGCATGCCCGAGAGCGTCGTGCGCAAGATCTTCGACCCCTTCTTCACCACCAAGTCCGGCACCCAGGGCACTGGCCTCGGGCTGTCGATCTCGCACGAGATCGTGCGCGAGCACGAAGGGCAGCTCGCCGTGGAAACCGAAGAGGGCGAATTCACGGAGTTCACCATCATCCTCCCGCGGGTGAAGGGGAAATAGGCACCCGGCTTCGGTACTGGATGGCCTCCGCCACATGCGACGCATGTACGCGCTCGCTCCCGCACAGGTCGGCGATGGTGCGAGCCACGCGCAGAATCCGGTGATGGCCGCGTGCCGAGAGACCCAGATTGCGCACGGCACCGCGCAGCAGCCGGCGACCTTCCGACCCCGGTAAGCACCAGCGTCGCATCTCTCTGGATCCGAGGCGGCCGTTGAAGAGAGCGGTCCCGTTCCGGCTTCCGCGCTGCTGTTGCCGGCGCAGGGCGCCCGCGACCTGCGCACGTGACTCCAGGCTCGTCATCCCGGTGTTGGGCCCATGGAGTTCCTTGATCGGCACGGCCGGGATGTGCACATGGAGGTCGACGCGATCCAGCAACGGCCCGGACACCCGGTTGCGATAGCGCCGGATGGTGGCGTCGGTGCAGGAGCACCGTCCCGATCCATCACCGTGGAACCCGCACGGACAGGGGTTCATCGCGGCGACCAGGGTGAAGCGGCAGGGATAGGTCACCGCCTGACTGGCACGCGAGATCGTAACGGCTTCGTCCTCCAGGGGTTGCCGCAGGGCTTCGAGCACGTTCCGGCGGAACTCCGGAAGCTCGTCGAGAAAGAGAACCCCCTGATGCGCGAGGCTGACTTCGCCGGGTCGCGGCACGCGGCCACCGCCGACGAGTCCCGCGTCGCTGATGGTGTGGTGGGGGGCACGGAACGGGCGGCGCGTCACAAGCGCCTCTCCGGGGGGCAGGCGTCCGGCCACGGAATGTACCTTCGTCGTCTCCACCGCCTCCTGCAGCTCAAGGGGCGGGAGGATTCCCGGCAGGCGCCGCGCGAGCATGGTCTTGCCCGCTCCGGGCGGCCCGGTCAGGAGCAGATTGTGCCCTCCGGCGGCCGCCACCACAAGGGCGCGCTTGGCATGGGCCTGACCCCGGACGTCGGCCAGGTCAGGCGCGTCCCCGCCGCCACCGCCCAGAAGAGCGATGCCGTCCACGGTGGCCGGGCTGATCGGGCTGCTCCCGGTCAGATGCCGGATCACTTCCGGCAGGCAAGACGCCCCGATCACCTCCACCGCCCCCGCCACCGCCGCCTCGCGCGCGTTCGCGGAAGGAAGCACCAGGCCCTGCATCCCGCGGCAGCCGTTGGCGATGGAGAGCGCTCCGCGCACCGGGCGCAACTCGCCGTCGAGCCCCAGTTCGCCGACGAATACAAGGCCGTCGGCATCCTCCGCCGGCAGGTGGCCGGCCACGATCAGAAGCGCGATCGCGATGGGGAGGTCGAAGGCGCTGCCGGTCTTGGGCACGTCGGCCGGCGCCAGGTTGATGGTGACCCGGCGATGCGGGATCGGGAATTCCACGCTGGCGAGCGCGGCGGTCACCCGTTCGCGGCCTTCGCGCACAGCGCCTGCCGGCAGACCGACGATCGAAAACGACGGGAGGCCGGACGTGAGGCTCGCCTCGACGCTGACCGGAAAGCTGTCGACTCCGCTCAGGGCGGCCGAACGGACCTGAGTGAACATCGCCCCCCGCTGCCATGCCTGACGTGGTGCCGGACGGCGGGGCCTTTCCCCGCGCAGGAGAAAGGTGGCGACGTTGCGGGGGCGTCCCCATGGCGGGATGGGAACACCTGGGCTACATGCCGCTACGGAGCCGGGTTGCTCAGACCTAACGAGAGACCCAGGCGGAACGAGAGGAAGTTGGTCTCGCCCAGGCGCGGGAACATGTCGATGCCCCCTCCGGGGAGGTCCTCGATATCGACCTCGGTCAGGTACTCGGCCACCCCGTTGCGATGGTAGAAGGCCGCCATATCCAGATCCAGGAAGACCTCCCCGCGGACCAGCCTCAGGAGGATTCCGCCGCCCGCGCGCCAGGCAAGCGAGGTATCCTCGAAGTTGGTCGTCTCACCGAAGCCGTCCTCGTCGTGCTCGTCCACGCCCTTGAGGTACGAGTGCGTGTAGAAATGGGCGAGCCCGACATTGCCTGCCACGTAGGGCCTCGCCGGTCCGCCCGGCAATACCCACTCCGGGCCGAGACTGAACAGCAGGATGTCGTTCGCCGTCACCACGTCCAGTTGGATCCGGCATCCCACGGTCACGCTGAAGCACGCGGGCTGGGTATTGGACCCATAGCGGATGAAGCCGAAATCGGCGCGCAAGCCGAATCCCCCGCCCCCGGAAGGGTTGTAGCGGACGTTCACACCCAGGCCCGGCGCCGTCCCCACGGCCTCGGCGAACGCTCCCTGCGGCTCGCTGATGATTCCGCCGAGGCCCAGGAACCATTGCGGGGCGGGCTCTTCGAACACCTGCGCGCGCACGTGCCCGGTCAGGGCGAGGACCGCCGCGAGCTGCACCAGAACGAAACGCATGCCGCGCATCTTCACACCTCCGCGCATCAGGGACCGGCGCCCCGCCGGGGATCGTCCCGGGAGGGTTCCGGGAAACCTCCTTGCAGAAGTCGTGCCGGAAGAGCGGCAGCCGCGTGCGTCAGACCTCCTTGGTCTCGCGCACCAGGTCAACCATCGAACCCTTGGCGTCGCCGAAGAACATCATCGTCCGGTCGAGATAGAAGAGCGGGTTGTCGATCCCGGCGAAGCCCGGGCTGAGACTCCTCTTCATGACGATGACGTTGCGCGCCCGGTCGACATCCAGGATGGGCATGCCGGCGATCACGGAGGACGGATCGCGCGCGTCGGGGTTGACCACGTCGTTGGCTCCCACGATCAGTGCCACGTCGGTGGTGCTGAATTCGTCGTTGATTTCGTCCAGGTCGAAGAGCTGCGTGTAGGGCACGTCGGCTTCCGCAAGCAGCACGTTCATGTGCCCGGGCATGCGCCCCGCCACCGGATGAATGGCGAATTTGACGGTGACGCCGCGCTCCTGAAGCAGGTCCGAGAGCTTGCGGATGTCGTGCTGCGCCTGAGCCACCGCGAGGCCGTAGCCGGGGACCACGATCACCGACTGGGCGTACGCGAGCACCATGGCTGCCTGTTCGGCGTCCACGTCCCGCACGGTCTTTCCTTCTCCGGGAGTGATTCTGCCGCCGGTCGAATCAGCAGCGCCGAAGGCGCCGAAGGCGACGTTGGCCAGCGACCGGTTCATCGCCTTGCACATGAGGTTGGTGAGGATCAGCCCGGCGGCGCCCACAAGCGCCCCCGAGATGATCAGGATCATGTTGCCGAGCACGAAGCCGGCCGCCGAAGCGGCCAGTCCCGAGTACGAGTTCAGGAGCGAGATCACCACCGGCATGTCGGCGCCGCCGATGGGGGTGACCAGCAGGATCCCCAGCACGAGGGCGAGCCCGGTCAGCACCAGATACATGGTCACCGTCGCCCCACCCGTCACCTGCGTCGCGGCGATGACCAGAATCGCGACAAAGAGTACGGCGTTCAGGGTTCTGGAGAAGGGGAACGTGAGCGGGGCCCCGGATATGAAGCGCTGCAGCTTGCCGAAGGCGATGAAGCTGCCGGAGAGCGTCACCGTCCCGATCAGGGTGGACAGGAGAATGGTGATCCCCGCCTCCACGCCGAGGTCCCCCCCGCCCAGCCGGAAGAACTCGGCCGCCGCCACGACTCCGGAGGCACCGCCGCCGAGGCCGTTGAAGATCCCCACCAGTTGCGGCATGTCGGTCATCTTGACCGTGCGCGCCGCGACCGCACCGATAAGCGACCCTAGGATGATCCCCAGGGCGATGAGCTGCCAGTTGAGGATCTCCTGCTCGACCAGGGTCGCGACGATGGCGATGAGCATGGCGAGTGCGGCCATGCGGTTGCCCTGCCGGGCGGTGGCGGGAGAGCCCAGCCGCTTGAGCCCGAACACGAAGAGGGTCGCGGAAAGAAGGTAGACGAGTTGCAGCAGGGTATCGGGGTTCACCGTGACTCCTCGGAAATCCGGGTATGCATGGGAGTTTGCCGGGTGGCGGGCGCGCAGGACCCGCCCGGGCGGTCAGGGCCCGACGCTACTTCTTCTGACCGGGCTTGAACATCTCGAGCATGCGGTCGGTGACCATGAAGCCGCCGACCACGTTGACCATCGCCATGACGATCGCTGCCACGCCGAGCACCTGCCCGGTGGTTTCGCCCGCCTGGGCGGCCACCACCAGGGCGCCGATCACGGCGATGCCGGAGATCGCGTTGGCTCCCGACATGAGCGGCGTGTGCAGCGTCGGGGGCACCTTGGTGATGACTTCGAATCCGACCATCACGGCCAGAACGAACACGTAGAGACCGATCATCAACTCACCCATGGGTTCTCCGCTGGGTTGGGGGGTCAACTCGACATGCGCTCCAGAGTGCGGGCGTGCACGACCTCGCCGTCGTGCGTCACGCACGAACCGGAGACCACCTCGTCGTCGAAGTCGAGCTTGAGTTCCCCGTCCTCGACGATGTCCTGGAGAAAGGAGGTCACGTTGCGCGCATACATCTGGCTGGCGTGCGTGGGCAGTTCGCTGGGAAGGTTGTCGGGGGCGGTGATGATCACCCCGTCGTGGACCACCACCTTTCCGTGCTCGCTCAACTCACAGTTTCCGCCGGATTCGCCGGCGAGGTCGATGATGACCGACCCGGGACGCATGGTCGCAACCATGGCCGAGGTGATGAGCACGGGCGCCCGCGCACCGGGGATGTTGGCGGTGGTGATGACCGCGTCCATGTCGGGCAGCCGGCCGCCGATCAGCTCGAGCTCCTGCTGGTGCTTCTCCTCCGACAGCGCGCGCGCGTAACCGCCCTCGTCCTCCGCGGACTCGTCCAGCTCGGCCTCCAGGAACTTGGCGCCCAGGCTCTGGACCTGCTCCTTGACCGCGGGGCGGATGTCGAAGGCTTCGACCACGGCGCCCAGACGGCGAGCGGTCGCTATGGCCTGAAGCCCGGCCACGCCGGCGCCGAGAATCAGGACCTTGCCGGGGGGTATGGTGCCCGCGGCGGTCATGAACATGGGCAGGAACTTGCCCAGATGGGTCGCCGCGAGCAGCGAGGCGCGATAGCCGGCCACCGTGGCCTGCGACGAGAGGGCATCCATCTTCTGGGCCCGGGTGATGCGGGGCACCTGGTCCATGGCCAGCGTCGTCACGCGGGCTTCCGCCAGCCGGCGTACGAGCTGCAGGTTCGCCACCGGCGAGACGAAAGAAATCAATACGATGCCTTCCGGAAGGGCGGCGACTTCGTCGGCGCTTCCGTTGGCGCCGGTGGAAGGCGGATTGATCTTCACGACCACGTCGCTGCCTTCGAGCGCCAGGGCGGCACTCTCGCACACGGATGCGCCCGCCTCGCGGAAGGCATCGTCGAGGAAGGCGGCCTCCTCTCCCGCACCGGACTCCACCGCGACCTCGATGCCCACCTTCGCCAACGCGGCGACCTCAGCGGGAACCAGTGCCACCCGGCGCTCTCCCGCGCGGCTCTCCCGCAGTACGCAAACCCTCATCCGCCTCTCCGCTGGAATGTCAGAATGTGCCCTCTTGCGGGTCCGGAGACCCGCCCCGCCGGCGTCCCCCGGGGAAAAACCCCCCATTAGATAACGAGCGCGCGAGATGCCCGCAACGGGCGCGCGGATATAGCCGCAGCACGGTCTCTATTTCAACCGCGCCGCCTCCAGTTCGAGCCTGCGCCACGCCAGTTCCACATGCTCGCGCCGGGTGCGCAGGTTGCCGACGGAAAGGCGGAGAACGTAGCGCCCCTCGAGGATCGTGTGCGACAGGAAGACGTCTCCGGAGGCGTTGACCGCGTCGAGAATGCGCTCGTTGGCCTGGTTGGTCCGGTCGAGTCCCGTTTCGGGACCGCGGTATCGAAAGACGACCAGGCCCAGCGACGTCGAACTCATCAGTTGCCATCGGTCCGAAGCCTGCACCCACCCTGCGAACCGGCTCGCCAGGCGACAATGTTCGCGAAGCCGGGCCGCCAGCCCGCGGCCGCCGAAGTAGCGCAGCACGAACCAGAGCTTGAGCGCGCGGAAGCTGCGGCCGAGCGCCACGCCGTAGTTCATCAGGTCACGCGCCTCGTCCGCTTCGGGGGTGCGCAGGTAGGGCGGGACCAGGGAGAACGCGTCGGCGAGAGCTTCGGGACGCCGGCAATAGAGGAGCGCACAGTCCATGGGCGTGAAAAGCCACTTGTGCGCGTTGAGCACGATGGAGTCGGCGCGCTCCCACCCGGCCAGCAACGGGCGGAGCTCCTCGACGATCGCCGCCACGCCCGCGTACGCGGCGTCTACGTGCAGCCAGATCCCGTGCTCCTCGCAGATTTGGGCGATCTCGGGCAGGGGATCGATGCTCGCCGTCGAAGTCGTCCCGGCAACGGCCACCACCGCCACCGGACGCACCCCGGCGGCGAGGTCTTCCTCGATCGCGGCGCGCAGCGCTTCCGGCTTCATGCGATAGCCGTCATCGGCGGGGAGGTGGCGCACGCCCCTGCGGCCCAGCCCGAGCGTGACGACGGCCTTGTCGATGGAGGAGTGGACGTGCTCCGAGGCGTAGATCCGTCCCGCCGGCAGTGAATGAAGCCCCTGCTCGCCCGCTTCCGGAAAGGCCTGCGCACGAGCGGCGGCGAGGGCGTACAGGGAGTTGTGCGAAGCGGTGTCGTTGACGAATCCGAAGAAGCCCTCCGGCAGGCCGAGGAGCTGCCGGAGCCAGTCCGCCGTCAGGCCTTCCAGCTCGGTTGCAGCCGGAGACGTCCTCCAGATCATCGCGTTGGCGTTGACCGCCGCGGCCAGCAATTCGGCGAGAATGGCCGGGGAGGAAGCCGTATTGGCGAAGTACGCCAGGAAGCCCGGTTGATTCCAGTGCGTGAGGCCCGGAACCACCCGTTCCTCGAAGTCACGCAGGATGTCCTCCAGGGGTTCGCCCCGCCGCGGAGGAGAAGGCGCCAGCGAGGCGCGCACCTCGCCCGGGCGCACACGGGCCAGAACCGGGTATCGTCCGGCCGAGCCAAGGTACTCCGAGACCCATTCGAGGATGCGCCGGCCCTGGACCAGGAATTCCTCGGGAGGCATGTCTCCCAGCTCCGCGAGAGGCGGGGCCGGAAGGCCGGCGTCGGAAGGTCGCATGGACTTCAGCCGCGGCCGCTTCCCACGATGTCGCGGAATTCGGTTCGGATCGCGCGGAGTTGCTCCGCGACCCGGGTGAGCAGTTCCTCCGTCACCGATTCCGGAACACCAGGACCGGCAACCAGCGCGGAGACCAGACTGTCGGTGTAGCCGACGGACGCATGCGTGACGCCCTGGTCCACGAGCCGGTTCAGGCGCAGCACCTCACGCATCCCCGGCACCACGTCCGGGGGCATGCGCGGCTCCGCGTAGAGGACCCGGATGAGGGACACGCGAAGAACCTGAAACTCCTCGATGACCTCACCGGCCACCAACCCCCGCTCGGCCGCGAGTTCGCCGTAGAGATTCGCGGCTTCCTGCCAGACCGGCCGCACCCTGCGCCGGTACGGCCCCAGGATTTCGGGAAGGATGCTGACGAAGGTCTCGTAGAAATCGCGGAGCAGCTCGACCAGCTGTTCGGGTCGCCGTTCAAACCGCTTGGTGACCTCGGAGAGCCAGCGGGCAACGATCTTGTCGCTCCTGGCGATCACCCAGGCCTGCATTTCGACGGGGTCGAGCTGCGCGAGTGAGGGTCCCGCCCCCGGGGGCTGCATGGGGGACTCGAGTATGTTCGTGGCGGAATCGCGGATGGGGATGATGTGCCGGGGATCGGGGTGATGTGCAGGCCGTGGCCGCGAACCTGGCCAACTCCGGGCCGGTCCGCACTCAATCTTGCGGGTTCGACATCGTCCGTCCAGTGCCTGCGGCCGAGACCAGCGTGCGCGGCCCCGGCTCCCACGCCACGAAGCGAATGGACATCGTCGTGCCGACTTGGGGCGTGCTTTCCGCCCACACCCGGCCACCCCAGGAGCGCACCAGCTGCTGCACGATTGCGAGGCCGAGACCCGTGCCGGTGGAGCTGGTGGAGAATCTCGGTTCGAAGATGCGACCCAGGAGCTCGGGTTCGATGCCGCGGCCGTCGTCACTGACCTGAAGGCACACGCCCCGATCCTCGCCGGAGGCTCCGATGTGGACGTGGCCGCTGGGCTTGACGGCTTCCCGTGCGTTCTCGAGCAGGTTGATCAGGACTTCCTTGAACTCGGACTCCCGGGCGCGGACCGGGGGAAGGCCGGCCGGGAAGGCGGTGTCGATAACGATTCCCTGCTCGTTGCTCTGGTAGAGCGCGAGGATCTCCTCCACCGCCACATGCAGGTGCACCCCTTCCAGGGGGAGGTCGCTCGCCTTCCTGGGGGAGCCGTAGCGTGAGAAGCTGCGGGCGATCTCGGCGAGCCGATCGATTTCCCGAAGAATCGACTCCACGTTGCGCTCGAGGATTTCCGAGAAATCGCGCCGTCGGTCCTGCCAGGCCCGACGGACGTGCTCGATGCTGAGCTTGATCGGCGTAAGGGGATTCTTGACTTCGTGGGCCACCTGACGAGCCATCTGTCCCCACGCCACGATTCGCTCGCTGCGCAACTCGTCGGTCACGTCCTCCAGGCTGAGCACGGCCCCCCGCGGGCGACCATCGCGCGTGATGCGGCGTGCCCGCACGCGCACCCGGCGCGAGGAGTCCCGGGAACCGGGAGCGGCCATTGCGAGTTCGGTTCCGGGCAACTCGAATTCGTGATCGGCTCCCTCGCCCCCGTCGCGGTAAAAGCGCTCCACCCAGCGCGACAGGTCGCGCGCAAGTCCCGCGGTCGCCGGCAGCGGTTCTCCCGGCCCTACCGCAGCTCCCAGCAGCGCCTGCGCCTGCGGGTTCACCAGGGTTACCGCCCCCGTCTGATCCAGCGCGATCACCCCGGTCGCCGCCTCGTCCACGATGGCCTGCGTGCGCTGCGTGGTGCGCACCAGGGCGCCGCGCGCCCGATGAAGCCGCTGCACCATTCGGTTGAACGCCAGGAAGACGGTGCCGAACTCGTCCGTGCGCGTCTCCGGCAGCCGCACCCCCAGGTTCCCCTCCCCCACTCGCTCCGACGCCAGCCGCAGGGTGCGAATGGGGTTCGCCAGCCGGCGGCCCACCAGCAGCGCCAGCCCAAGCGACAGTGCGATCCCGGTGACGACCGCGAACGCCAGCAGCAGGATCAGATCGTTCTGCTCGAACGCCGTCGCGCCGGCATCCAGCGGGGCCGCCGAAGCCAACACCTGTCCGGTCTGAAGTCGCCGATACGCAAGCACGTATTCTCCGCCCCAGCGACGCACGTTCGCGTGCACGAGCACCGCTTCCCCGTCCTCGAGCGACCGATGGACCTGCGCGGGCAGCCAGGAGTACTGGACGCCCAGTTCGAGGAACGCCGGCCGGGAGCTTCGGATCAACTCGCCGTCCTGAAAGAGAAGGAGGACCGTGCCGGTGCTGGTGGGCAGCAGTCCCACCTGCCCCTGCAGGGCGAGGAAGTCCTCGGCGGCGTCCGCCACCGCGCGGTCCGCCAGCGCCTCGGCGGTTCGAACCACGGCCCGGTCCAGGGTCCTGGAGGCGATGGCGGCAAACGCGAAGGCAGGGACGAGAAAGAACAGGAACAGGGCGAACGTGACCTGCACCCGAAAGCTGCGGCCCGCCCCGGGACCCAGCCGCATCGGCGCGCGCGGGAGCCCCCGGCTGCTGCACCAGCCAACGCCCCACAGACCGGCCACGATCAGCAGATCGAGGAGCAGGACGAGCACGGTTCCCGCAACGAGCACCGCCGTCCCGGGAAGTTCCACCTCGTGGTGTGCGTTGTACCATCCCTCCGGGAACAGGATGGTCTGCTCGCCCTGCCATCCCTGGGAGGTCCGCTCCCACCGCGGGGCCTCCCGCGTCGGCGACGGATCGTCCTCGTTGAGCGGCAGCAGGGTGACGGTCCCCTCGTCCGCCCGGTCCCGACCGAAGGGCACATCCGGGAAAAAGGCCGTGCTGAAACCTCGCCGCGGGGGCACGGCGACTGTGATCACCGATCGGTCCGGCAGCACCGCGAGACCGAGGTAGTGTACATCCTCCGACTGAAGTTGCAGTACCGTGGTCCCGAGCGCAGCCTCGTCCAGATAGTCGTCCACGATCGAGGGGCGGGGATCGGAAACGCCGATACGCAAGGCGTCGCTGGGCAGTCCGCCGGGAGTCCAGCGGTCGATCCAGGCGGCGACCCCCTCCTGGGCGAGACCGCTCGCGCGCCAGGTGCCGTAGAGAAGTCCGGTGCCGCGGGCTCCGCTCTCGAACAGGGAGTCCGTTCTCTCGGACAAGCCCTCGAGGAGAAACTGCAGATAGGGATTGACCTGGTTCCCGAGGGTTGCAAGACGTTGCTCGGCGACTTCCCGCTGAGCTGCGACGCGCCCGCCCCAGGTGAACGGCAGCGCCGCGCTCGCGGCCAGCAGGACCGCGGCCGCCCCCGTCGCAACCGAGCCGCGCCACGTGGTGGCGGGTTGTCGGCCCAGGCCGATCAGGGCCACCGGGAGCGCCCACAGGACACCAGCCCAGGCGGGGGTGGGGGGTGAACCGAGGGACACGCTGTGCACCAGCAGGCCGAGCACCAGCGCCAGAAGCAGGCCGGCCGCGACCAGGGATGGTCTCCCCGACGCCGGCGCAGGCCGCGTGGCGAGTCGAAGCGCCAGGGTGGCCACGACGACCAGCACGGAGGTCAGTGCGCACTGATAGACGAGCCAGTAACCCGTGCCACCACCCAGTTGCGATGTCGTCGGCGCGAGCGAGAACCAGTGAATCACTGCCGCGAACCCGATGCCGGCGAGAGCTGAGCCGACCAACGGAGCGCCGCGTCCGCGGACGCCGCCGGGCAGAAGTCCCGCGATGAACGCCCCCGCCAGCCCGAGCGCCAACACCCGGCCCAGCGTGCCCTCGGTGGTACCGGGGAGAAGGAAGCGAGCGGGCGAAAACAGTCCGGAGACGCCCAGCAGATCACCGAACGGAAGGACGATCGCCACCAGGGCCAGGGACGCCGCTGCCAGAACGCCGTGATATGGCGTGGCCCTGAGGCCGATGAGCAGCAGCAACCAGGCCGTCACCGCGAGGCCGGCGACCATCCGGCTCCATGCCCTCCAAACCGACTCGAACGCCTCTCCCTGCGTCACCTCCTCGGAGGAGATGGAAAAGAGCGTCCGCCCCTGCCAGTTGAAGTCGCGTATGGCGGGACCCGTCGCCTGTTCGGAGTGCGTGATCCGGATCGCCCGTCCGACATCGGACCGGAATCGGGTGGCGAAGGCGGCCTCTTCGTCGGGTACGTCGGGGGGCATGTCGCTCTGGAGCAGCGCGGCGGCCACCGCGGTCGCGCCGCTCGCGCCGATGCGTTCGGTGAAGTACAGATAGCTGTAGACCGGGCCTTGCCCGAATACGTACCGGTCCCAGCCCGAGCGCGCATCGAGGGGCACAACCCCCTGGTGATTGCCCGCCCAGGCGACGAGGTCCGTACGCGCATCGAATACCGCGATGGCATGCAGGTCGGCTTCGCGCCGGACGTCTTCCAGAAAGGCCCAGTAGCCGGGCGAGCCGCCGTCGAACTCCCGGCCGGCAACCTGGGAGACTGCTGCCGTACCGCGGTCGATCAAGGTCTCGAAGCGCCGGTCCAGGGCCGCTTCCAGGCGGACCTCGCGTCCGCTCCGGAAACGATCCCAGTCGCCGGCCACCAGTGCGAAGCGCGCGGAACCCAGTATCCCGCTCGCGATCCCGGCCAGAAGGACAAGGGCGGCGGCGAACGTCCAGGGATTGCGACCGGACCGCCGGGTCAGCATCCGGAGCACGCCCGGAACACCCGCCAACGCACTCACCAGCAGCCATCCGGGCGCGGACCAGCGCGTCCATACCGCTAGCGCCGCCACGCTCAGCCACAACAGCGCGGACACGGCGGACTGTCGCGACTCGGCCCGCAGGAGACGCCTGAGCAAGGAGGAAACGCCGTTCATCGTGGCGTCAGCGCGCGTCGCGCATCCGCTTCACAGCTTCCGGAGGACCGGACCGCGAGGCCCGCGGCTGCTCCGCGACCGCTGCAATCGGTGACATGCGGGAATCGGTTTGCAGGATCCGTCCCCTGGCTGGGGTGTAATCGGATGTCGTTTCGATCACTTGCGACCGAGGCTCCGTCCGTGCGACGCATTCTTCTTCCTGTACTTCTGTTCACCCTTGCCGGATCCCCTCCATCCAGCGGCGCTTCCGCCCAGATCACCATCCTGGACCGGGGCGAGTTCGAGGTGGCCGTCAACGGCAGGGGAGTGGGGACCGAGACCTTCTCGATCCGCCAGGTGGGCACCGGGAGCGAGGTCCGGGTGATCGCCGCGGGGCAGATTCGCGCCGCCCTCCCCGACGGCGCGAACACGATGGACATGCTCATGGAGCTGACCGGCGCCGGCTGGATGCCCTCCGCCTATCAGAACAAGGTAGGAGGCGAGGGGGCCCGGGAGATCGGCTTCGAACTTCGCGGCGCCCGTTTCGAGTCGCGCGTCACATCCGATATCGGGGAGCAGGTAAAGGAGTATCGGGCCGCCCCGGGCACCAGGATCCTCGAGCGGGGCGCTGCGCATCATTTTCACTTTCTTGTGCCTCCCGCGGATCCGGGTCCCCTGTCCATTCCCGTCATCGTGCCCCGGGACGGATTCCAGGCCGAGGCCCAGGTCACCCTTGCCGGAAACGCCGAGTTGCGCATCGGCGGGGAGGTAATGCCGGCGCGGCACTATCGGGTGCGAGCCGGAGAGCTGCGCTGGGAGGCATGGCATGACGCCGAGGGCAGGGTTTTGCGGGTCGTGGAGAGTTCCACGGGATACTCCGCCGTCCGCCTGACCCGCCCCGGGTCCTGAGCCGTCCGTGCCGGGTACATCCTGCGGCGCCGATGAGTGGCCAGATCCGCGCGCCATCGGCTCAGCGGTGAAACCCCACCGGACACGGGCTCGTATGTTTCGCGGCCGCAACAGGCCGAAGACCGCCATCCAAGCAAGGGAGAACGATACGGTGTTCAGGATGATCCCGATTGCCAGGTGCGCGCTGGCGCTCCTGCTGTGTTGCGCGACGTCGTCCTGGCTGCAGGCACAGGAGGTGCCTTCCCGCCTGACGCTCGACGAAGCGATCCGCATCGCTCGGCTGCAAAACCCCGGCTTCCAGTCGGTGCGCAACGACTCGCGGGTCGCGGACTGGTCCGTTCGTTCCGCCTACGGCGACTTGCTGCCCTTCGCGAATCTGAGCTCGAGCCTCTCCTGGCAGGGAAGAGGTGAACAGCAGTTCGGAAGCCTGACGACCAGCCAGCTGGGGTTCGGCGACGAGCCCTCCTACTATTTCTCCAGCTACAACGCGGGCCTCAGCTACTCCATCGGCGCCGAGTCGCTGTTTCGTCCGGGGCGAGCAAAAGCAGCCCGAAACGCCACGGTCGCGCTCATCGACCAGGCCGAAGCCAACCTCGTTCGCGACGTCACGATCATCTACCTGGACGTTCTGCGCCAGCAGGAGGGGTATCTGCTTGCCCAGCAGGAGCTTGAGCGCGCGCGCTTCAACCTGCGCCTGGCCGAAGGGCAGCTGGAAGTGGGCACGGCGACCCCGCGCGACGTGCGCCAGGCGGAAGTATCGGTCGGCCGCGCCGAGGTCACCCTTCTCCAGGCCGAATTCGCGGTAAGCAATGCGCGCATCGCCCTCCTGGTCGTGCTCGGAGCGGAGGTGCCGCAGGAATTCACCGTCGTGAGCGCGTTCGAGGTACGCGAGCCGGTCTGGTCGGAAGCGGAACTGGTGGCGATGGCGCTCGAGGGCAATCCCGGGCTCATCGCCGAGCGGGCCAATGAGGCCGTTGCCGCAAGCGACGTGAAGATGGCGCGGTCCTCGTACTACCCTTCCCTGTCCCTCAGCGCGGGGCTGAGCGGGTTCACGCGCGAAGCGTCCAGCGTGGAATCAATGATCAGCCAGTCCAGGGCCCGGGTCAGTGGCCAGCAAGAGCAGTGTCGCGTGCTTAACCAGTTGTACGGCCTCCTGGGCAATCCTCGGGAGGACTGCGACAGCATCGTCTTCACGCCCGATCAGGAAGAGGCCATCATCGCGCAGAACAACGCGTTCCCGTTCGACTTCACCCGCCAGCCGCCGCGGGCCTCCCTGACGGTGAGCGTGCCCGTGTTCCAGGGCTTCAGCCGGCAGTTGCAGGTCGAGAACGCGCGCGCCGCCCGCGAAGACGCGCGCCATCGGCTGCGAGGCGCGGAACTGGATCTGCGGGCGCAGATCGCCTCCAGTCTGGCAGCCGTGCACACCGCGTACGAGACGGAACTCATCGAGCAGCGCAACCAGGCCGTTGCGGCGGAGCAGCTGCGCCTGGCCACCGAACAGTACCGCGTCGGTTCCGCGAGCTTTCTGGACCTGGTCGAGGCGGAGACCGTCATGGCGCAGGCCGACCGCGAACGCGTCGCCTCCATATATTCATATCACGACCTGCTCGCCAACCTTGAAGCACTGGTGGGCGCAAGGCTGCGGCCCTGACGCCCTTGGGCATGTACGGGAAGCGACGGGGCACATGAGCCCAGGGTCCTGTACCGGAATTCGGGAACAACATTCAAATGACGCTTAAAGCAAAGATCGCCATCGGCGTTCTCGTGGTAACCGTCCTCGTGGTCGCCGGAGTGCTGACCACGCTGCAGTCGCGCAATACCGGCACGCAGGTGCGCACGGAGGAAGTAGGCCGGCGCGACCTGGAAGCGATCGTCACCGCGAGTGGCAACATCCGGGCGCGGCGAACCGTGGACATCAGTTCCGATGTCTCGGGCCGCATCGTTGAACTCAACGTCGACGAAGGCGACGATGTGCAAGAGGGACAAGTACTTCTGCGCATCGACCAGACGCAGTTCCAGGCCGCCGTGGCCCAGTGGCGGGCCGGGCTCTCGCAGCGGGAAGCGCAGGCGGCCCAGCAGAACGCCAGCCTCATCCAGGCGACGCGAGAATACGACCGCATGCAGGGGCTCTGGACGCGCGACTCGACGCTCGTCAGCCGGCAGCAGGTCGACGACGCCGGGACGCAGGCCGAAGTCGCGCAGGCGCTCTTCACCGCCGCGGAGCACGGCGTGGACCAGGCCCGCGCGACGCTCGCCGAGGCCGAGGATCGCCTGTCCAAGACCACCATCCGGGCTCCCATCTCGGGGAAGGTCACCCGGCTGAACATTGAGCTCGGCGAGACCGCCATCGTGGGCACGATGAACAACCCGGGCAGCCTGCTGCTCACCATCAGCGACCTGTCGGTGATCGAGGCGGTAATGCAGGTCGACGAAACCGACGTGCCGGAGATCAGCATCGGTGACAGCGCCGCCCTGGAGCTGGACGCGTTTCCGGACACGGAGTTCGCCGGGACCGTGACGGAGATCGGAAACTCCGCCATCCGGCCTCCGTCGAGCGCGGCGGGCACGGGCCAGACCCCCACCATCGACTTCGAGGTGGTGATCACGCTGGACGACCCGCCGGTCGAGCTGCGGCCGGACCTTTCGACCACGGCCGACATCGTCACCGAAACGCGCAACCAGGCCCTCGCGATTCCGATCATCGCCCTCACGATTCGCGACCGCTCGGAGGAAGTGGCGGACGGCAACGACTCGAATGGCGACGAGGCGCTCGGGAACGGGGACGCCGGCGACGGTGCGACGGAATCGGAGAACACGCGCGCGGAAGACCAGGATGAAGAGGACGAGGAGGAAGAGGAGGAAGGCGTTTTCGTGGTGCGCGACGGCGAAGCGCATTTCGTCCGGGTCGACGTCGGGATCGCGGGACAGGAGTACTTCGAGGTGCTCTCCGGACTCTCGGAAGGCGATACGGTGGTGAGCGGCCCGTACCAGCGCGTCCGCGAGCTCAGCGACGGCGATGCCGTGCGCACCGACTCCACCGGCGCGGAAGAAGACGAGCCGACGGGATGAGTGCCTCCGGGAGCGTGAGGTAACCCATGTACATCTGGGAAGGCGTGCGGCTGGCGCTGGGCTACATCAGGAGCGAGAAGCTCAAGAGCTTCTTCAGCCTGCTCGGAGTCATCGTCGGCATCATGTTTCTCATCGTAGTGGTCAGCATAGTAGAGGGGATGGATCGGTACATCCGCGAGGACTTCGCGACCATGGCCTTCGGTGTCAACACCGTCACCCTGCAGCGTGTACCGAACATCGTTGCGGAATCCGACCCGGAGGTCCGCCAAGCCATCTTCCGCCGCCCACGCATAGAGATGGATGACGCCGATGCGATTCGCACGCGGCTCGAGACGCCCGCAACGATCGCAATTCGGTCCGACGCGTCGGGCGAAGTGGCCGGGCCGGGTGGCCGGAAGGTCGAGAACGTGTTGATCGTGGGAACCTCCTCGGAACTCTTCGCCATCCGCTCCTGGGAGATGGAGCGCGGGCGTGCCTTCTCGCCGCTGGAGGCCGAACATGGGGCGGCCGTGGTAGTACTGGGCAAGAGCACCGCCGACTTGCTATTCGAGGATATGGATCCGATCGGTCGGCAGGTTCGCATCCACGGCTTTCCCTACCGGGTTATCGGCGTTATCGAAGAACAGGGATCGATGCTGGGATTCTCGCGCGACAATATTGCTGTTGCCCCGGCTCTCTCTCCTCTTCGACGCATGGTCAATCCCCGCGGCATCATTGACGAAGTCATGATCCAGACCGAGAGCCTCGAGCTGCTTCGGGAAGCTCAGGTCGAAGCTGAAGGGATCATGCGTGCACGCCGCGGTCTCCGACCACGTGAAGTCAACAACTTCGAACTTGAGACCGCCGAACAGACGCTCAGCTTCTGGGACAACATCTCACGTATCCTCTTCGTGGCGTTCCCCGGGCTGGTCTCCATTTCGCTGGTGGTGGGTGGGATCGTGATCATGAACATCATGCTGGTGTCGGTGATGGAGCGAACCCGGGAGATCGGCGTACGCAAGGCCATCGGCGCACGTCGAAAGGACATCGTTCTTCAGGTGCTGATAGAGACCGCGACGCTGTCGGGTGTAGGCGCCCTGGCCGGGATAGGGATCGGAATCGTGCTGACCATGATCGTGCGAGCGGCCTCCCCGCTGCCGGCCGCAGTCGCGCCCCATTGGATTGCGTTGGGAGTCGCGCTCGGTGTTACGGTGGGGGTCTTGGCGGGTGTCTACCCCGCGTCCCGGGCGGCGAAGCTGGACCCTGTGGACGCGCTGAGGTACGAGTGATGAAGGCGCGGCTCAATACCCTCACCGAAGGAATCCGCATCGCTTTGGATGCCATCCGCGCGACCAAGATCAGAGCTGGGCTGACGATACTGGGTGTCGCCATCGGCGTGGCTGTGGTTGTTACCATGGCGGCGATGATCACGGGGATCCGAACAAGCATTCTCGCGCCATTCGAATCCGCAGGTCCGGACAACTTCTACGTCACGGCGTTCGACATGACCGGCGCGCGCGTGGCGAACGACGGCAGCCGTCGGCCGGAATGGTGGGATCGTCCCGATTTCACGGACGCGGAGATCAGCAGACTCGCAGACCTGCCGAGTGTTTCGGACGCGGTCGTAGACTTCGACTTCTCGACCAGAGTATCGTTCGAGGGCCGCCGGGTTGACGGCATCCAGTCCAGCGGTAACTCAGCGGGATGGGTTGCCTTTCAGCCAGGCGAGTTCCTAGCAGGCCGCAACTTTGTGCCCGCGGAGGTATCCCGGTCGCGCGCTTTGGTCGTCCTTTCTCGCCCGCTGGCTGAAGAGTTGTTCGGTCAGCGTGACCCGATAGGGCGAAGCGTTCGCGTCTCCGCCGGCCGCCGAGGGGTGAACCCGCTCTTCCAGGTCGTAGGCGTCTTCGAACCCGAGGGAAACATCTTCACGGAGATCATCGATCACTGGGCCGTCTTCCCCTGGACCGCCGCCGAGAAGAGACTAAAGGCGAGGCCACCAGGCTTCCCCGTTTTGTGGATCGTAGTCGTGCCCTCACCCGAGTTTACACGCGAAGAAGCCAAGGATCAGGTCACCGGAGTATTGCGGTCGATGCGGGGTCTTGGGCCGGGAGAAGACAACAACTTCTCGATCATCGAATCGGAACAGATGATCGCGACCTTCGATCAACTCACCGGCGCGTTCTTCCTGGTCATGATCGCCCTCTCGTCGGTCGCACTCATGGTCGGCGGGATCGGTGTGATCGGCATCATGATGATCTCCGTTACCGAACGGACACGTGAAATCGGCATCCGCAAGGCGGTCGGCGCCACACGGAACGAGATCCTCTGGCAGTTCCTGGTGGAGGCGTCGGTGTTGACCTTCCTGGGAGGGGCGCTGGGCTTGGCTCTGGGCGCGGGCGTTGCGGACTTCATAGAAGCCAGGACTCCCATCCCCGCAGTCATACCTTTCTGGTCGATCATCGCAGCGCTTGCATCCGCAATCATGACCGGGATGCTGTTCGGGCTCTTCCCCGCGCTACGCGGCGCGCGCATGACTCCGGTCAGGGCCCTGGGCTTCGAGTAGAAAGACTCGAGGCCTGCCCGTCTCCGCCGAGGCAGCGCACATCCACCACCAGCCGCCGCCAACTCGGTACGCGGTCACTTCCAACGCGCAGGGCGGTCGCCCGGGTGCGTCCGCCCGCCCGCAGCCAGGGTCCCAGCCAGCCGCCGATCTCGGGAGGCAGGTAGCCCACGGGATCGCCGGCGGGGAGGTGCACCCACACGGCGCCGTGGCCGCCGTCCGCTGGATCGGGGATGAGCACCAGCGCGTCGCCGGGGTTGAGGGCGTCGAGATGCCGGTCGCGACCCCCGAATACGGTTCCGTGAACGGTCGAGCGGAACCGCGCCGGCGGGCCCGCGGGAAGTCGTGCCTGGCTCATCGGCGATTCCCTGTTGGATGCACACCTTCAATCGAAACCCCGGGGCGGCTAAAATTAGGCGCCGGAACCTGTCCCGCCATGAGCAGCCTGCGCCGTTTCCGATGGACCGTCCCGCCCTCTACTTCGACCACGCCGCCACAACGCCCCTGCGGCCGGAGGCGCTGGACGCCATGCGTCCGCACCTTGGCGGCGTCTTCGGCAACCCGTCGAGCGCGCACCGGTGGGGTCGGCAGGCGCGCGCGGCCCTGGATGAGGCGCGGGCGGAGTGCGCGCGCGCGGTCGGCGCCGAGCCCGCGGAGATCGCCTTCGTGCGCGGCGGCACCGAGGCCGACAACATGGCCGTGCTGGGAAGGGCCGCGGTCGCGCTGGCGGCGGGAGAACGTCCGCGCACGGTAGCGACCACGATCGAGCATCCCGCGGTGCGGGAGGCGTGCGACGAGGTGGCCGCGCGCGGCGGGGAGAGCGTGCAAGTCGAGGTCGACCGGGCGGGCGAACTCGACGAGGACGGGCTGGCGGACGCGCTGGCGCGGGGCGCGTGCGTGCTCTCGGTGATGTGGGTGAACAACGAGGTCGGCACCGTGCTGCCGGTCGAGCGCGCGGCGAGCCGGGCGCGAGCGGCCGGAGTGGTGGTGCACTCCGACGCGGTGCAGGCGGTGGGCAAGGTGCCGGTGGACTTCGGCCGGGCCGGGCTCGACCTGGCCTCCATGACCGCGCACAAGATCGGCGGACCCCGGGGGGTGGGGCTGCTCTACCGCCGCAGCGGAGTGGAACTCGCGCCCCTCCTGTTCGGAGGCGGGCAGGAGCGCCGCCTGCGGCCGGGGACGGAGGACGTGGCGGGAGCGGCGGGCCTGGCGAAGGCGCTCACCCTGGCGGTGGCGGAACAGGCCGCGGAGGCGGAGCGGCTCGCGGCGGAGCGCGACCGCCTGCAGGCCGCCATCGTCGACGCGCTCCCCGGAACGCGCGTGTTTGGCGAGGAGGGCGAGCGAGCCCCGCACCTGCTGAACGTGGGGTTCCCCGGGCTGGACGCCGCCACCCTGGTGATGGCTTTCGACCTGGCGGGGGTGGCGGTATCCGGAGGATCCGCGTGCGCGTCCGGCAGCACCACCACCAGCCCGGTGCTGCGCGCCCTCTACGGCGACGATGCGGAGGGACTGGCTTCCGTGCGCTTCAGCCTGGGCCGCACCACCACCTCCGCCGAGGTGAGCGAGGCCGCCCGCCGGACCGTCGAGATCGTGACGCGCGCCCGCGCGCTCGTCGGCGCAGGAGCAGTCTGACGATGTCCGCCGACCGGATCCTGGTCGCCATGTCCGGAGGGGTCGACTCCTCTGTTGCGGCCGCGCTGCTGGCCGAGCAGGGCCACCAGCTCGTCGGCGCGACCATGAAGACCTTCTGCTACCAGGAAGAAGCGGGACCGTCGCGCACCTGCTGCGGGCTCGACGGCATCATGGACGCGCGCCGGGTCGCCGATGCGCTTGGCATCCCCCACTACGTCTTCGACGTGGAGGAGGAGTTCACGCGCGACGTCATCGACGACTTCGTCTCGGAGTACGCCCGCGGACGCACGCCCAACCCCTGCGTGCGGTGCAATTCCAACACCAAGTTCCGGGACCTCCTGCGGCGGGGAGAGCTGCTCGGGTGCGATGCCGTCGCCTCCGGGCACTACGTGCGGGCCGGGGTCGTGGACGGGGAAGCTGCTCTCTTCCGGGGCCGCGACCCGGCGAAGGATCAGTCCTACTTCCTGTGGGGCCTTCCCGGCGCGCTGCTGCCCAGGCTGAGATTCCCGCTGGGCGAACTCACCAAGCCCGAGGTGCGCGCCCACGCCCGCGAACTCCGCCTCGCCACCGCGGCCAAGCCCGAGTCGCAGGAGATCTGTTTCGTGCCCACCGGCGACTACCGCGACCTCCTGCGGCGCAAGCTCGGCGGCCGCCACGACGCGCTCCAGCCCGGCAACCTGGTGGACACCCGTGGTCGGGTCGTGGGCCGCCATCAGGGCTACGCTTCCTTCACCGTGGGCCAGCGCCGCGGACTGGGCGGGGGCTTCGACCAGAGGCTCTACGTGGTCGGGATCCGCCCGGATACGCGCGAGGTGGTGGTGGGCGCGAGGGAGGCGCTGGAGTGCCGCGAGCTCCGGGTGGGCGAACTCAACTGGCTCACGGCGGAGCCGCCCGCGGACGGGACCGTCGTGCGCGCCCAGCTCCGCTATCGGGCTCCGGCGGTGCCGGGCCGCGTTCAGCATGACAGAGACGGTCTCGCCCTCGAGCTGGAGGAGCCCGTGCTCGCGGTCACGCCCGGCCAGTCCGCGGTCTTCTTCGACGAGAGCGAGCGGGTTCTCGGCGGCGGGCGCATCGCCACGGCGGCCATGGCGGGCGGGACTGCGGGCGGACTCGCGGAGGCGGCTGAGGGCTTGGCGCATCGCCCCTGACCCGTGCCTCAATCCAGCGGCTCGGCTCCTTCGAGCAGCCGGAGCAGCTCGCCATCCGTCGCGCCGTTCACGAGAGCCTCGGCTCCGGCCTTCCCTGCCGGAACCTCGGCGACCATGGCGCGCCTGACGGAATCCGAACAGCAGCGGAAGACCACCCGCCCGGGATGCGCGAGCCCGTGGCGACCGGTGGTGGCGAAAGCCTCCCACCTGCGAAACGACCCGTCGCGAATCATGCGCTGCATCTGCTGGGACTCAATAGGTGAGTTCGGCCACTTCCGCGAATTGCCGAATGGCCTCCTGGGCGTCTTCCGATAGCGCCTCCGGGACCTGGACCTGGATTTCGACGATCTGATCGCCGACCCGCGCTCCCTTCCGAATGCCGTGCCCGCGGACGCGAAAGCGCGCGCCCGGCTGCGTGCCCGCCGGGATCTTGAGCACAACCCTCTTGCCGTGCACGGTCCTGACCCGAATGCGGGTGCCCATGGTGGCCTGCGCGATGTTGAGGGGCACGGTGACGTGGATGTCCCGCCCGTCCCGCCGGAAGAACCGGTGCGGCTTCACCTTGAAGGTGATGATCAGGTCCCCGCGGGTACCGCCCCTGGCGCCGCGCTCGCCCTGCCCGCTCAGCCGCACCTTTGAGCCCGTGTCCACACCGCGCGGCACGGCCACCCCGATCTTGCGGTTCTGGCGCACCGTTCCCGTTCCCTTGCAGGCGTCACACGGATCGGTGGGAATCCTGCCCCGGCCGAGGCATGCCGGGCAAGGCCGCTTCACCGCGAATCCGCCCTGGCCGAAGGAGACGTTCCCGGTTCCGGAGCACTCCTTGCAGCGGGTGGTGGTCGTTCCCGGCCGGGCCCCGTTGCCCCCGCAGGTGGCGCACTCCTCGGTCATGGGAACCGTGATGGTGACGCGTCCCCCCGTTACCGCCACCTCGAAGTCGATATCCACGACGTATTCGACGTCGTTGCCCTTGCGCGGGCCCGTCGAGCTCTCCCGGGCGGTCTTCCGGCCTCCGCGATCGAATATCGAACCGAAGAGGTCGCCGATCCCGCCCAGATCGTCGAACGAAAACCCCTGCCCGGCACCCGCCGGCCCGGCACCGGGAGACGCGGGCCCCCGCCGGTTGCCGCCCAGACCGAAGGCGCCCAGGCGCCGCATCTGGTCGTACTGCTTGCGCTTGGCGGAGTCGGAGAGCACCGAGTAGGCCTCCCCCACCTCCTTGAACCGCTCGGACGCCGCGGAGTCGCCCTGGTTGGCGTCCGGGTGATATCGCTTCGCCAACCGGCGATACGCCTTCTTGATCTCCTCGGGCGTCGCCTTCTCCGAGACGCCCAGGGCCTTGTAATAGTCTTTCGTCGCCGGCGACATCGAGACCCTCGCGTTCCGTGGTCTAGCCGTGCTTGCGCACGCTGACGCGCGCGGGCCGCACCAGGTGGCCCTCCAGCAGGTATCCCCGCTGCAGAACCATGTCCACCGTGTCGTCCTCGTCCTCCGAGGAGGCGGGGGCCGTCATGACGGCCTCCATCATGTTCGGGTCGAAGTCCTCGCCGGCCGGGTCGAGCACCTCCAGGCCCGCCTCCGCAAGCGCCCGAAGCAGCTTCCGTTCCACCATGTCGACGCCTTCCACGATGTCCTGCACGGACGCGGTCTTCGGATCCAGAAGGGCGACCCGCTGAAGGTCGTCGACCGACTCCACCAGCCGGCGCACCAGGTCCGCCTGTGCGCGCGCCCAGGTTTCCAGCTTCTCGGCGCGAACCCTCTTGCGGTAGTTCTCGAACTCCGCGGCGAGACGCAGATGGCGGTCGTTCAGATGGCCGATCTCGCGTTCGAGATCTTTTCTGGATGGGCCCGGCTCGTCGGGGGCATCCGCGCCGGCTTCGCCCTCGTGCGGGGGCGCTTCCGCGTAGGATTCCTCCTGCGGCCGGCCCTCTGGCGGATCCTCGTCGCCGGAAGCCTCCGGCCCTGCACCATCCGCGCGCGCGTCATCCGGCGGGGCGCCTGTCTCCGGTTCCTCCCGCGGGGCTTCGGAATCGGCCTCGGAAGCCGGGTCTGCCTGGTTGTCGAAAGTGCTGGGGCTCATCTATCTCGTTTGGAGTTGAGGCGTTGACGGCGCTGCGGGCCCGCAAACGATACCCCGGTACCGAACGAGATGTCCAGTGGGCGGGATTCAGCGTCACCCGTGGGACCGACCAGCGCTCCAAAGGGTAGATTCCGGCATTCCCCACGGGCGGCATCCGTTCGTCCGGAAGCAGGAACGTGGAAACAGCGGAGGAAGGGCGTGGCACGTCGCGCCGGCGCGGAATCGCTACGCATCGTGATCCTCGGATGCGGGAGGATGGGCCGGTCGATCGATGTGCTCGCGCGGACGCGGGGCTTCGACGTGCTGGCCCGGCTGGAGCGCCGGGACGTGGAAGGACGCCGGGAAGCAACCCGCGCCCGCATCGCCGGAGCCGACGTGGCATTGGAGTTCACGACATCCGCGTCGGCCGCCTCCAACATTCGCCTTTGCGTGGAGGCGGGGTGCCCTGTCGTCTCCGGCACGACCGGATGGTCCGACCAGTTGCCCGCGGTCGCCGCCTGGGTGAAGGAGCGACGCGGGGCGCTGCTATGGGCGCCCAACTTCTCCTTCGGGGCGGTCGCCCTCCAGTTGCTGGCGCGCCGGGCGGGCGAACTCTTCGCCGGGGCGGGCGACTTCGACGCGCATGTGGTGGAAACCCATCACACCGGCAAGCTCGACGCTCCCTCCGGCACGGCCATCGCCCTGGAGCGGTCGCTGGAAGAAGGACTGGGACGGAGTTCTCCCATTACATCGATCCGGACCGGGCACGTTCCCGGCACACACGAGATATCGATCGACGGTCCCCGCGAACGACTCGTCCTGCGCCACGAAGCCCGCGACCGCGGCGTGTTCGCGGAGGGCGCGCTACGGGCGGCGGCGTGGCTGGCCGGTCGCACGGGAGTATATACCATGCGAGATTTTCTCGCGGGAGAGGCAGGGTGAAGCACGAGATGCTCAGAGGATGCGGAACGGCGCTGGTGACGCCGTTCCGGGGATCGGGGGAGGTGGACGAGGCGGCGCTGCGGTCGCTGGTCGACTGGCAGATCGAAGAGGGCGTCGACTTCCTGGTGCCCGCGGGCTCCACCGGGGAGGCGGCGACGCTCTCGGTCGAGGAGCACGAGCGGGTGGTGGCGGTCACGGTCGATCAGGCCGCCGGACGCGTCCCCGTCGTGGGGGGAGCGGGATCGAACGACACGGCCGAGGCGATCGAGCTCTCGCTCAGAATCGCGTCGACCGGCGTCACCCACCTGATGCACGTCTCGCCCCCGTACAACCGCCCGCAGCAGCGCGGGCTGATCGAGCACTTCACCGCGGTCGCGGAGGCGGCTCCCTGCCCTGTGGTGCTCTACAACGTCCCGGGACGCACGGGCAGCAACATCGCCGCCGCCACCACCCTGGCGCTGGCCGCGCACCCCAACATCGTGGGGACCAAGGAGGCCGCGGGCAGCTGCGACCAGGTCGCGGAGATCGCCCGCGGCCGACCTGCCGGATTCGCGCTGCTGTCGGGCGACGATTCCATGACGGTGCCGTTCATGGCGCTCGGCGCCGACGGCGTGATCTCGGTGGTCAGCAACGCCACCCCGCGCGCCATGGCGGAGCTGGTGGGGGCGATGGCGTGCGGCGACCTGCAGCGCGCGCGGGCCCTGCACTACCGCCTCGCCGACTGGATGCGGGTGGCGTTCGTGGAGTCGAACCCCGTGCCGGTCAAGGCGGCGCTGGGGATGATGGGGCGTATCCATCCCCGGGTCAGGCTGCCGCTGGCCCCTCTTGCCGATTGCAATCGCGAGGCCGTGGCGACGGCCGTGCGGGCCGCGGAGGGGACGTGAGCCCATCCATCCCGGGCCTCGGGACAACGCTGCAGGAGCGCATCGACGCGCTGCATGCCTGGCCCGCCGGCGAGGCTCTTCCGGAGGCCGCCGGAAAGGTCGTGGGCGAACTGCTGGGCCGCCTTGAGGCGGGATCGCTGCGCTCCGCCGTGCGTGAGGACGGTGGCTCCTGGGCGGCGGTGCCCTGGGTGAAGCGCGGCATCCTGGTGGCCTTCCGCAGCGGGCGCGTCACCCCGGTCGCCGCCCCCGGAGGCAGCACGGTCGACACCCGGGCTCCATCCGCCTTCCTGGACAAGCACAACCTGCCCGTGCGCCGTTTCACCGCCGGGGAGGGCGTCCGGGTGGTGCCGGGCGGCTCGGCCGTGCGCCGTGGCGCCTACCTCGGTCCCGGGGTGGTGTGCATGCCCCCCATGTACGTGAACGTGGGCGCCTGGGTGGGGGCGGGCAGCATGATCGACTCGCACGCGCTGGTGGGCTCGTGCGCCCAGGTCGGGGAGCGCGTGCATCTGAGCGCGGCGGCCCAGGTCGGCGGCGTCCTGGAGCCCGTGGGGGCGGCCCCGGTGGTGATCGAGGACGACGTGCTGGTTGGCGGCAATGCGGGCGTCTACGAGGGGACCGTGGTGCGCCGCGGAGCGGTGCTGGCCGCGGGAGTCATCCTGACCCGCGGGACCCCGGTGTTCGACCTGGTGCACGAGAAGGTGTATCGCGCCGGCCCCTCCCGGCCGCTCGAGATTCCCGAGGACGCCGTGGTCGTCCCCGGGGCGCGCGCGGTCACCGGCGAGTGGGGCCGCGCGCAGGGGCTGTCGCTATATGCCCCGGTCATCGTGAAGTACCGGGACGCCGGGACGGATCTGGCAACCACCCTGGAGGACTGGCTGCGGTAGCATCCCGGCGACGACGCCTCCCGGCATTTCGAGCGGCGCTGCATCCGCGCCGGACCGCGTCGCGCCGCAGTGCGGACTGCCGTTACACCGTCCGTAGTGGTCTACCCACTACCGGTAGTGGGTATCGCCGGCAAGCGGCGCCCCGGCGCCGACCCTCAGCCGCCCCGCAGCATCCGGTACAGGAGCGCGAGCACCGCCTGGGCGCTGCGTTCGCGGACCGCGCGGCGCGCGCCCGGCAGCACGCTCCGGCGCGCCTGCGTGCGGCCGTCCAGGTGGACCGCGTACCACACCGTGCCCACGGGCTTCTCCGCCGACCCCCCACCCGGCCCGGCCACTCCGGTCACGGACAGCCCGGCATCGGCGCCGAAGGCCCGGGCCACCCCCTCCGCCATGGCGCGCGCGACCTCCTCGGATACCGCCCCCTTCCGGGCCAGCAGCTCGCGGGACACCCCCAGATGGGCGCGCTTGGCATCGTCCGCATAGGCGACCACCCCGCCCAGGAAGTACTCCGAAGACCCTGCCAGCTCCGTGATGCGCCGCGCCACCAGGCCGCCCGTGCAGCTCTCCGCCACCGAGAGGGTTCGCCCGGATGACGTCATTTCCGCCGCGATGCACTCGACGATGTCCCCGCTCTCGGCCGGGTAGCGGTACGGCCGCAGGATCGGCTCGACGAGCGCCTCCACCCGGTCGAGCCGGCGGGCCGCCCGCGGATCGTCCGGGGTCGCCCGCGCACTCAGCCGAACGTCGACCCCGGTGAGCCGGGGCAGGAAGGCGATGGACACCGCACCCAGGTTCTCGGGGACGCCCGCGTCGATGCGCTCGGCGAGCGAGGATTCGGCGATGCCGGTGGTATGGAAGACGCGGTGGACCAGGGGCAGCAGACGGTCGCCCAGCCGCTCGCGCAGCAACGGCTCCACGCCCGTGTCGAACAGCCCGCGCATCTCCGCGGGGACGCCGGGGAGGAGTACGACGATCCGGCCTTCCACGTCCAGGACCAGCCCGGGGGCGGTCCCGACCCGGTTGGGAAGCACCAGCGCCCCCTCGGGCACCCGGGCCATGCGCTCGTTGCCGGCCGGAAGCCGGGTCCGGCGCCAGGTCGCCCATCGGGCCCGGAGTTCCGCGAGCAGTCCCTCGTCCAGACGGAGGGGCCTGCCCAGCGCCTCGGCCACGACTTCCCGCGTGATGTCGTCCGCGGTGGGACCCAGGCCCCCCGTCACCAGCACGACGTCGGCGACCTCCAGAGCGCGCGCGAGCGCCCCCCGGATGTCGGGCGCGTTGTCCCCGACCACGAACCTCGCCCGCACCGGAAGCCCCAGGCTCCCCGCCCGCCGGCCCATCCAGGCGCCGTTGCTGTCGACGGTGAAGCCGGCCAGAAGTTCGTCGCCCACCGCGACGATGGCGCAACTGGCCGGGGGAGGCGCCGTCCGGGTCAGCGGTTGCTCCCGGCCAGACCGCGGTTGCGCCAGAAATAGAGCCCCATCGAGTAGATCGTGAGCACCAGCGCCAGCAGCAGGGCCAGGCCGATGACCGCGCTGTGGAAATGGACCCACAGATCCCATACGGCTCCGCTCCAGCTTCCCTGTTCGGCGAAGCGGACCAGGGCGTACCACAGGAGCACGGCTCCCATGAACACGTTCTGCAGAAGGGCCTTGTACTTCCCGGCGCGGTCGGCGGCGATCACCACCCCCTGGCGCACGGCAAAACCCCGCAGCAGGGTGACCATCAACTCGCGCCCCAGCAGGACGACGAGCACCCACAGGGGCAGTTCGCCCCACCACGGGATCTCGCCCCCTCCCGCCGGACGATGCGAGACGATGTAGATGGGCACGAGGGTGGACACCAGCAGCAGCTTGTCGGCGATGGGGTCCAGCAGCTTGCCCAGGTCGCTGATGAGGTTGTGCTTGCGCGCCAGATAGCCGTCCCACACATCGCTCAGAGCTGCCGCCAGAAAGAGGCCGAAGGTGACCGCCAGCACCGTGCCGTCGGAGGACAGGGCCAGGAAGAAAATCGCGGGACAGGCGGCCATCCGCGACAGCGTAATGATGTTGGGCAGATTCCGTTGGCTGGCCATGCCGGACCTCAGCGAAGCGACTGCACCACCAGCCTGCTCACCGCCGCCAGCGTCTCGAAGACGCCCTTGCCCTCCGTGGCGACGCTCTCGAAGTCCGGTACGCGCGCCGGATTCAACCGCGCACGCAACTGTTCCACCGGAGCGATGCCTGGCAGGTCGCGCTTGTTGTACTGGATCACGAAGGGAAGACGGGAGACATCGCACCCGCGCGCCTCCAGGGTCTCGTAGAGACTCTGCATCGCCTCGGCGTTGGCTTCGTCGCGGTCGGTCTGGGAATCCGCGACGAAGACTACCCCGTCCACGCCCTCGAGGAGAATCCGGCGTCTGCTCTCGAAATACGCCTGACCCGGCACGGTGTAGAGATGGAAGCGGGTCCGGAGGCCCTGTACGTCGCCAAGATCGAGGGCCAGAAAGTCGAACAGCAGCGTGCTGCCCTGCTTCGTGGCCAGGGAAATGAGTTCGCCCCGGTTTCCCGGATCCACGCGCGAATGGACGTATTCGATGTTGGTGGTCTTGCCCCCCTGCCCCGGCCCGCAGTAGAGGATCTTGCAGTTGACCTCCCGGCCGGCGTAGTTCGTCATCGGCATGGCTTCACGCCATCTTCTCGCTCAGCCCCGTCTCCAGCACCGCCAGTTCGCGCTCCATCCGCGCTTCGATGGCCCGTGCCCGATCGCGGAGCATCTTGCGGGGCTCCCACGCCATGTAGTCCTTCAGCAGGGTCACCGTGTTAACCGAGGCGCGGGCGCGCGCCATGTGACCCAGAGCCGCCAGCCGCCGAAAGACCCGGGGGCTGAAGAGGTCCCGCTGGTGCCGGGTCATCTGGTCGTGCGCGACCAGAACCGCGACACCCCCGACCGCCACGACCAGCAGCGCCACCAGCCCCACCTTCTTCAGCTTCTTGTTCATCCGCTGGCTCCACCGCCCCGGCGGCGATTCCGTTTCCTACATCTCACGGCGCGCTTCCAGCGCCTGCGCGAGCGTCGTCCCATCCACGAATTCCAGGTCGCTGCCCACGGGCACGCCCGTGGCCAGGCGCGTCACCCTCAGGCCCATCGGCCTGAGCTGACGTTCGATATACACTGCCGTCGCCTCGCCCTCAACCCGCGGGTTGGTGGCAAGAATGATCTCGCGCACCGCGCCCGACGCCGAACGGATGCGCTCGAACAACGACCGCAGGTTCAGCTGCTCGGGCCCGATCCCGTCCAGGGGCGACAGGCGACCGCCCAGTACATGATACACTCCCCCGTACCTTCCGGTGCGCTCCACCGCACCGACGTCGAAGCTCCCCTCGACCACGCAGATCGTAGAGGTGTCCCGACGCGGGTTGGAACATATCGCGCAGAACTCTTCGTCGCCGAAGTTGCCGCACGTGGCACAGGGCCGCACCCGCTCAGCCAGGACCTCGATGGCGGCGGCGAGCCTCCGCGACTCGTCCGGGCCGGTGCGCAGCAGGTGGTGCACCAGGCGGAGCGCAGTCCTGGGGCCGACCCCGGGGAGCCGGGAGAACTCGCTGGTGACCCGGTCAATCACCGACATCGGGCCTTCCCGCGCGCCGCTAGAACAGTTTGGGAAGCTGTCCCGGCATCGGAAAACCGCCGGTCATCTTCTTCATTTCGCTCTCGTAGTGCCGGCGCGCCTTGTTCTGCGCTTCCCTCACCGCGGCCAGAACGAGATCCTCGAGCATCTCGACATCGTCGGGATCCACGGCCGAGGGTTCGATCGTGATGCTGCGAACCGTACCCTTGCCGTCCACCACCGCCGTCACCATGCCCCCGCCGGAGGATGCGCTCAGTTCCTGACGGTCCAGCGTCTCCTGAAGCTCGGTAACCCGGCTCTGCATCTGCTGTCCCAACTGGATGAGCCGCTGCAGATCTTTCATCGAGTGATTCTCGGGGGCGAAGGTGTGTGAGGAGCGGGCGTGGATGCATCGCCGCTCGAATGCCGGGGAAAGCGCGTCCAACGGGCTGCTAATCCACCAATTCGAGATCGAGTTCTTCTACCGCCCGTGCCAGGAGTGGTTCCCGCTCCACGAGCTCCTCGAGACGCTCCTGCCGCACCTGTTCCGGAGACACCGCGCGGGGTGCGGAACGGGCCGCCCGGGGGCCCTCGACGACGTCGATGTCAGGGGCGTAGTCGAGGTGACGGGCGAGCGCCTGCCTGAGCGATGCGAGCGAGTTGCGGGGAAGATCATCGAGTCCCATGCCTTCGGGAAGCCCGATCCTCAACCCCCTCTCTCCAGCCTTCTCGACGGAGGCACCCTTGAGGATGGTCGGCAGGCCGCCGGGCAGGGTTCCCCGTCCCTGACGGAGTACGGTCTTGAAGACCGTGACGATATCCCGGCTGGTGGCGGGGGCGGGCGG
>VXNP01000133.1 GCA_009840525.1 Gammaproteobacteria bacterium
CACCACCACCGCCCCGTCCGCCGCCGCCACCGCTGCCGGTGATGAGGCCATCGCCCATGAGGCCGTTGGGGTTGATCTCGAAGAAGTACCCGGTTCGTCCGTCGTTGAAGGTGTCGAGGATCCACATGAAACGGTCGTCTGTCATCAGCGGCGCGTCCCGCTGCATCTGGTAGGCGAGAATGCCTTCGGGATCGTCGTAGAGGATCGCGCTGATGTAGATGTTGTCCTCGTCGAAGAGAACCCGCACCTCGGTCCTCTGGGAGGGGACGCCGCCTTCGACCGGCTCCTGCTGCGTGAAGTCCGTGATGGGAAGGGCGCGGCTCCACATGGCCTCGTCCAACACGCCATCGAGGCTGATGCCCATGTCGGGAAGGAGGGGCTCGGCCTCGAGCACGACGATAGCGGGTCCACCGTCAGGCGGATTCTGGAGCTGCTGGTCCTGCGCGAGCACGGGAGACGCCACCACCGCCACACCCAGCGCCAGGTATACTGCCCGGCCAATCTTCGACATGAATTTCAGATCCTGAATTTCAGGAATTGTGAGGCCCTGGCCGGGACAGCCGGGCCCCGACCCCGCAGCATCCGCCGCGCGCCAATTCAAGGACACGCCGAAGGCGAGGAATGTTGGAGAGCTGCATCCCCACATCCCATGCCGTGTGGTATCGCGAACCGGGCCGGAAAAAGGGCCCCTCCGCGAGAGCGGCGAAGGGGCCCGTAACTTCCCGAGATCGCACGGATCAGCCGCCGCTGGGCCAGGCCGGACCCATGTTCATCTGCGTCACTTCACCCATGCCCGTGTAGACGAACTTCTGCACCCGCTTCCCCTCGTAGGTTTCGGTGGTGAAGATGTTGCCCTGCGAGTCGGTGGCGATGCTGTGCACCGCGAAGAACAGGCCCGGCTGGCGGCCACCGTCGCCGAAGCTGTACAGAACCTCCATGGTCTCGCGCAGGATCACGTACACCTTCATGTTCTGGCCGTCCGCGACGTAGATGTAGGTCTGGTCGGGGTCGGGCGAGAAGGCGACGTCCCAGGTGGAGCCCTGCGACAGGGTCTGGGGCGCGATGAACGCCTCGTCCACATAGGTGCCGTCGGTCTGGAAGACCTGGATGCGGTCGGAGGCGCGGTCGCACACGTAGACCAGCCCGTCGCGCGACGGATCGGCGCAATGCACCGGTCCGCGGAACTGCTGGGCGGGCGGGATGTCCGGCGAGTAGGGCATGAACTCGTACTCGTCGTCCGGGTCGTTGCCGTACGCGCCCCAGAAGCGCTTGAATTCGCCGGTGTCCATGTCGACGACCACCACCCGCTTGTTGAGGTAGCCGTCGGCCATGTAGGCCTCGTTGGCTGCGGCGTCGAAGGCGATCTTGGCGACCCGGCCGAAGTTCTCGGTGTCCATGCTGTTCTCGCGCATTCCGGAGCGGCCGATCTGCATGAGGAACTCGCCCTCGCGGGTGAACTTCACCACGTGGTTGTCCTGGCCGCCGTTGCCGCCGATCCAGACGTTGTCCATGTGGTCGACCACGATGCCGTGGTTGGAGGTGGGCCATTCGTACTCGGCGCCCTCCTGCGGCCCGCCCCAGGCGTTGACCAGATTGCCCTCCGGGTCGAACTCGAGAACCGGCGGCGCCGGCTGGCAGCACTCGCTCAGGGGCGGGTCCTGGGCGAGCCCGATCTCGGTGCGCGCCGCGAACTGGTCCGGAGTGTTGCGGTGCACGATGTAGACGTGGTCGCGCGAGTCGACCGCCACGCCGATGGTGGCGCCCAGCAGCCAGTGGTTCGGCAAAGGCTTGGGCCAGAAGGGATCGACCTCGAACATCGGCGCCATGCCGTCGCCTCCGTCCATGTCCATCGACATCTGGGCCGTCTGCATGCCGGCGTCCGCGCAGGCGGCCGCGAGGGCCACGAGAATCGCTCCGGCAAGAAGATCGCGTGTTCTTCTCATCCCTTCATCTCCTTTGTCAAAAAAGGCTGGATCACCAGCGCCAAGAGGGATCTGCGACAAGCTGACAGTATACGGCCTTGATGCCGCGCGCGCACATCCTTCGGGCCGACCGCGGTCGGCTTGTTCGCGGAAGGCCGGGGCGGTTACGATTCCTCTGCCTCCGGTCGCGTCGCAGTGGATTGCGGCGCCCCACCGGGATCGCGGCGCGCCCCAGTTCCCCGACAGCCATGCGCAAAACCCACCTTGCCATCGTCGGCCTCGCTCTCGTCGTCGCGGGGGTGGTGAGCCTGACGCGTCCATCCGCGCCGCTGGAAGGGGCTCCCGTGCCTCACGACATCCCCGCCGACGCCATCGTGCGCATGTTCGTGAAGCCCGAGGGCGACCGCCTGCGGCTCCTGGTGCGCGTGCCGCTCAACACGATGCAGGACATCGTCTTCCCGACCTTCGGACCGGGCTACCTCGACATTCCCGAGGCCGAGGACGAGATCCGGCAGGGGGCGATGCTCTGGATCGGCACGCCGCTGCAGCTCTTCGAGAACGGGGAGCGGCTGCCCACGCCCGAACTGGTGGCCGCGCTCGTGTCGATTCCCTCGGACCGCTCGTTCACCAGCTACGAGGCGGCGCTGGAGCACGTCACCGGCCCCCCGCTTGCCCCCGAGACGCAGCTCGTGTGGCAGCAGGCCCTGCTCGACATCCTCCTCGAGTACCCCATTACGTCCGCAGACTCCGATTTCTCGATGGATCCCGGGCTGGAGCGGCTGGCGCTGCGGGTGAACACGATCCTGCGCTTCCTGCCCGCCGAGGGTTCGGAGCGGCTCTACCAGTACACGGGCCATCCCGGGGTCGTCCGCCTGGATCCCCGCTGGCATCAGGCGGCGTGGCGCTTCGTCGTGCTCGGCTTCCAGCACATTCTGGACGGCATCGACCACCTGCTCTTCCTGCTCTGCCTGGTCGCCCCGCTGCGGAAGATCCGCTCGCTGGTGATTCTCGTCACCGCGTTCACGGTGGCGCACTCGGTGACGCTGGCCGCCTCCGCCTTCAACTTCGCCCCCAACACCCTCTGGTTCCCGCCGCTGGTCGAGACCCTCATCGCCACCTCGATCGTCTACATGGCGCTCGAGAACATCGTGGGCACCAAGGTGAAGACCCGCTGGATCATCACGTTCGCCTTCGGGCTTGCCCACGGCTTCGGGTTCTCGTTCGCGCTGCGCGAAACCATGCAGTTCGCGGGGTCGCACCTGGTGACCTCGCTGCTGGCCTTCAACGTCGGGGTGGAGCTGGGTCAGCTCGCGGCGCTGCTGATCATCGTCCCGGCGCTGGAGCTCCTCTATCGCTTCGCGATCAGGGAGAAGATCGGCAACATCCTGCTCTCCGCCCTGGTGGCGCACACGGCATGGCACTGGATGACGGAACGGTGGGGCGTGCTCACCCAGTACACGTTCCGCTGGCCCGTCTTCGACCTCGGCCTGCTGGCGCGCACCCTGGCCCTGGTGGCGCTGACGCTGGCGGTGATGGGCGCCACCTGGCTGGTGATCGGCTGGATCCGGCGGCCCGAAGCGCAGCGGGTCGCCGAAGAGGACGCCGCCGCGCGGCGCTAGCTTAGTTGCCGATCCCGAAGCAGTAGAAGAAGCCGTTGCCGCCCGTGCCCTGCAGGTCCTCCTGGCCGCAGCCGCGCGAGGCGTGCGCGGAGTTCCAGGAAGTGGGGTTCTGCCCGCCGCCCACGCGGTCGTGGTGGCCGACCAGCGCGCTGCCGTCGCTGCCGTTGCTGGTCCAGTTCTCGCAGGTGGTGTCGCCGTCCGAGTCGGAAGCCATGCCGTCCATGGTCGACCCGGTGATGATGTCGTGCATGTTGGGCGAGTCGCCCCGGCCGTTCACCTGTTCGCCGCGCTCCGTGAGCGAGTTCTCCTTGCCCAGCAGGTTGCTCTCGGAGTGGAGGTCGCCGACGTCGCGGGCGACCATGGTGCCGGCGTAGTTGTACCAGGGGCCGTCGCCGATGCGGTCGCGCGCGTTCTCCCCGGAATCGCCGGTCGTGCTCAGGTAGGCGCGCCAGATCAGGTCGCCGGCGCCCACCGCGTATGCGCGATCCTGGCAGATCTGGTCGGCTCCCTGGAGGCCGCCGAGGTTCGCTCCGTCGCCGGACCCGGCGCTGGTGAGGAAGAAGTTCATCTGCGCGCTCTGAGCGGCTGCGACCGGGGTGCTTGCCGCGAGGGTCATGACGAGGATCGGAAGTAGTTTGCGCATGCGTCATCTCCTTGTTGCCGGGGCGGCCCGCATGTCGTGATGCAGGCTGTGCGCAAGCCGGGCGCGTGGCCGCATCGATGGTTGCGGAGGCCGCCTGGAATCGCCAAAGCGGAATAGTAGCAGATTGGGCGCCCCCGGCGCGTCCGGCAAGATCATCCGGCCGTTTGCGGATGTCCCCCGAGGCGCTGTCCGGCGCGACCATCCTCCAGCCCCGGACCGCCGGGCCTGCCGGGTCTTGCCGGGCGGCAAGGTGCGGTTGAATACTGGCACGGGCAGCGGTCCCGCGCCGGCCGGCCGGAAGCCGCCAACCATTCCCCGTCAACACGGATGGTACTCATGCCAGGAACTCGCAGATGGAGCCCGTGGTCGTTGGCCGCACTTCTCGCCGCCCTGGGATGTGGTGGCGGGGGCGATGCGGGTGGTTCGATGGACGAGGGCGGGATGGCTGAAGAAGCGGCCGCCATGGACGACGCCATGAGGGTCCACATCACCGAACCCGCCGACGGCGCAACGGTCGACGGCGGCTCCGTGCGGGTCGTCTTCGAGGTAGACAACCTCGAGGTCGTCGCGGCTGGAGTGATGGACCCGGGCACCGGGCATCATCATCTGCTGATCAACGCCGACCTGACGCCCGCCGACCAGCCCATTCCCGCGGTCGAAGGCAGCTACGTCCACTTCGGCCTGGCCCAGACCGAGTACGAGATGACGGATCTGGAGCCGGGCGACTACACGATCATCGCGGTCGTGGCGGACGGCCTGCACGTGCCGCTGCAACCCTGGGTGATCGACACGGTTCGCTTCACCGTTCGGTAAGCTCCCCTATCGGGTGCAGGCGATCTCCCCGGGTCCCGCCGGACTCCCCAGCGTGGTCGCCGTCGCGTCGCCGTAGTAGACCGAGCACCCGTCGTCGTCTTCAAAGGCCTCGTGGGCTGCGGTTGCGGACCAGCCGGTACCCGATGCTTCCGTGACGGTGACGGTCACCCGGTCCGAGGAAGAAAACGCGAGGTCGTCGAAGTCGTTCGAGTAGGTCAGCTCGTCGGCGTAGTGGATCTCCTGCTGGGTGGCCAGGTTCCTGAGATCCGCCTGCATCGTCGCCACGAACGCCCGGTCACGCGCCGCCGTCAGCCGGGGAATCGCAATCGTGGCCAGAATGCCGATGATCAGGGTGACGAGAAGTAGCTCGATGAGAGAAAACCCACTTGAATTGCGCATTGCCCCTCCCTGGAGATGATCCGCTCGCGCGGTCGCGGCCGCGCTCCTCGATGGCACCTTCAATCGAAACACGAGAGGCTGGGCGCTTCCATGGCTGGATGGGGCGTCCTTGGGGGAGCCCGACGCGAGCGGCTCGCATCTACCGCGTCGCTTGCGCTGCAGGTTAGACTATCGGTCGGTGGGAGCTGACGCGGAAGCGGGTTCCGCGGCGACCGGAAACCCGCGCAACCCAAACGACATGCACCGGCTCGACCTGAGCCCGTGCGGAGAGCGGACATGGAAAACGGCGGGGCGCAGAACGGCACTCTTTCGATCACCGACAATCGTACCGGCGCCGAGTACGAGGTCGACATCCTCGAAGGCGACGTCATCCGGGCCATGGACCTGCGCCGGATCAAGGTCCGGGACACCGACTTCGGCATGATGGCGTACGATCCCGGCTTCTCGAACACGGCCAATACCCGCAGCACCATCACCTACATCGACGGCTCCAAGGGGATCCTGCAGTACCGCGGCTATCCCATCGAGCAACTGGCGGGAAGGGCCACCTTCCTGGAGGTGGCCTACCTCATCCTCAAGGGCGAGTTGCCGACGGATGACGAGCTCGACACCTTCCGCGACGAAGTCAGGATCCACACCTACATCCACGAGAACCTGACCAAGCTGATCGACGCGTTCCGCTATAACGCGCACGCGATGGGAATGGCGATCAGCACGGTGGCGGCGATGTCCACCTTCTATCCCGAAGCCAGGAACATCCACGACCCGGAGAACCGCTGGAAGCAGATCGTGCGCCTGATCGCCAAGATGCCCACCATCGCGGCCTTCACCTACCGCCATCACAAGGGGCTGCCGCTCGCCTATCCCGACAACAACCTCAACTACACGCAGAACTTCCTGTCGATGCTTTTCCGCATCGGTGTGCGCGAATACGAGCCCCATCCGGCGCTGGAGCGCGCCCTGGAGGTGCTGTTCATCCTGCACGCCGACCACGAGCAGAACTGCTCCACGACCGCCATGCGGGTCATCGGCAGCTCCCAGTCCGACCCCTATTCCGCCCACGCCGGCGCGATGGCGGCACTGTTCGGACCTCTTCACGGGGGCGCCAACGAGGCGGTTCTGCGCATGCTCGAGGAGATCGGAAGCACCGACCACATCCCCGAATTCATGGCAAGCGTGAAGCGGGGCGAGCGGCGTCTGATGGGCTTCGGACACCGGGTGTACAAGGCCTACGACCCGCGTGCCAGCATCATCAAGCAGACCGCGCACGAGGTGTTCGAGGTGCTGGGCAAGAATCCGCTTCTCGACATCGCCCTGGAGCTTGAGAAGATCGCGCTGGGAGAGGAGTACTTCATCCGGCGCAACCTGTATCCCAACGTCGACTTCTACTCGGGGCTCATCTATCAGTCGATGGGGTTCCCGTCGGAGATGTTCCCGCTGCTCTTCGCCATTCCCCGCACCGTGGGCTGGCTCACGCAGTGGGAGGAGATGGTCAACGACCGCGAGCAGCGCATCGCACGTCCGCGCCAGGTCTTCGTGGGACCCGACGAGCGTCCTTATCCGCAAAGCGGTTGATCGAACTCCTCGACCTCGAACATCTGGGTCTTCAGGGCGCGATCTCGTCCTTCCTGATGAAGGTCCCCGAGCCGGTTCTGGTCGATCCGGGACCTGCGACCTGCCTGGATACGCTCCGGGCCCGCCTGGCGGAGCGAGGTCTGGCGATCTCCGACCTGCGCGCCGTCTTCCTCACCCACATCCACCTGGACCACGCAGGCGCGACGGGACATCTGGTGGCTGAGAACGACGCGCTGACCATATACGTGCACGCGGACGCCGCGCCCCACATCGCCGACCCGGAGCGCCTGGTGCGCAGCACGCGGCGCACGTTCGGCGACGCCCACGACCTCCTGTGGGGGGAGGTGCGCCCGGTGCCGGCGCGCAACATCCGTCCCTGGGAGCCCGGCGGGCGTGCCCCGTTGCGGCTCCTGCGCCCGATCTCGACACCAGGCCACATCGGCCATCACGTCGCCTGGCTGCACGACCGAGACGGCGTGCTGCTGTGCGGCGACGCGCTGGGCGTGATCCTCGACCGCCGCGCTCCCGCGCACCCGCCCACCCCGGCGCCCGGAGTGGACGCGGAGGCCTGGCAGGCGACGCTCGAGCGGGTGCGGATCTACGATCCCGACCGCTTCGCGGTGGCCCACTTCGGCATCTACGACGATTTCGACGACCGGCGCAAAGAGCTGAGCGACGCGCTGGCGGCGCTGGAAGAGCGGGCGCGGGCCAGCCTGGGGACGGACGACATGCGGCTCGGCGAGGAGTACGAGAGGGAGACGAGGGAACGGCAGGCGGTCGTGATCGGGCAGGAGAGAGCCCGGCGCTACTTCGATGTATTCAACGCGGCCAACGACTGGGCCGGAATGCGGCTGTACCTGAAGCGCCTCGCTTGACCCTGCGCCGCTCATCCCTATCTTTCGCCGTTGACAACGCGGAAGCGAGGATCGCACGTTCCCTCCACCTTCGGCGCCAGGCGCCGCAGGGTTACGAGACGGGCCGGCCGGCGAGCAGTGTCGATCGGCCGCCCGGCGTTTCGTGTCCCGGGGTGGCCCGGGTTTTTTTGTCCCACGATGCTCGCCGGACGGCGGGTTCATTTGAACCACGGAGGAACAGGCCATAAAGGAACAGAGGATCCGAGTCAACGACCAGATCAGAATCAGTCCCGTTCGGCTCATCGACGAGCGGGGCGCCCAGGTGGGTATCGTCTCCATCGAGGAGGCGCGCGAAAGGGCCGGCAGGGCCGGCCTTGATCTGGTCGAGGTGGCGCCGGCTGCGCGTCCGCCCGTATGCCGGCTCATGGACTACGGGAAGTACAAGTACAACGCGGCCCGCAAGGCCAAGGAAGCGAAGAAGAAGCAGCATCACATACAGATCAAGGAAGTGAAGTTCAGGCCGGGAATCGAGGATCACGACTACGACTTCAAGGTCCGGCACGCCCGCCGCTTCCTCGGCGATGGCAACAAGGTGAAGCTGACGATGATGTTTCGCGGGCGGCAGCTCTCGCACCCCGAGATCGGGCTGGAGGTGCTGAGGCGGGTAACGGAGGACCTGGAAGAGGTTTCGAAGATAGAGACGCGCCCGGTGAGGGAGGGGCGCACCATGACGATGGTTCTGGCCCCGAGGAGTTGATCGTGCCGAAGATGAAGACCAACCGCGGAGCGGCCAAGCGGATCCGCCGCACCGGCCGCGGCAAGCTCCGCAGGATGCGGGCGTACAAGAGCCACATCCTCACCAAGAAGACCCGGAAACGGAAGCGCCGCCTGCGCTCCGCCACGCTGGTGTCCGGCGCGGACGAGCGCAGGCTCCGCCGCCTGCTTCCCAACTCATAAGGCCGCGGGAGAGAGAACCCCATGCCCAGAACGACCGGCGCCCCCGCGCGCAAACGTCGCAAGAAGAAGATTCTTCGCCAGGCCAAAGGCTATTTCGGCGCCAGAAAGAAGCTCTACCGCACGGCCAAGGATGCCGTGGAGCGCGGCTGGGAGTACGCCTACCGCGACCGCAAGCAGAAGAAGCGGAACTTCCGGCGGCTCTGGATCACGCGCATCAACGCGGCCTCCCGGCAGCACGACCTGTCCTATTCCCGGTTCATCAACGGCCTCCAGCGGGCGGGTATCGAACTCGACCGCAAATCGCTTGCCGATCTGGCCGTGCGCAATCCGGAGGCGTTCGCTGCCCTGGCGGACCGCGCCAAACAGGGACTGGCCGGTGCCTGAGCGCGGTTCGCGCGCCTGATCCGATCCCTCGTGTCCGAGGCCGGCTCTCTCGTTGATGAGCTCCGGGCGCTCGAACGGGAGGCGCAGGACGCCATCGACGGCGCGCGTGATCCCGCTGCCCTGGAGCAGGTCCGGGTAGCATTCCTGGGCCGCAGGGAGGGGCGCGTATCGCGGATTCTGCGCCAGCTCGGCGGCCTCAGCCCGGAAGCACGCCCGGCCGTCGGCGCCGAAGCGAACCGGGTCAAGCAGGTGCTGCGCGGCGCGCTGGAAGAGAGGGAACGCCGCTTCGCGAGGGAGCGCGCGGACACCGGTACGCCGGCGCGGGACCTCACGCTTCCCGGGCGGGACCGGTGGAGGGGGGCGCGGCACCCCGTCACCCTGGTCGTCGACGAGATCTGCGACATCTTCGCGCGTCTGGGGTTTACGCGCGCCCGCGGGCCCGAGGCGGAGACCGAGTGGTACAACTTCGTTGCGCTCAACACGCCCCTGGACCATCCCGCCGCGGACGAGCAGGACACCCTGTACCTGAAAGGCGGGGGGCTCCTGCGCAGCCACACCTCTCCGGTCCAGATCCGGATCCTCGAGCAGTACCGCCCTCCCGTGCGCATCCTTGCCCCCGGCCCGGCCTACCGGCGTGACACCTGGGATGCGACGCACGCGCCCGCGTTCTTCCAGATCGAAGGCCTGGCGGTGGACGAGGGCATCACCTTCGTGGACTTCAAGGCTACCCTGTCGGAGTTTGCGCGCCGGTTCTGGGGACCCGGCACCCGCGTCCGCTTCCGCCCGGGCTACTTTCCGTTCACGGAGCCGAGCGCCGAGGTCGACGTGAAGAGGCGCGTGGTGGGAGCGGACGGCAGCGTCGAGGAGACGGCCTGGCTGGAGGTCATGGGGGCCGGCATGGTTGATCCGGCGGTGCTCGAGAACGTGGGCATCGATCCCGAACGCTATTCCGGGTGGGCCTTCGGCATGGGGCCCGCGCGCATCGCCATGCTCAAGTACGGGATTAGCGACATCCGGATGCTCTACGAAAACGACATCCGCTTCCTCTCCCAGTTCGCATGAACGTCTCGCGCCGGTGGTTGCGGGCGGTGGCGCCCGGGCTCGACCTGGGTGCCGGGGAGATCGCGGCCCGGCTGGCGATGCGCGGCGCGCCCGTGGAGGGAATCACCGACCTGGCCGCGGAGATCGCCGGGGTTGTGATCGGCCGCGTAGAGCGAGTGCGCCGGCACCCGAACGCGGACCGGCTGAGCGTCTGCGAGGTCGACGGGGGCAACGGCACCGTGCAGGTGGTGTGCGGAGCGCCCAACGTCCGCGCGGGCACCTGCTACCCCTTCGTGCCGGTGGGCGCCGTCCTCCCGGGGGACTTGCGCATCAAGCGCGTCCGCATCCGCGGCCAGGAGTCGCGCGGCATGCTCTGCTCGGCCCGCGAACTGGGGCTGGGCACCGACCACCGCGGCATTCTCGAGCTGGCGGGACAGTTCGACCCCGGAAGCCCCTTCGCCCCCACCGTCGGCCTGGACGACCACCGCCTGAATGTCGAGGTCTCGCCCAACCGGGGCGACCTGCTCTCGCACGTGGGCGTGGCGCGCGAACTGGTCGGCGAGGGCGGGATCCGCCTCGCCCAACTCCCCGGAGCGGTCGAGCACGAACTCACGGTGCGCACCGGGTCGCCGGCGGTCGACGGCGCGGGGGCGCGCGTCCGCATCGACGACCCGCGGCAGTGCTGGCGCTACATGGCGGCGGTGGTGCGCGGGGTGCGGGTCGGCCCTTCCCCGGAGTGGCTGGCGTCCCGCCTGCGGGCTGCGGGCGCCCATCCCATCAACAACGTGGTGGACGCCACCAACTACGTGCTGCTGGAGCTGGGTCAGCCGCTGCACGCCTTCGATCTCGCGAGGGTCGCGGGACCCGAGATCGTCGTCCGGGGGGCCCGGCAGGGCGAGACGGTGCGGACGCTGGACGGCGAACGGCGCGAACTGGACGAGGGAATGCTCCTCATCTGCGATCCCGAGCGGGCGCTGGCCATAGCCGGGGTCATGGGCGGGAGCGAATCCGAGATCGGCGAGGGGACCACGGACGTGCTCCTGGAGTGCGCGCTCTTCAACCCGAAGGGGGTGCGCGCGGTGCGGCGGGCGCTGGGCATGTCGACCGACGCAAGCTACCGCTTCGAACGCGGAGTCGACCCCGCCGGGCTGGAGTTGGCGATTCGGCGCACGGTTTCGATCATCGTCGCGACCGCGGGCGGCGAGTCGGCGCCCACCCTCCTCGACGCCTGCCCCCGGCCCTGGCGCGCGCCGGTCGTGACGCTTCGTCCCGAACGGGTCGGGCAGCTGCTTGGCGTGCGCTTTGAGGCCGCCGACATCGTGAAGTTGCTCGAGCCGCTCGGATACGGCTGCAGGCCCGCCGCCGGCGCAATCGAAGTCACCGTTCCGGGGCACCGGAGCTACGACACCCTTCGCGAGATCGACCTGGTCGAGGAGGTCGCGCGCGTCCACGGGTACGACCGTTTCCCGGACAGCCTGGGCGCCTTCCGCCCGGGGGCGGTCCCGGACGATCCCCTTCTGCGGTTGCACGACCGTCTCAGGACGATCCTGGTGGGCCGCGGGTTCCTGGAGGCGCACACGACCGCGTTCGCGCCCGCCGAGGAGGGGGAGGTCGAGGTGCTCAATCCGGTGTCCGCGGAAGAGAGCCACCTGCGCCGGACCGTGCTCTTCGGGCTGCTGCAGGCGGTCGAGCACAACTTCGCGCGGGGCGCCGCCGACATCCGGATTTTCGACATGGGGGCGGTATTCGGTGCCGACGGGTCCGGCGGGTTGCCGCGCGAGACGAACCGGCTGGCGGTCGCGATGACCGGGCGGCGGCGGCCCCGCCACTGGTCGGCCGGGGATCGGCCATGGGACGAGTGGGAGCTGCGCGGACTGGCGGAGGAACTGGTGGCGGCCGTGCTCCCGGGGGAGTGCCTGGTGGAGCCCGGCACCTTCGACTCGACCTTTTTCGAGGAAGGGTGCGAGTTTCTGCTGCGCGCGGCCGACGGCTCGGTGGTGGGCGGCGCCGGCAAGGTGCGCGCGGACCGGGTGGACGCTCCGGTCTGGGCCGGACCGGTCTGGGGGCTGGAACTCGAACTGGGAGACGGTGTCCGGGGACGGCCCGACCCGGTCATCCGCCCGCTTCCCGCCTTCCCGGCGGTGGAGCGAGACCTGGCCCTGCTGATTCCGGAATCGCTCCCGGCCCGGCAGGTGCTGGAGTTCCTCGAGAGGGGCGGAGGCAGGGATCTCGCCGGAGTGTCCGTCTTCGACCTGTTCCGCGGCGGGGATGTGCCGGACGGCTCCCGGTCCGTCGGATTCCGCCTGCGCTTTCAGTCGGAACGCCGGACCCTGACGGACAAGGCCGTCGACCGCGCGGTGCGGCGTCTCATCCAGCGACTCAAGGAGGAGTTCGGTGTCGAACCAAGAGCAGGCGCAGCAGACTCCGGACGCTAGTGAGCCCTTCGCACGCCTGGAGTCGGCGGTCCGGCGACTGATCCGGCAGAGCGCGGAGTTGAGGGCCGAACTGCGGTCGGCCGGGGAGCGAAACGAGGAGTTGATGGAGTTCCTGGCTCCCATCGCCGAGGGCGAAGCAAGCCCGGAGAGCGTGGTGGAAAGACTGCGCGCGGCCGAGCAGGAGCGGCGCGAGTTGGAAGGACGCCTCGAACGGGGCCGCGCAGTGGTGGAGAGGATGATGGCCCGCATACGATTCCTGGAGGGCCGGGATGGCTGATACGGAGAAGGCAGTATCCCTTACGGTCGAGATCGCGGGCGAGAAGTACGCCATCCGGTCCACCGCCGACCGCGACGAAATCGAGCGATGTGCCCGTTTCCTTGATGAGAACATCAGCGAGGTCCACCGCCGGGCCGGGCTGATGGATTCATACAAGGCCACGATCCTTGCGGCCCTCTCGATCACCGCGCGGTACTTTGAGGCTCAGGCCGATCTGGCCGATCTGCGCGCGCGGATAACGCGCCGATCCGGATCGCTCGCCGAGGAAGTTGAGGCCGAGCTGGCGGAGCACACCGGATCCTGAATCCCGCCCCATCGCTTGCGCCTGTCCGCTCCATCCTCATATTGTGACGAGCTTTAGAAGCATTCCGCCCGTCGTCGGCGGTACGGCGCGGGCACGCAATCGGTCAGGGTCGGCTTCGTCCTCGGTCGGAACGGCCCCACGTGAATGGAACTGGCAGGCGCGCGTGCGCCTGATCCGGAGCGCATACAATGGACCCGCAAAGCATTCTGCTTGCGGCGGTCGTGATGGCGCTCGGCTCCGCAGCCGGATATTTGCTGGGACGGGGCATCGAGCGCACCAGGCAGAAAAAGGAACGCGCCGCCGCCCGCGACGATGCGTCACGCATCATCGCCCGCGCCAACGACGAAGCCGACACCACCCTCAAAGCCGCCGCCCTCCAGGGCAAGGAAGAGGTCTATCGGCTGCGCGAGTCCTGGCAGTCCGAGGAGGCTCGGCGCCGGGAAGAGGTCAAGACGCTTGAGCGGCGCATCGGCCAACGATCGGATTCCCTGGATCGCAAGTTCGACCGCCTGAACGAGCGCGAAACCCGCCTGGAGGAGGGGAAGGGGGCGCTGGAGGAGCGGGAGAAGACGCTCCAGCGCCGCAACGGCGAGCTGGACCGGAGGTTCGAGGAAGTCGAAGCCTCCGAGCGGTCGGTGCAGAGTACGCTTGAGTCGCTGGCCGGCCTCTCCGCCGACGAAGCCCGCGGCCTCCTGATGAAGAACCTGGAGGACGAGGCCCGCGCCAGGGCCGCCAGCACCGTTCGCGCCATCGAGGCCGAGGCGAAGCGCACGGGTGAGCGCGAGGCGCGCAAGATCATCGCCCAGGCGATCCAGCGCATGGCGGCGGAGCAGACCGCCGAGATGACGGTGTCCGTCGTGCAGCTGCCCTCCGACGAGATGAAGGGCCGCATCATCGGGCGCGAGGGGCGAAACATCCGCGCCTTCGAGCAGGCCACGGGCATCGACGTCATCATCGACGACACCCCCGAAGCGGTCATCCTCTCGGGGTTCAACCCCATCCGCCGCGAGGTGGCCCGGGTAGCCCTCGGCAAGCTCGTCGAGGATGGCCGGATCCATCCCGCCCGCATCGAGGACCTGGTCAAGAAGAGCGAGAAATCCGTCAAGCGGACGATGCTCGCGGCCGCGGAGGAGGTGCTCTACGAGCTGGGGATCCACGACGTGCACCCCAAGATCGTTCAGGCGCTCGGCCACCTTCGCTTCCGCACCTCCTACGGTCAGAACCAGCTGCTGCACTCGAAGGAGGTGGCGCTGCTGGCGGGAGGCATGGCCGCGGAAATGGGGCTCGATGTGCAGATCGCCAAGCGTGCCGGGCTTCTGCACGATGTGGGGAAGGGGATGACCCACGACCAGGAAGGGACCCATGTGGAGCTGGGATACGCGCTCTGCGAGAGGTATCGCGAGCCGGATCAGGTCCTGAACGCGATCCGCGCGCACCATGACGAGGAGCCGCACCGCTACGCGGAGACATTTCTGGTGACGGCGGCGGACGCGATCTCGGGGTCCCGTCCCGGGGCGCGCCGGGAGATGTTCGACAGCTACGTCAAGAGGCTGGAGAAGATCGAGAACACGGTCCTCGAGTATCCCGGAGTCGAGCGCTGCTTCGCGATCCAGGCGGGGCGGGAGGTGCGGGTCATGGTGGAACCGGAACGGGTCTCCGACGACGAGACGAATGCGCTCTCGGAGAACATCGCGCGCCGTTTCGAGGAGGAACTGCGCTATCCCGGCCAGATAAAGATCGTGGTGATTCGCGAAACCCGCGCCGTGGGGTTCGCCCGATGAGCGCCGCCATCATCTCGGGGACGGAGATCGCGGATGCGATCCGCCGGGAACTTCGGGAGCGGGTCGCCGTCCTCAAGGAACGGGACGAGCTGGTGCCCGGGCTCGCGACCGTGCTGGTGGGGGACGACCCGGCGAGCCACAGCTATGTGCGGATGAAGAACCGCGCCGCGCGCGCCGCCGGGATCCACTCCCGCCAGATCACCCTGCCTGGCTCGACTCCCGAGCCCGAACTGCTGGGACTGCTCGACGGGCTCAACGCCGATCCCGCGATTCACGGCATCCTCGTGCAGCTTCCCCTGCCCGACCAGATTCGCGACCAGGTGGTGCTCGAACGGATTCTGCCCGGGAAGGACGTGGACGGCTTTCACCCGGTGAACGTGGGCCGGCTCGCCACGGGCGCCCCCGATGTGCTGGCCCCGTGCACGCCCGCCGGGGTGATCCAGATGCTGCTGCGCTCGGGCGTCGATCCCTCGGGCAAACACGCGGTGATCGTGGGACGCTCCAACATCGTGGGGAAGCCGATGGCGTCGCTGCTCATGCGCAAGGCGCCCGGGGGGAACGCCACGGTCACCGTCGCCCACAGCCGCACCCCCGACTTGGGCGCCGTGACCCGGCTCGGCGAGATCCTCATCGTGGCCATCGGGCGTCCCGGAACCGTCACCGGGGGAATGGTGCGCCCCGGGGCCACCGTGATCGACGTGGGCACCAACCGGGTGGACGATTCGACCCGCGAGCGGGGATACCGCATCACGGGCGACGTGGTCTTCGACGAGGTCAGGGAGATCGCGGGCGCCATCTCGCCGGTTCCCGGAGGGGTCGGCCCGATGACCATCGCGATGCTGCTCTCCAATACGGTCGACGCCGCCGTGCGGCTGCACGCTGACGAAGGCCGGGGCTGAGCCGCCCATGGCCGCGCAGGACGGGCCGCTCGACCTCTTCAGGCACGCGTTGTGCGGGGAGCAGCCGGGCTCGGCGGCGGGCGCTCCGGTGGAAGCCCCGGCGCGGGCTTCGGGGGAGCGCGGCGGAGCGGCCGAGCCGTGGACGGTCGCGCAGGTGAACCGCCGGGCGCGGTTTCTGCTCGAGCAGGGCATGTCGGCCCTCTGGGTGGCCGGTGAGGTCGGCAACTGGCGCCGCACCGCCGTGGGGCACCGGTACTTCACGCTCAAGGACGAGACCGCGCATATCGGCGCAGTCATGTTCGCCAGCGACGCCCGCCGGCTTCCGGCCGACCCGGAGGACGGCACCCGGGTGCGGGCGTTCGGCTCGGTGACCCTCTACGAAGCGCGCGGACGGTACCAACTGCGCGTGCGCAGGCTGACGGCCGAGGACGGGGAGGGGCTGTGGCGCCGGGCCTTCGAGCAGGTGCGGCGCAAGCTGCAGGCGGAGGGCCTCATGGATCCCGCCCGCAGGCGCGCGCTGCCGGCGTGCCCGGCCTGCGTGGGGGTGGTCACCTCCGCCACGGGGGCCGCCCTCCACGACATCCTGTCGGTGATCGGGGCGCGGGCTCCCTGGACGCGGGTGCTGCTGAGGAGCGCCCGCGTGCAGGGGGAGGGCGCCGCGGAGGACGTGGCGCGGGCCATTGACGAGATCGGCCGGAGCGGACGGGCGGACGTCGTCCTGGTGGGGCGGGGCGGGGGTTCGCTCGAAGACCTGTGGGCGTTCAACCGCGAGGAGGTCGCCCGCGCCATCGCCGCCTGCCCGGTACCCGTGGTCTCCGCCGTGGGCCACGAGGTGGATGTCACCATCGCGGATCTGGTGGCCGACCTGCGCGCCCCCACCCCCTCGGCCGGAGCGGAGGCGGTGGTGCCCGACCGCGCGGCGCTGGCTCGGCGGCTGGCCGACCTGCGGCCGCGTCTTTCCACCGGCCTCCGGCGCTCCGTGCACCGCTACCGCGACCGCCTGGAGTTCCGTGCCGGCCGGCTTCGCCGGGGAATCGACGGCGTCATCGAGCCGCGGACCGCCCAGGTGTTCGGCCGCAGTCAGCGGCTGGCGGCGGCGATGCGCGCCCGGCTCGCCGCCCGGCGCGCCCGGATGGAGAGCGCCTCCGGGCGCTTGGACGCGCTCTCTCCCCTGGCCACCCTCAGCCGGGGGTACGCGGTGCCGCTCGACCGCTCGGGCCGGGTGCTCAGGAACGTCGCAGGATTCCCTCAGGGGTCCTCCTTCGATCTGCGGGTGGTCGACGGCCGCGTCGGATGCCGCGTGACCGGGACGCGCCCCGACGAGCGTCCCGTGGGCGCCGGCGGCCGAAGGGAAGTCACCGATCCGGAGGCGCTCTGATGGATGAGCACGCCCGTCCTTCGGGGAACCCGGCGCAGTCGAGCCGGGACGCCGGCGATCCCCAGCCGTTGTCGGTGGAGGAACGGCTGCGGCGTCTCGACGACATCGTTGCCGCCCTCGACGCCGAGGACGTCGAGCTGGAGCAGAGCCTCGCGCTCTTCGAGGAAGGAATCCGGCACGTTCGCGCGGCGGAGCGGCTGCTGTCCGCGGCCGAGCTTCGCGTCGAGGAGCTGATCGAGGGCGAAGCCCGTCGGCGGGAAGACGCCGGGTGAGCGGGACTTCCGCGTCGCGGGAGATCCCGGCGCCGAGCGGCGACTTCGATCTGACATCCTTCCTGGACGAGCAGGGGAGGCAGGTCGGGCTGGCCCTGCAGCGAGCCCTGGCCGCCCTGACCCCACGCGTCGCTCCTTCACTCGGCCCCGTGCTGCGGCATGGCCTCCTTACCGACGGCAAGCGGGTTCGGCCCATCCTGTGTGTCGCGGCGTACGCGGCCTGCGGCGGAGAGGTCGACGACGCCTGCTACGATCTGGCCGCATCCATCGAGATGATCCACGCCTACTCTCTCATGCACGACGACCTCCCGTGCATGGACGACGCCGAACTGCGCAGAGGATCTCCCACCCCGCACCACGTGTTCGGGGCCCGCAGCACAGCGCGGGCCGCGGCAACGCTGATTCCGGGAGCCGCGCTGCAGGCCTGGCGCGCCTCGCTTGAACTGGGATGCGCGGACGAGGTCGTGCGCGAGATCGTGCGCACGCTGGTGCGGGCCGCGGGCGCGGGAGGAATGGTCGGGGGGCAGGCCCTCGACCTCGAATCCGAGGGCCGGACCCTTTTGCCGGACCGGCTGGACCGGCTGCACGCGCTCAAGACCGGGGCGCTCCTGGCGGCCGCCCCCCGGATGGGCGGGCTGGCGGCCGGGACCGACCGTCGCCGCGTCGAGGCCTTGCATCGCTACGGGCGCGCGCTGGGGCTGGCATTCCAGATTGCGGACGACCTTCTGGACGCCACATCCTCGGCGGACCAACTGGGAAAGCACCCCAGCGACCAGGCCCTCAGCAAGTCGACCTACGTCGGCCTCTACGGGCTGGACGGGGCTCGCGGCCGGGCGCTCCGGCAGGTCTCCCTGGCAAACCGGGCACTGGCGGATGCCGGGCTCGATTCCCGGCCCATGGCGGCCATCGCCGAGTACGTCGTGCACCGCAGCCGGTAGAGGCTTGACGACCCTCTGCAACAGCAGGCGCGAATCCGGTTATATTAGGAATTCGGTCCCGGCAATCGCGGGACCCGCGAAACCCGCAGATGGAGTGATTGGGGTGGCCATTCTGGACTACGTCAAGCGACCGGCGGACGTGCGCAGGCTCTCGCGTTCCCAGTTGCCGGACTTCGTGCGCGAGGTGCGCGAACGCCTCATCGATGTCGTCGCGAAGGTGGGCGGGCACTTCGGGGGAAGCCTGGGCGTCGCCGAGCTCACGGTGGCGCTGCATTACGTCTTCGACACCCCCCGCGACCGCATCGTGTGGGACACGGGCCACCAGGCCTACATCCACAAGATCCTCACGGGGCGGAACGACCGCCTGCATACCATTCGCCGCAAGGACGGCCTGGCTCCCTTCCTGCGCCGGGCCGAGTCGGACTTCGACGTCTTCGGCGCGGGACACGCCGCGACCTCCATCTCGGCGGCGGTGGGGATGGCCATCGGACGCGATCACAAGGGCGAGGACTTCGATGTCGTCGCGGTCATCGGGGACGGAGCCATCGGGTGCGGGCTCGCCTACGAGGCCCTGAACAACGCGGGCGCGAGCGAGCGCGACCTCGTCGTCGTCCTCAACGACAACGACATGTCGATCGCTCCCAACGTGGGGGCGATGAACAAGTACCTGAACGGCGTCATCACCAACCCGCTCTACAACCGGGTGCGCGATCAGGTGAAGGAGCTGATGCAGCGCGTCCCCACCACCATCTCCGACGTGATGCAGTCCGCCACCGGCAGGTTCGAGGAGAGCGTGAAGCACCTGTTCGTGCCGGGCATGCTCTTCGAGGAGCTGGGATTCCGCTACTTCGGGCCTTTCGACGGGCACGACATGCAGATGGTGGTCAACACCCTGCAGCGCGTCCGCCGCATGAAGGGACCGGTGCTGGTGCACCTGGTGACGCAGAAGGGCAAGGGCTATGAGCCCGCGGAGGAGGACCCCGTCAAGTGGCACGCGTCCTCCCCCTGGGACAAGATCACCGGGCTTTCGCCGAAGAAGCCGGTCGGGCTGCCCCGTTACCAGAAGGTCTTCGGCAGGGCGCTGACCGATCTCGCGGCGGAGGACGACCGCATCGTGGCCATTACGGCCGCAATGCCGAGCGGAACCAGCACCGACATTTTCGACAAGGCGTTCCCGAGCCGCCACTTCGACGTGGGCATCGCGGAGGCGCACGGTGTGACCTCGGCCGCAGGGATGGCCACGGAAGGGGTGCGCCCGGTGGTGGCCATCTACTCCACGTTCCTGCAGCGGGGCTTCGACTCCATCGTGCACGACGTCGCCCTGCAGGATCTTCCGGTGATGTTCTGCATGGATCGGGCGGGGGTGGCGGGGGGGCCCCGCCCCCCCCCAAAGGGGGCCCCGGGCGAACGCAACACTGATGGGAGTAACGGGCAGACGCGTAGCGCCCGCCAAGGCAGCGCCCCCCGCAGA